>JAZBPE010000142.1:0-3285 GCA_036353345.1 Erythrobacter sp. | reverse complement strand
GAAGGGTGAGGATTACAGAGCTCCGGTCGCGGCAGCAGCGTAAGCTGAGGCGGACCAGAGGTCGTCGGTAGAGGCAAGAGACCGAAGGAGGGTATGGCACCACAGTCGGCGAGACGGGACCGGATAACCAGTGCTTTCCACAGTGCCTCAGAGCACGCCTGGGTGATGTGGATCCGGTTCGCGAACTCCCATACGAGCCAGCGGCATTACGCCCGCGCAAACAGGCCGAACAGATGGCAGCATCCGACTACCGCCAAGACCCGATTTTATTCTTGCATCTTTCGGGGCGTACACAGATGGAAAGCGGAGGGTCTGGTCTCAGAAATATGGGTAACCAAACCAAACGCAGAATACACTTGATATCATAGAAGCTTGCGACCCAAATTTCCGAAGCCGACAAGCCGGTCCTATGGGAACTGTGTAAGTCATGCCTCTGCGTCACTTGACAGCCATACAGCTACCCTCGAGGCTGTGGCGGATGAAAAAGCGATGGATTTCCCTTCTCGGCGTGACCGTTCTCGTGTCCAGTCTTGCCGTTTACGCTTCCTTCGATTTCGGTTCTGACTTGGGGGCATCGCAAACCCGAAGAATAGGCAGCCATCAGGTTGATTTTCTGTCTGAGAAAGAAGCTGATGCTTACCTGGCGAATGAAACCGACTTTTCGCTCTACAACAGCCAGCTCGATCTATCTCTTCGGCTTGGCGAGGATCGAAGCGCCTACGCACCGGACGAAAACGAGAGGCAATTGATCGAGTTGATCTCCGATGCCGGCATCCCGTGGCACGAGGGACAAGTGTCGACTTTTCACGATCTGCTGGAAACAGTTTACGGCGAGTTGAACGAGGCAGGCTTGTGCATCTGGCCAGATGACCTCAAAATGATCAAAAGTAACGGCAAGGCCCAGTTCGGCGCCTATTACACAACCGGTTCAGCCATTGTTGTGCCATGGTCGCAGATGAAATTCCTGTTTGTGCCACCAAGAGCCGCACAACTTGCCCGGACCATGGCGCATGAAGTCTGGCACGTTGCATCGCGGCGTGATCCGGAACTGCGCAAGCGGGCCTATGAAGTGTTCGGGTTCGAGCGCGCAGATCAGTTTTCCATACCGCCCGAAATCCGCGAACGGATTATTACCAACCCGGACGTTGAGGATATCGGATACGTCGTTTCGCTCGGCAACGGAACAAGCGGCCAGCGCTACCTTATCGTTCTGCAAAGCGAGACACGGGAATACGAAGGTCTTCGCAGTCCCGTCGGCGTGTTCAGCACCATTGCGGACTACATGGAAGTTGTGATCTATCCAGTCACAGAAAGCGGCGAAGTGATCGATCAACCACAGCCGCTCGAAGACCAGCTCGATCCGCGTATCGGAACCATCAGCCCGTATCGGCTCGGGCCTGACGAGGTTGTTGCCGAAGCCGTCGAGGCTCTGCTTGCCCGATCCGCCGGGGGACCAACCCATCCAGAGACGACGCAAAACTCCGCGCTACTGGACCAGCTTCGGGTCGCACTTTCGTGCGGTGAACCCGAACCAAAATAATACTGCAAAAGCATGATCGGGCATAGACGCCCGCGTCCGCTATCACGCCCAATTCACGAGATTTCGAGGCAGCGCAAACAACGTCCGTTTTCGGGAATCAATGTGCCAAGCGTTTCTGGCCGAAATGGGGTCGCTTTCAGAATGGCAGGATTTATCTAGAAGCGCGGCATAGCCGTCATGCCGCTTTCGGGATCGCGGATCAGCCCCGCTCATGGCTGCTGATGGGTGGTTAGCTGCCTGACCGCTTTCGGGCGACAAAACGCGATAGCTGCCGTTGATCGCAGCCAAGCAATGCGTCGCCTATCGCCCCAGAGTCGGTCGTTGAGCGCGGTTGAGGCGAACGTCTGCTTCAGACAGAAGCAGCCGATCGATTGCTCTCTAAGGGACCTTCAGCAACGCGCCGTCATTGAGATCATGGAAGAAACCTTGTCTAGACGCGGTCCTCGGGCATGCGGCGCGACCATGTCAGATTTTGGCGCCAGTCCGGATACCGCGGCACGGCCACAGGTTGCCGGCAGCCGGGCGTGCGCACCATAGTCCGCATTTAAAATGCGATGCTGACCAAAAGCACCGACCTAGACATTCGGCAGTCTTCGAGTCAGCCTCGCTTGATGGAAGCTCGCTCGCGCAGCACGTTCACGATATTCTCGTGCGTCTGGCGGTCCAGCCGGTAGCCGCGCAGGATGGCGAGAATTGCGATGCTGCCGGCTGCCGGAACCAGCGCCATGATCGCCTTCATCGCGACCAGCGTCGCTGGGGTCTGGGCGGCATTGGCCTCGAAGCCGGCCCAGCTCAGCAGGGCACCGAGCAGCAACGCGTTGATCCCCACTGCCGCTTTCTGGGCGAAGGTCGCAAAGCCGAAGGTCCGCGACTCCGCCCGCACGCCGGAACGATATTCCCCGTATTCGATAGTGTCGGGTAGCATCGCCCAGAACATAACCGGTAGGGATGCGCCGCCCAGCCCGATCAGGGCGATCGCGGCAAAGGCACCAGGGAGGAATTGCGAGGGATTGAGGAAGAACAACACATAACCTGTCAGCGCGATCAGCAGGCCGGCGTTGAGCGCATAGCGCTTGCTGCGGCGCTTCGACAGCCAGACCCATAAGGGCGTCGAGACCACCAGCAACACCGCCGGCAGCACCAGGGCAAAGGTAATGAGGTCCTCGCGACCTACATCATACTTGAAGTGATAGAGCACATTCTTGCCGAACATTCCGAGGCAGATCGACCCGATCACGATGACTCCGAACACGCGGATGAGCGGACCGTTGGAGCGGAACAGGCCGGGGATTGCGGCAATATCGGCCCAAAGCGACTGTTCGGGTGCCGCCTCACTGCCGGCGCCAGGTTCGCGCATCGCGGCCGCGCAGTAAAGCAGCCCCGCCACCGCCAGCGCCCCCGCGAGGCTGGCGGCGACGAGGTAGCCGTAAGCCTCGCCTTGTGCGGCGAAAGATTGAACCACCAGCGGCATCAGCACCACGATCGCGAGGCCGCCGCTGGCCGCGCCGACCATACGGAACCCCGCCAGAACGCTGCGTTCGTCCGCATCGCTGGTCAAGCGTGCCTGCATCGAATTGAATGGCATCGAAACCACTGTGTAGGCGGTGCGGAGCAACAGGTGCGTGCCCAGCGCCCAAACCCACGGCGCAACGGGCAAGTCGCCCGGAGTGGAAAACGCCAGCGCGAAAGACACGCCGAAGGGCACCGCCCCCAGCGCGATCCACGGGCGGTAACGCCCCCAGCGG
>JAZBPE010000141.1:0-4878 GCA_036353345.1 Erythrobacter sp. | reverse complement strand
CACTTTCAGACATAAGTAGCCAGCGCGAAATGGGTCCGCTTTCAGCGTTCAAAGTACTTGTCGATGATGACCGACATTGGGTCGAAAGCCGCAGCAACGTCTCAGCCTCGATGCCGCCACTACTCTGGGTTCTCTGATGGAATGGGAAAGCTTGCAAGTTGGACCCTGCGAAAAGGGTTCCGGAGTTCGCGTGGCCTTGGCGATTCAAAACGAAAGTTCGTGCCTCCGAGGCTAGCGAGTATCGTTCGGACGTAGTTTCGGGTTTCACGGAAGGGCGGAATGCCGCCATACTTATCGACCCGCCCCGGACCAGCATTGTAGGCGGCAAGGGCGAGATCCCACGAGCCAAAGCGGTCGAGCTGCTCGCGCAGATACCGCGCCCCTCCGTGCAGGTTCTCCAGTGGGTCCCACGGGTCAGACACATCGAGATATCGCGCTGTTCCGGGCATCAGCTGTGCCATACCCATCGCACCAGCATGGCTTCTGGCGAATGGACGATAGCGGCTTTCCTGCGATACGAGTGCGTCAAACAAAGGAACAGGCACGCCTGCCTGACAGGCGGCCATGACGATGTGATCGAAGTACAGGCGCCGGCGTGCTTGCGCTTCTGCAGAAATATCGAGCCGCGGGAAGTAGCCATGCGTCAGACAATCAGGATCAGAACCGTGCGCCGGTTTAGCCGGTCTTCTCGTCTCGAACGCTGAGCGACCTCCTCTCATCCAGACTGGAACATAGGGGCGAACAGATGGCGTGCCTAAGTCGATGGATGTGTTTTCGAATGAATTACTGGAAGATGTAGGTTGATCAGCGGCGATCGTCGGACTTCCAACGGTGTCTGGATCAGGCTCTTGCCCGGGTATCAGCAAACGGAAAGACACAGGCGCTCGCAGCGTGAACTGCTCAAGCTTCACTTCTTGTGCCGCCGCTGCCTGACTGGACAGAGCGACCAGCGCAATCACAATTGACTTCTTCATAACCACACCTTTCGGCGCGGTTTGGGTATCGCAAAGCCAAACTAGCCAAGCCAGCTCGCGTGAACAAGCGCTGTTTTGCATCGTTTCCGTGCCGTTGCCGGATCGCCGCGCTCGCTACGCCAACGCCCATCCCAAGCAGGTATGGGCGAGGCCCTCAAGGGCTCCGCGCGGATGAACGAGCAGCTTTCCGAGCGCGCCTGACCTCGAACAAAGGGAAGGGGGAGGGGGTGCTGTGTCCAATCCCAGGAGCAGCGCCATGAACGATCTCTTCACTCCCATTCGCATCAGCCTAAGCGATGCCATCGGCACCATCGCCGAACGCATCGCCACTCACACACTCGACAAGCCCGCTTTGTTCGAGACAATGCGGGCGCTCAATGACGGCGATGCCGCCGATGGCAAGTGGACCCAGCGCGACGCCTATGACCTTATGGAAGCGGGGTTGGTGCGGCACCTGATGGACAGTCCAGCTCCTCGCACGCGCGACGACATTGCACGCATCTCCAAGCTTGCCGAAACTCTTCCAACCCAGACCGTGCGCAGCGAGGACCAGATTCGCTGGCAACAATTCTCGACACCGGCCGACCTGGCGGCGCTGATGGTCCAGGTTGCGCAGCCGCGCGCCGATGATGTGGTGCTTGAACCGAGCGCGGGACACGGGATGCTCGCGGCGATGCTGCCGCCAGTTGCCGCGCTGCATTTGAACGAGATCGATCCCAAGCGGCGCGACAAACTGATCGCGCTGTTCCCCGAAGCGACACGCACCGGTCATGACGGCGCTATGCTCACCTCGCTTTTGCCACCGGCGCTCCAGCCCAGCCTCATTCTGATGAACCCACCCTTTGCGCGCTCGCAGGGGAGAGGCATCGATCCGCACGCAGCGGTGCGGCATCTGCGCTCGGCGATTGCCAAGGCTGCGCCGGGCGCACGCATCGTCGCCATCATGCCCGGCGGGTTCACCACGTCGGCCAAGATGATCGCTATATACGACGAGACCTTGAAGGGCTGCTCGGTGGTCACTTCGTGTCGGCTCGCTTCCTGCTATCGCAAGCAGGGCACGAGCGTGGCGGTTCGGCTTTATGTGATCGACAAACGCCCAGGCAATATCAAGCCATCGGTGATCAGCCGCGATACGGTTGCAGAACTCTGCGAGGCCATCGACATTGCCCCGCGAGCGCAAGTAGCGAGGGCAGCTCCGCCACCTGTCGCTGCTCTGCGCAGGCCCAGCAGCTCGCTATTCAAAACGGTCCGCTCTGCCAAACAGCGTACCCCTAGGCCCGGGAGGGCCAAGCCAGACAACACATCCTCTAAGGTCGCAGCGCTCGACTATAAAACGCTCCAGACGCCGCGCGCCCTAGGCAGACAGGCCGGTGTCTATCTGCCTTACCGCCCGAGCCGGATCGATATCGCTGGCGCAGGCGAGCATCCCACTCCTTTGGTAGAGTCGGTTGCCATGGGTTCCATTCCAGCGCCGATCCCTGACTACATTCCGAACCTGCCTGAGCGACTTGTCGATGGCGAAGCGCTCTCCGAAGCGCAGCTCGAGACGGTGATCTATGCTGGGAACGCGTGGCAGCAATTCTTGCCCGGTCACTTCAAGCCCTGCGATGAAGGCGTCGGCCTCACGCTCGCCGAGGATGGCGCGACCTATCGCAAGGGATACTTTCTCGGCGATGGGACCGGGGCAGGCAAGGGCAGGCAGATCGCAGGCTGCATTCTCGATTCTTGGCTGGCCGGTTGCCGACGCACCATCTGGGTCTCGAAGAATGAAAGCCTGCTCGAAGACGCGCGCCGCGACTGGCAGGCGCTCGGCGGATTGCCCGCCGATATTCAGCCGCTCTCGAACTGGAAGATCGATCAGCCAGTGCCGTTCAAGGAAGGCATCCTGTTCGTCACCTATCCCACCCTCCGCAGCCAGAGGCAGGACGCTACCCGCCTCGGTCAACTGCTCGCCTGGGCGGGCGAGGACTTTGAAGGCGTGATCGCCTTTGATGAAAGCCATGAGATGGGCGGCGTCGCAGGCGGCGAGGGTATGCGCGGCAAACAAGGCGGCTCGCAGCAAGGAATCGCCGGCGTGCTGCTCCAGAACCACCTGCCCAAGGCGCGCGTCCTCTACGCCTCGGCCACCGGCGCTTCCGACGTCAACAACCTCGCTTACGCGGTCCGTCTGGGCCTGTGGGGTCCCGAAACCGGATTTGCCTCGCGCGAAGACTTTATCGGCCAAATCCATGGCGGCGGGATCGCAGCGATGGAAGTGGTCTCGCGCGATCTCAAGGCTCTTGGCCTCTACCAGGCGCGTGCGCTGAGCTTTGCCGGAGTCAAATACGATATACTCAGGCACGAACTAAGCCCTGAGCAAATTGCCATCTACGACGCCTACGCCGATGCATGGGCCATCATTCATCAGAACATGGAGGCTGCACTCGAAGCGACCGGTGTGGTCGACGATGTGGATGGTGAGACGCTCAATTCTGGCGCGAAGGCCGCGGCGCGCTCGCGGTTTGAAAGCTGCAAGCAGCGCTTCTTCAATCAGGTCCTGCTGTCGATGAAGCTCCCGAGCTTGATTGCCGCGGTCGACGCGCATCTGGCTGAGGACATGTCTGTGGTGATCCAACTGGTCTCAACCGCTGAAAGCATTCTCGACCGCCGCCTGGATGCGCTGTCGCCGGAAGAGCGCGCGCATCTCGAAATCGACCTGTCCCCACGCGAAAACGTCATCGACTATCTCAAGCGCGCCTTTCCAACGCAGCAGATGCAGACCTTTGTCGATGACACCGGCAAGGAACGCTCGACGCCGATGTTCGACGAGGATGGCAGGCCGGTCCACAACCAAGTCGCGCTCGAAAGCCGCGCCAGACTGATCGAGCAGCTTTGCGCGATGCCGCCGATCAAGCCGGCGCTCGATGGGCTGATTGAGCGTTACGGCCCCGACTGTATCGCCGAAGTGACCGGACGCACGAAGCGGCTTGTGCCGCAATCGGATGGTTCGCAAAGGCTCGAAAGCCGCTCTAAGCGCACCAACCAATCCGAGACCGATCAGTTCATGGATGGGCGCAGGCGCATCCTTATCTTCAGCGATGCGGGCGGAACGGGGCGATCCTACCATGCGAGCCTCGATGCTCAGAACCAGCAACGCCGGGTGCATTTTCTGCTCGAGCCAGGCTGGCGCGCCGATCGCGCGATCCAAGGCTTGGGCCGGACACACCGCACCCATCAGGCCGCGACACCGATTTTTCGCCCGGTCACGACCGACTGCAAGGGCGAGCTCAGGTTCACGAGCACCATTGCGCGGCGGCTCGATAGTCTGGGTGCACTGACACGCGGTCAGCGGCAGACGGGCGGGCAGAACCTGTTCGATCCGGCCGACAATCTCGAAAGCGAATACGCCAAGACGGCGCTCGTCACCTGGTTCCATCTGCTCAGCAAAGGTAAGCTGGCAAGCACTACACTGACAGATTTCGAGGAGCGCTCGGGGCTCAAACTCACAGGCGAGGGCGGGGTGCTGCTTGAGGACCTGCCGCCGATCCAGCGCTGGCTCAACCGCATTCTGGCGCTGCCGATTGGCATGCAGAATGCGATTTTCGACGAGTTTCTGGGGCTGGTGGAAGCGCGGGTCGCCGCTGCGCGCGAGGCTGGCACACTTGATGTCGGCGTAGAGACTGTTCAGGTTGATGTAGCAAAAGTCGAGGATGACTGCATTCTCCGCACTGACGAACGCACTGGAGCCACGTCGCACCTCCTTACACTGTCGCTAAGCAGCAAGGTGAAGCCAACGCCGCTCGCGCGTGTGCTGGCAATGCGCGAATGGGCGACCAATCCGCAGTTCATGCTCAATGCCAAGAGTAAGCGCGTCGCGCTTGCCGAAGACGCACGCAGCTTCATGGAAGACGATGGCACGGTGTTG
>JAZBPE010000140.1:0-23577 GCA_036353345.1 Erythrobacter sp. | reverse complement strand
CTGAGATAGCCGAATTTCTGCTAGCGACCTTAATGTTGGACATAACCGGGAGAGCGCGTTGCCCGCCAAAAGCCGACGCAGTTTGCGTTGGTTCGTCATGTCTCAAACTGGGGGTGGGAGCGGACTATCTGCTTCCTCTTCCGAAATTAGAGATTGCTGCCAGAATCTGGGATAGATTATGGTGACCTGTGTTTTTACGTACGAAGCGCCTTCGGATCGTCCCTCTCATAGAAACCGATGCCAATGAATTGGTAGGACTGCTTGACCCGCAGGTGAACGCTTATCTCTTACCAGAAGATAAGCCTACGAACGAACAGGATCTACGCGAGCATTACAGAGGAATGCAGGAGGCGGCCCGTCAAACTTCAGCTACCTCGCGCTTTATTCCTCTTACTGTGCGCCTTATCGACGGCAACCGAGCGATCGGCAGGATAGAGGCTCTTGTACACGGCCGAGACGCTGAAATCGCCTTCCTTTTTGTAGCTTCGAGTTGGGGCAACGGATTTGCAACCGAAGCTGTCCAAGCTGTCGCCGCGAAATTGAAAAGCACGGGGGTCGCGCGTCTTTGGGCCTGCGTTTCGCCGGAGAATTCCCGTTCATTGGCACTCTGTCAGCGCCTCTCGTTTGAGCCCGCCGCGCCGCCGCGCACATTTGTATCGGCCACCTTCGACGAAGGAGATGATGTTCTTTCCGTCAACCTTTAAGTGCATGGCTGCTTTTGGCGACCAACTCACGATGTCCAAATTTTAGCAACCGGGTCGTTAGCAGCCATAACAGTCTTGGCGTGAAAGCGTCTGCTTTTTCGGCGTCAATTTCCAAACCGGACAGTCGGCAAAACATCCCACAGCAGACAACTCACCTTCGCCTGTGCTCCGAAGTCTGCCTTGCGATTGCGTGGGATATCTTCGCTCTGCATATCGGGCGTACGGTCAGCCCCGCCATTCGCGCCGTTCTTCGGCCATGCGCAGGACGTCGTAGGCGACTTGCAGCGTCTGGAACTCCTGAGCGGCCTCCTCGTCGCCCGGCTTTACGTCGGGGTGCACTTGCTTGGCCTTGGCGCGGTAGGCTTTCTTCACCGCTGCGAAGTCAGCGTCCGCTTCGAGCTCCAGAACGTCAAGTGCGCGCATTTCGTCGGCTGAGCGTGAGCCATCGCCCGAGCCGGCCCAGCTATAATGGGACGCTTCGGCATAGCCCGCACTTTCAGCGCGCTCGGCACTTGCACGGGCCTGCTTTTCAGCCTTGTCGAGCCCTTCGAAATAATCCCACTTCCGGTTGTATTCCGCTGCATGGGTCTGACAGAAATACCACCGCTCAGGGCTGTTGGGAGCCTTGGGCGCAGGGCAATCCCCGGGCTCGTTACAGCCCGCTCGGTCGCACAGGCGCACCTCGGCGGCCTCGCGTGAGGCCTCGTAGCCCCGCCAGCGCGGAAAGCCCCAGTCGTTGGAGCGCCGGGCGCGGCTCATGCGGGCAGACCCCGTTCGGGCCGAGCGGCGATGTTGATCGAGTGCAGCACACTCTTCGTCTAAAGGCGATCGCCTCCGATGGAAAGGCATGGGAACCGGTTGCGATATGAAATGTTGCATCGCAACGCTTCTTTTACCGCTCCGCCCTATTACCGCGCCGGAGCACGATATGCTTCGGGAGTTTCGATGAGCCGCCCACTTACGATCGCCAGCTTGACCAGCATGCTCGCCATGCTTGCGTTCGTAATGGTTACGCGGGTCGGAGGGATACCGGAAGCTGTTAGCAACGCTCACCAACCATCGCTCGCAAGTGCCGACCGAGTAATAGACCCGGTCGGCGGTTGATCGGCTGGCGCTTGTACGCGCTTAGTTGATGATAACGCTCGCCGCGCGGCGGTTCTGCGACCACGCTTCAGGGTTCGATCCCAGTGCCACGGGGCGTTCCTTGCCATAGCTCACCGTTCGAATGCGGTCGGGGGAAACGCCTAGGCTGACGAGGTAGTTCTTTGCCGCGTCGGCTCTGCGTTCGCCCAGCGCGAGGTTGTATTCGCGCGTTCCACGCTCGTCCGTATGCCCCTCGATCGTGAAGCGGATCTGTGGAAATTGTGCGAAGTACTGCGCTTGTGTCTGAAGCGCGGAGGCATCGGTGCTGTCGATGTTGAAACGATCGGTATCGAAATAAACGACCGCCGAACCGCCGACGGCATCCTCGAAGTGACCTTGCGTGCCGATCGCCCGGCCCGTCTCCTGCGTGGGTGGGGGCGTGGCGGTCGAAGTCGTTTCCTGCGGCGGTGGCGGCAGTTCCTCTGGCGCCTCGCGTGAACATGCACCGAGCGCGATAGCGGAAGTCAGAAGTGCGACTGTAGCAAAGCGCGGGCTAAAGATGGTCATAGACAAGGTCTCCCTGTAAGTCCGGGTCAGTCCGGTTTAATGCAACCAAGGGTGCGCTATTCGATACGCGCCTAAGGGCGAATAGGTCCCCAGGCAGGATCCGATGCATCAACGGGTGTGGGCAAACGCCGCTCGTTGCGCCCTGTGAGATCGACCTGCCAGAGTGAGGATCGCCCGGCATCGCGTGTAGTGCGGAAGAACTGGATGATCCGGCCATTGGGCGCCCAGGTTGGCGCTTCATCCTGCCAGCCATCAGTGAGGACGCGCAGGTTCTGGCCGGATGGGCTCATTACGGCGATGTTGAAATCACCCGCGATCCGCGTGAACGCGATCTGATCGCCGCGCGGGCTCCATTCAGGGGTCGCGCAGCGCCCGCCGAAGAAGGTGATGCGCCGCTGGTTCGATCCATCGGCATCCATGATGTAGCATTGTTGAGAGCCGGAACGGTCGCTTTCGAACACGATGCGGCTGCCGTCGGGTGAATAGGAACCACCAATATCGATGCCGGGCGTATCAGTCAGCCGCACGCTGCGTCCCCCGGTTACTGGCACGCGGTAGATATCGGTATTGCCCGCTACCGCCATTGAATAAAGGATGTGCCGGCCATCGGGCGACCAGCGCGGGGCGAGCGTGGGGCTCGCATTCTGCGTCACCAGGGTCTGGCTCCCGCTGCCGATATCGTAAACGTAGATGCGCGGATTACCGTCGACGTAGGACAGATACAGAAGCTTTGAATAGTCCGGCGAATAGCGCGGCGTTAGCGCGGTCGCGCTGCCGAGCGTTAGGAAGCGATGGTTTGCCCCGTCGCTATCCATCACCGCCAGCTGCTTGACCCGCTTATCCTTGGGACCGGTCTCAGCGATATAGGCGATACGGCTGTCGAAGAACGGATCTTCACCCGTCAGCCGCGCATAGATAAGATCGGAGCATTTATGCGCCGCGCGCCGCCAGTCCGCAGGGCGCACCACCCAGCCCTCGCGAACCAGCTCATCGCGCAGGGCAACATCGTAAAGGTAGCAGCCAACGATCAGGCGACCATCGTCGCGCGCCTGGACATAGCCGTGGACCAGCATCTCCGCCCCGCGCCCGCTCCAGCTACCCCAACTGGGCGCTGTGATTTGGGGAAATGGCGGCCGAGGCAGGCTGTCCGGCCCGGTCGGCTTGAAGATGCCGTTATTGCGCAGGTTTGCGGTGATGACCCGCGCGACCTCGAGCCCCAGAGCCGCGGTGCCGCTCGCATTCGCGGCGGTGGCACGGTCGCGGTCAGTCGCAAATGCGGGGATCGCAATGCCAAGATCGCGCCAGTCGTTTTCGTCGGTCACCGTACCACGCAATGGTCCAGCGGTGTCCTCTCCCTCGACTGTTACGCTCTCGACCGAGCCGCCTTCGGCCAGCGGCTCGCCAAGGTCCTGATCCTGTGCAGAAAGCGGCGCCGAAAACGGTGCGGCGACTGCCAGTAGCGAAAGTGAGAGAGCCAGGAGTTTCATCTGTTAAAGCCTTCTGTCGAATTCCCATTCGAGCCGTTGCCAGCGAGAATAGAACGCTTCGGGAAGATTGAAAGGGGCGGCAAGCTGAACAGCCCGGATCGCAAGCTCGCCATGCCGCTGGGCTTGCGCACGGTTCGCTGCGTTGATCCCGCGCTGCGAGACAACGCGCGGGCGGCCCTTGAGCGTACCGTCCTGGCTGAGATCCCAAGCAACGATCGTCACCAGCTTCTCGACATCGACGCCTTGCGGCGCGCTCCAATGCGGGCGGAGCTGGCGGGTTATGGCGGACGAAAGCGCTGCCTGCTCGCGCGCACCGAACTTGGCAGCCGGGGCGGTGGTATTGTCGGTCCGGGTCGAGGTGCCCTGCCCTTCGAGAAAATCATCGCCAATAAGGCTCCCGCTCGCTTCGCGGCGCTCGCGCGGAGCGGCGCTCGGCCGCGGATCGGGGCGGCGTTGCGGGCGGGTTTCGTCAGGCTCGCGCGTGATCGCGCGCGGGGTGGGACGCTCTTCGGCAACGACGCGCGGGCGCGCCTCGCTGAGCGCGTCACGCGGCTCGGGCTCGGCCTCTGATTGCGCTACGGAAGTATCGGCCAGCCGCGGTGCGATGGCCGCTCTGCTTTCAGCGGTGGGGGCGGGCGCGGTGGCTTCCAGTCCCACTTCGGTTGCGAGGCTTACGGCAATGCGCGGGGCGGGGTCACGCGCGGTGTCCTTAAACGCAAATTGCAGCGCGAGCACCGCGATTAAGGCGCAATGCAAAAGGACGGCGATGATCAGACCGGCGCGCTCTTCGCGACTGAAGGATGCCTTTGCCATGCGTGCCGAGCGCTAGGGCGCCTCGCCTGAACTGTCCGTGACCAGCGAGATCGAGGTGAAGCCTGCGCGCCCCAGCTCGCCCATCACCGCCATCACCCGACCATAATCGAGACTACGATCGCCCCGCAGCACGATGGCGGGCGGTTCGCCCCCATCCCGGACGAGCGCTTCGAGCGCGGCGGGGAAGCCGCCGACGGGCACCGCTTCATCCTCGATATAGATGCGACCTTCGCCATCGACGCTGATATTGACCTGTTCGGGCACTTCGTCGACCGCTTCGGCACGACTGGTCGGCAGTTCGATCGGGACGCCTACGGCCGGCAGCGTCACCGTCACCATAAAGATGATGAGCAGCACCAGCATGACATCGACAAGCGGCGTCACGTTGATCTCGGACATTGCGCCCCGGCGACCTCGCCGGCCGCGACGGCCCGTCGATCCGGTAAGCCCCATCGCCATTAGTCGCGGTCCATCGCGCGGCTGATATCCGCATGCACCCGATCAGCAAAGCGCTGCAATCGTGCCTCGTAGAGGTTCACCGACTGGCTGAAGCGATTGTAGGCGATGACGGCGGGAATCGCAGCAAACAGGCCAATAGCTGTCGCAAACAGCGCTTCGGCGATGCCCGGCGCGACCACGGCAAGCGAGGCGCTCTGCTGCGCGCCGATCTGGAAGAAGCTGTTCATGATCCCCCACACCGTGCCAAACAGCCCGACGAAAGGCGCGACAGATCCGGTGGTCGCGAGGAAGTTGAGGCGGGCCGAAAGATCGTCCGCTTCCTCAGCCACCTGGCTTTCCATCGCGGCGGCGATGCGGGCTCTGGTTGCGGCAGGATCGTGCGGCCCGTTCGCGGTCGAAGCGTGCCATTCATCCAGTCCGGACCCGGCAACCCGCGCAGTTGGAATGCCCGAACGCTTGCGCGCGCTGATCCCGGTCGCGCGCTCATGCAGGGCAGAGAAATCATCCTCGAATGCGCGCGAGCGGGATTTCAATCGCGAAAGCTTCATCGAGAACGAGATGATGATCATCCAGCTCCAGATACTCGCAAGGATCAATCCTATCATCACCAGCTGGACAACGATGTCCGCAGTGAGAAAGAGCTCGAGCGGATCGAGCCGGGTGGGACCGATGGCTTCACCGGCACTGGCGGAAGGAGGGGGAAGAGACAATTGGGTCTTGCGCTCCGGCGCTAGGTTGCTGTCATGAAAGTCTTGAAGGCCGCGCGCCATTCGGCAGGCTGGCGGCGCGGGCGGCCCTCGGGCGTCAGGAAGGCGGCGCGAACATGAGCGCGCGCAAGGTCATCCTCGCCGCGGCGAGCGATCTGCTCCATCCGCACGCTTGCGGCCGCAATGTCGGAACTGGTCGTCGAGATGATCACATCATCGTCAAGCTTGGCCGGGGCGAGGTATTTTATCGCGATTTCGGTTACCGCGTAAGCGCCCTCGCCCGCTTCGATCGCAGTGCGTTGATTGATGCCGAGCAAACGCAACAGGTCGGAGCGCGCTCGCTCGAACCAGCGCAGGTAATTGGCATGGTAGGTGATCCCCGACAGGTCGGTATCCTCATAATAGACCCGCACCGCGTAGAGATGCCGCGCGCCTTCGATCACGCCGCCGGGTGGTTGAGGACAGGCCATCTGCCAACAGCCCCTAGCGCCCTTGTTCCGCGCTGCAAGAGGCGTGTGCAGTGCACTGCCTGAATTGCGACGACACGGGTAGCTCTTTCGCCTCAGCGCGCAAGCATCGGGCCCAATCGCTGGCCGCCGAAGATGTGCACGTGGAGATGTGGCACTTCCTGATGCGCGTTCGCACCGGTATTGGCGAGCAGGCGGTAGCCCGGCTCGACCATCCCCTTTTCGCGTGCCACGTGGCCAATCGCCCGCACGAAGCCGGCAATCTCCTCGGCGCTCGCCTTGGCGCTGAAATCGTCCCAGCTGACATAGCGCCCCTTGGGTATGACAAGCGTATGGGTCTGGGCCTGTGGATTGATGTCCTCGAACGCAAAAGCCCAATCGTCTTCGTACACCTTGGACGAGGGAATTTCGCCGCGCAGGATCTTCGCGAACACATTGTCATCGTCGTAGGGTTGCGTCGGGTCGATCGCCATTACGTGTTCCTCATCGCCTTTTCCGTCAGCCCCGAAAGCCCCTCGCGCCGCTCCAGTTCCGCAAGCACCTGCTCGAGGGCAAGCCCGCGCGAACTCAGCAATACGATCAGGTGAAAAAGCATATCGGCGCTCTCCTCGACGAGTTCCGCGTCACTTCCTGCGACAGCGGCAATCACCGCTTCGACCGCTTCTTCGCCAAGTTTCTGCGCGATGATCGGCACACCTTGTGCATGAAGCTGCGCCACATAGCTGTCCTGCGGCGAGGCATCGCGCCGCGCGGCGATGGTCTCTTCGAGCCGGGCGAGGGTTTCTTCGGCCATCTCTAGATCCCGCGCGCAGGCAGTCCCGCATCGCGTAGCGCACGGTGGGCATCGCTGATCGAGTGGGTGCCAAAATGGAAGATCGAGGCGGCGAGCACGGCGCTCGCATGCCCCTTCGTGACGCCTTCGACAAGATGGTCGAGCGTGCCCACCCCTCCGCTTGCGACTACGGGA
This sequence comes from Erythrobacter sp., assembly GCA_036353345.1. GTDB lineage: Bacteria > Pseudomonadota > Alphaproteobacteria > Sphingomonadales > Sphingomonadaceae > Erythrobacter. Next base: position 16,323 of record JAZBPE010000140.1, on the reverse strand, counting down.
ACGCTGACGCTGTCGGCAATCGCGCGAGTGAGTTCGAGGTCGTAGCCCGCTTTCGTTCCATCGCCATCCATGCTGGTGACGAGCAGTTCGCCCGCACCCAGGTTTGCCAGGCGGCGCGCATGGTCAAGCGCGTCGATCCCGGTCGGGGTTCGTCCGCCATGGGTGAAAATTTCCCAGCGTGGCCCGGTTTCAGGCGCTTCGCCTTGCACTGACACCTTCGGATTGACCCGGCGCGCATCGACGCTGGCGACGATGCACTGGCTGCCGAATGCCTCGGCGATTTCGCGCACGAGCTGCGGCCGCGCGACCGCGGCGGAATTGACCGCCACCTTGTCCGCTCCAGCCAGCAGCAGAGCGCGCGCATCCTCGACACTGCGCACGCCTCCGCCCACGGTCAGCGGGACGAAGCAAACCTCCGCGGTCCGCCGAACGATATCGAGCAGCGTCCCGCGTCCTTCGTGGCTAGCGGAGATATCGAGGAAGCACAGCTCGTCCGCCCCCGCCGCGTCATAGGTGCGCGCCTGTTCGACCGGGTCCCCCGCATCTTGCAGATCGACAAAATTGACACCCTTCACCACGCGCCCATCCGCGACGTCGAGACAGGGAATGACGCGGATCCGCACAGTCATGACGCGCTCATTTCGCTGGTCCCGGAAACGGGGGCCGCGACCAGACCCTCGTCGTCAGAAAGAATCAGGGCAACCGGCCACAGGAAGCTTGCGAAAAACGCACCCGCCATTCCATAGACAACCCCCCGCGAACCGAAGCGCGGGGCGATCAGGCGCTCGACCAGCAGGCCAAGGATAAGAAACACCACCACGTTGATCAATCCGTATTGCACCGAACCACCGGTGACGGTCAGGCCAGCAAAGAAGGTGAGGCCAAGGAACAGACATCCGATCTGGCGCACCCGCTAAACCTTCGCCGCCATTTGCAGCGCTGCGGCAAGATCCAGCCGGCCTTCATACAGAGCGCGCCCGCAGATCACGCCTTCGAGCCCTTCATGCGCGTGGATCGACAGAACATGAATGTCATCGAGCCCGCGCACGCCGCCGCTGGCGATGACCGGAATCTCGACGGCACGCGCCAGTTCGAGCGTCGCGTCAATATTGACGCCCTTGAGCAGCCCATCGCGCCCGATGTCGGTGAACAGCAGCGCGGCAACGCCCGCATCCTCGAACCGGCGCGCGAGATCGACCACAGGCACGTCCGAAATTTCGGCCCAGCCCTCGGTCGCGACCAGACCGTCTTTCGCATCGACCGCCACGACGATCCCGTTCTCCCATTCGCGGGCCATGTCCTTCACGAATTGCGGGTTTTTCAACGCGGCCGAGCCCATCACAATGCGCGCAACGCCGCGTTCGAACCAACCTTCGACCGCCGCTGCATCGCGAATTCCGCCGCCCAGTTGCACGTGGCCGGGGAAAGCTTCGACGATTGCTTCGACCGCCGCGGCGTTTTTCGCGCGTCCGGCAAAGCTGCCATCGAGATCGACAACGTGGAGGTGTTCGGCCCCGGCTTCAGCAAAGGCGACCGCTTGCGCCGCCGGATCGTCGCCATAGACCTGCGCGCGGTCCATCGCCCCTTCGGCGAGGCGCACGACTTGTCCGCCCTTCAGGTCGATGGCCGGAAATATGATCAAGGTCGCCATCCCAAAAAGCGCTCGAGCAGAGCAATTCCGTATGCCTGGCTCTTCTCCGGGTGGAATTGAACCCCCAGAATGTTGCCGCGCGCGACTGCGGCTACGAAGCCACCGCCATGATCGGTCATCGCGGCAATATCCTGCGGCCGATCGGCGGCAAGGTGGTAGGTGTGGAGAAAATAGGCCTCGCCCTCCTCGATCACTGGATGATCGCGCACGTGGGGCATCGGCGCGACGTCGTTCCAGCCCATGTGCGGCACCTTGATCGCAGGGTCAGACGGTTCGATCGCCCGCACCTCGCCCGCAATCCAGCCGAGCCCTCGCGTCACACCATGCTCCAGTCCGCGGGTCGCAAGCAATTGCATGCCAACGCAGATGCCCAGGAACGGGGCGCCTTCATCCACGGTACGCCGCTCGAGCGCCTCGATCATCCCATCAACCGCGCGCAGACCGCTGGCGCAGGTCTTGAAGCTGCCGACGCCGGGCAGGACGATTCGCTCGGCCCGGCGCACGATCTTCGGGTCCGCGGTCACGCACACGTGCGCGCCCGCAGCCTGAAGGGCGGTATGGACCGAATGGAGGTTGCCGGCACCGTAATCGATCAGGACGACGGTCTCACGCATCGGCATTTATCGCCGACTCGCAGCGCTGTGGAGCTACCGATGTCCGAAGGCTACCCACCCAGACGCCCCTTGGTGCTGGGCACCTGTCCGCCTTTTCGCGGATCGCGTTCTACCGCCACGCGCATGGCGCGCGCGAAGCCTTTGTAGAGGCTTTCGCAGATATGGTGGTTGTTGCTGCCATAAATCAGTTCGCAATGCAGCGTCAGCCCGGCGGCCTGCGCCACAGAATGGAACCAGTGCTCGATCAGCTCGGTGTCCCATTCGCCGAGCTTTTCTTGACTGAAAGCTGCGTTCCACACCAGATACGGACGCCCCGAAATGTCGAGTGCGACGCGGCTCAGAGTTTCGTCCATCGGCGAATAGGCATGGCCGTAGCGCGCGATCCCCGCCTTGTCGTCGAACGCCTGCGTCAGTGCCTGACCGAGCGCGATCGCCGAATCCTCGGTGGTGTGGTGCTGGTCGACATGCAGATCGCCCTTGATCTGCATCGTCACATCGATGAGCGAATGTTTCGCAAATTGTTCGATCATGTGATCAAGAAAGCCGATCCCGGTGGAAACCTCGTATCGCCCTGACCCGTCAAGATTGACGGTGATGGAAATATCGGTCTCGGCCGTATGACGCTTGATCGTCCCGGTTCTCGGCGCGGCGCTTGGTTGCTGGTCCATCGCTGCAGGCCTATAAATCACGGTCGCCCGCTTGCAAGCAGGACAGGTTGAAAGTTCCAAACGAAGGCATTGGGTTAGCTTCGTTAACTCACACTGCCGTATGCATGAAACGCTTGACCCGGCGTGCGCGTCTCGCCACCGTCCGCCACAATATGAGTGACGAGACGCCCGATAGCCTGATCCCCTACGATGAGATCGTGCAGGAAGCACTGCGCGCCGTCGTCGGGCGCGTGCTCGGTGAAATCGAGACTGGCGGCGGCGAACTGCCCGGAAACCACCATTTCTACATCACCTTCAAAACAGGCGCGCCCGGTGTCTCGATCCCTTCGCATCTCAAGGAGCGGTTCCCTGACGAGATGACAATCGTGCTGCAGAACAAGTTCTGGGACCTGCAATCGGACGATCACGGCTTCACCGTGGGGCTCTCGTTCAACCAGATCCCGGCAAAGCTCGAAATTCCCTTTGCCGCCATCACCGCCTTCGTCGATCCCGCAGTGGATTTCGGGTTGCAGTTCCAGGCGTCGGTCGGCGAACTTGCGCCCGAAGAGCATGACGCGGCGGAAAATGACGGCGCAAGCGGCAATCTGGCCGGCGAAAATGCGGGCGAGGATGATGGCTCGAACGTAGTGACAGTCGATTTCGGCCGGAAGAAATGAGCGCGCAAGTGAACGCGCCGGTCATTAATTTCGGATCACTCTGAACCGCCGCGCGTAGTTCTGTTATGGCCAAACATTCTCGCGATCGCTTGTCCCCCAAACGCCTCAAGAACGATACGGTCGCGCGCGAGCTTGTGTCGTCTGATACGGATGCGACCCGCAATACGCGCCTGCCGGTGCCGAGCCCAAATCCCGCGACCAATCTCGTCATCGCAGAAATCATCGTGCGCGGCGCTTCGATCCTGTTTCGCAGATCGGTCGAAAAGCGTGTCGCGAAGGCAAGCTATGGTGACGAAGACCGGGCGCGCGAAGTGCTGAACGGGCGGACCATCCTTTCAACTGTGGCGCTTTATGGCGCAGGTCGGGTCGCTGCGAGTTCGCGCACGGGTCTGGGCCTTGTCGCCTCGGCATTGGTGGCCAAGACCCTCTATGACCGCGGGCGCCAGGTGCAGCGCGGCCGCGCTGGTCGCCGCCTTGACAGTGCGGACGGCTGATCGCGCCGCAGGCCCCCGCATTTCGCGCGCACTTGATCTTTAAGGCACAAGTGCGGCATCGGGACCTATGAGCGATAGCGCCCCGCCCACCAACATGCGAACCGATGCTGCGGACACGCTTCACCGCCGCGGGCTCATGTTCATCCTTTCATCACCATCAGGCGCTGGCAAGACAACGCTCTCGCGCATGCTCCTGAAGGCCGATCACGAGATCAAGCTGTCGGTCTCGGCCACCACCCGTCCGCCGCGCCCCGGCGAGGAAGACGGCGTCCATTACCACTTCGTTTCCGCTGCGAAGTTCGATGAAATGGTCGAGGCGGATGACTTCTACGAATGGGCGCACGTCTTCGGCTATCGCTACGGCACGCCGAAAGGCGCGATCCGTGCCGCACTGAAAGACGGACAGGACTTCCTGTTCGACATTGACTGGCAGGGTACGCAACAGCTCTTTCAGAAGGACCAGCAGGATGTCGTGCGGGTCTTCATCCTGCCGCCCAGCATCGAGGAGCTGAATCGGCGCCTGCATGGCCGCGCGACCGATAGCGCAGATATCATTGCCAGCCGGATGGAACGCGCGCGTGGCGAGATCAGCCACTGGGACGGCTACGATTACGTCATCATCAATGATGATGTGGACGAATGCTTCGAGAAGGTTCGCGCAATCCTCGCAGCCGAACGGATGAAGCGGCAGCGCCAGACCGGGCTCATCCCTTTCGTACGCGAATTGATGGCAGGGTAGGGGCCGAAAGACGCATGACCGAGAACACGATCGCCTTTCTGGGCACGAGTGGCTCCTATTCGCACCAGGCCGCGACCCGCCTGCGTCCGGACGGCGCATTGGTCGGCTTCCCCGGCTTCGAGGCTATCATCGCCGCGGTCGAGGCAGGCGATGTTGCCAGCGGATTGCTGCCGCTCGAGAATTCGGCTTCGGGCACCATTCCTTCGATCCTGCCGCTACTGGCGGGAAGCGAGCTTGTCATTGCCGAGGAGTTCTTCCTTCCCGTCGATCACGCGCTAATCGGGGTGCAGCATGTCGGGCTTGACCGAATTTCGGCAGTCATCAGCCACAGCCAGGGCTTCGCGCAAACCAGCGATTTTCTCGCTAGCAAGCTTCCCGGCGCCGAAAAGCGCGTAACCGGCGACACGGCGAGCGCGATCCGCACGATCATGCGCGACCGCGACGAGACGGTGGCTGCGATCGGCTCCCCCTTCGCAGCCGAAATTCACGGTGCCACCGTGCTCGTGGAAAATATCGCGAACCGCGCCGACAACACCACGCGTTTCGTCCTCGTGCAGCGTGATCATACAGGCGACGGGCCGCAAGCGATCACTTCGCTTGTCATTCAGGTCAATCACACGGCAAGCGCGCTGGCCAAGGCGCTGGCGGTCGTCGGCCAGTCCGACATCAATCTCGTGAAGCTCGACAGTTTCAAGCTGCCACGCATCGGCTACGATCCCACCTTCTATATCGAACTGGGTGCTGCGCGCAGCGATCCGCGCTTCAGCGCGGCGATGAAGGCGATTGCGCCTTTCATCTCCTATTCGAAATTCCTGGGCTCCTATGCGAGCGCCGAAGGACGCCGCGCGGTTGCGGGCTTCCTCTCCGCCGATTGAGCGCTTACACACCCTTTTTAGCGGAGATAACCACACCATGCAGCAAGCGATCGACCTTGCCGACATGCCGATGTTCGACCGGTCCGAAGGATCTTTGTTTCACGAATTTACCGGGGAGCGCAACCTTGCAAGTTTCGGCAAGCTGGCCCTTGTCATCGACAATTCGCACCGATGCGGCGCACGGCTCGAACAGATCGTCTCGCTCTACCTCATCACCAACGTCATTTTAATGAGTCAGGCGTCGCGCAAGATCGTGAAGAGCATCACACTGACCGACGATACCGAGGCGATCGATACGCTGTTTCCCGCGCTTAACGCCCTGCGCTATTATGCGCGCGGCGAATTCTCGCAATTGGAGAATTTCGAACTGTGGTGCCGCAACGCGGAAATCGCGAGCAAAATCGACGAGGCGAGCCAGGCGAAGCTTGCGCGCATGATCAACTTCGTCACCAGCGCGGAACTCAGCGCGCGCGATATCGGGCAGAGGAACGCCGAGACAATCCTTTCCGTACATCGCGACGGGCGCAGCGAGGGCCAGGGGCTAACCGTGACATTCCAGCATCCCTATCTAATCGAGTTTTCAAGTGGCGAGGAAAGCGCGGAAATCTTCTTCCGCGAAGTCCTTTTTCGCGATGGGTTCATGATGGCCGCGGCGCATCCCAAGGATGCGATCGCGCTGCGGCTCGATGGTGCTGCGATCGATTCCGGTCTCGAAGGGTGGCGTGAATGCCTGACCGCGCTGCTTGCCGACTAGCCGCAGCGGGTCAATTGTCGCCGGCCGGATCGCCAAATAGCGGGGGGATCGAGGCGTTGACGACACCACCATCCACCGTCAACGTCTCGCCAATCACGTAATCGCCCGCAGCGCTGGCGAGGTAAATCGCAGCCGCCGCCATATCCTGCGCGCTTCCGATCCGCTTGGCCGGAATGAACTTCGCGCTCGCATCGGGAGCGTTTTTTGCGGCTTTGTTCATTTCGCTCGCAAAGGCTCCGGGTGCGATCGAAGTTACGATGATATTATCGTCGATCAGACGCGCGGCCATGCGTCGGGTCAGCTGGATGACCGCCGCTTTCGAAGCCTGATAGGCGTAGGTTTCCCACGGATTGATCCGCTGCCCGTCGATCGACGAGACGTGGATGACTTTCGCTGGCCGCTCCCTGGCGCCCGCCACCAACAGCCCGTGCAGTTTTTGGGTCAGGAAAAAAGGCGTCTTGACGTTGAGGTCCATAGTCCGGTGCCAGCCCGCCTCGCTGAACTCCAGATAAGGCTGTCCCCACGCGGCGCCTGCATTGTTGATGAGGATGTCGAGCCGGTCCTCTCGCTTCGCCATCTCATCGGCGAGCGCTTCGATCCCGTCCATCTGTGACAGATCCGCAGGGATACCGATGACCCGGGGGTTTCCCTCGGCATCGTCGCCAAACTGCGCAATGGTCGCGTCCATCTGCTCGACCTTGCGCGCGGAGATGTAGACCCGCGCAGCGCCAGCAGCCAGCAGGCCTTGCACGAACATCTTGCCGATCCCGCGGCTGCCCCCTGTGACGAGCGCAATACGACCTTCGAGGCTGAAGAGTGACTGGATATCCATGGCGTTCAGTACCCGCTCAGTTCGGCGACACGGTTGGCGTGGTAATATTGATCACCGAGAAATTCCTGCAAAGCGCGCTCCCGCTTCATGTAGAAACCGATATCATATTCGTCGGTCATGCCGATGCCGCCATGCATCTGGATGCCCTCGCGCACGGCCAGCCCGGCCGATTTGCCAACCTTGGCTTTCGCGACCGAGCTCATCACTTCGGACTGCGCGCTGCCATCCATGCCCGCATCGTCAAGCACCTGCTGCGCCTTGATCGTGACAGCGCGGGCGATCTCGACTTCCGAGTAGAGGTGGCTCGCGCGGTGCTGCAGCGCCTGGAATTCGCCGATCATCTTGCCGAATTGCTTGCGCTGCTTGAGATAGTCGATGGTCATGTCCATCGCCCCGCGCGCCACGCCGACGCCTTCCGCTGCCGCTCCCACACGACCCGCACGCAGGACGGCATCGAGGATCCGCCGCCCATCATCGATCTCGCCGATGACCGCGTCGCCATCGAGCTCAACTCCATCGAACTTCGTGTGTGTCGCGACCGACGTATCGACGAGGCGGACGGCATCGTGGCTCATGTTTGCCGCATCCTTGGGCACGGCGAAAAGGGTTATCCCCTCGCGATCGTCGTCATTGCCCGAAGTCCGGGCAGCGACCACGATCATGTCGGCGCTGGCACCGTGAAGCACGAAGCTCTTCGAACCCGACAGCTTGAAGCCGTTGCCCGATTTTGCAGCACGTGTGGTGATACGTTCCGGGCGGTGTTTCGCGGTTTCATCAATCGCGACAGCGAACACGCTCTTGCCTTCGACGAGGCCTGGCAGGTAGCGCCCCTTCACTTCGTTCGATCCGTGCTTCAACGCTGTTGCGGCAAGCACGGAGGAGGTGAGAAAGGGCGAAGGCGTAAGATTGCGCCCCACTTCTTCGAGCACGATCCCCGCCTCGACATGGCCCATCCCAAGCCCGCCCTGATCTTCATCAACCAGGATACCGGTGAAGCCCATTTCCCCGAACTGCGCCCACAAATCGTGACCGAACCCGTCCTTGCAATCACGATCGCGCCAGTGGCGCAGCTGCTTGCCGATAGCGCCTTCCTCGGCCATGAACTGGGTCGCACTGTCGGCGAGCATGGCCTGATCGTCATCGTGATACAGGGGCATGGGGCGGGGGTTCCTCTCGTTCTTTTATCGTTGAATAGGCCGCCCCTGTCTGCGGGGGGAGGCGGCCCTGTGTTGCAGTATTATTTCGCTTATGAACCCGGCAGTTCGAGAATGCGCTTCGCGACCACATTCAGCATGACCTCGCTGGTGCCGCCCTCGATCGAATTCGCCTTGGTCCGCAGCCAGTTGCGAGCCGGTTTGCCGCCGCCGGTCTCCTCGCTGTCCCATTCGAGACTGCGCGATCCGCCTGCCGCCATCATGAGTTCGTGACGACGCTTGTTGAGCTCGGTGCCCACATATTTCATCATGTTGGGCTGCGCAGGATGCGCCTTGCCGACCTTGATTTCGTCGAGGAATTTCTCGCCCATGGCACCATAGGCAAGCGCGTCGACATCGAACATGGCCAATTCGGCGCGCAGAACCGGGTCCAGATCGTCACCCGTCTTCGCCGCATGCCGTTTCATCGCCGCGCCGATTGCGCTGGTGCGATCCCCGCCGCCCGCGCCCGAAATCATCTCGCGCTCATGCCCGAGCAGGTATTTCGCCACATCCCAGCCACGATTGATCTCGCCGACATAGGCGGGAATATCCTCGCCATAGCTCTTGGGAACCTTCACATCTTCGAGGAAAGTCTCGCAGAAGGGCGAGTTGCCGCTGATCAGCTTGATCGGTTTGGTCGACACACCCTGCGTCGCCATGTCGATCAGCATGAAGGTGATGCCCTGATACTTGTTCTGCTTATCAGTGCGAACCAGGCAGAAAATCCAGTCGGCCTCATCGGCGTAGGAGGTCCAGACCTTCTGACCGTTGACGATCCAGTGATCGCCCTTGTCCTCGCCGAAGGTCTGCATGGAGACAAGGTCGGACCCGCTGCCTGGCTCGCTGTAGCCCTGGCACCATCGGATTTCCCCGCGCGCGATTTCGTCCAGGAAACGCTGTTTCTGCGCCTCGGTCCCGAATTTCAGAAGCGCCGGGCCGAGCATCCAGATGCCGAAGGAGCTAAGCGGCGGGCGGGCGTTGATCCGGCCCATTTCCTCTCGCAACACCTTCGCCTCGCCAGCCGAGAGGCCGGCACCGCCATAGGCCTTCGGCCAGGCGGGAACGGTGTAGCCCTTTTCGACACAAGCCTCGAACCAGTTCTTCTGCGCTGCGCTCTTGAAGCTTGCATTGCGACCGCCCCAATAAACGTCTTCTTCATCGCGGACGGGTTCGCGCATTTCGGGAGGGCAGTTGGCTTCGAGCCAATCGCGGGTCTGAATGCGGAATGTGTCGAGATCGGTTGCAATATCGGCCATGAACTTGAATGTCCTTGTTGGTTGTCGGCTCCCACTCGTCGATGCAGGTGGTATCGCGAATCGATGGCTGGCTGCAAGCGCTGTTCCACACCCTCACCATGCCGTAGCGTCAGCGCGGGAACGTTGACGCAATGCGAAGGCGGCCTAGGCTCGCCGGGAAAAAATTCTGGGAGTTCTAGCGTGACTAGATTCGGTTCTACCGCGGCGATGCCGGCTCTTTCGCGATGAGCGTCGTCGAAGGCCCCTTGCCGCTGAGACTGAAGCTCGTTCACGGCTTTGGCGCGGTGGCTTTCGGGGTCAAGGATTCGGGTTTTTCGTTCTTCCTGCTGATCTTCTACAATCAGGTGCTGGGCATGGACGCGGGGCTGGTGAGCCTGGCATTGCTGGTCGCGCTGCTGGTCGATGCGGTGGTCGATCCGATCATCGGCAATCTGTCGGACCGTACCTATACACGCTGGGGCCGCCGCCTGCCGTGGCTCTACCTCGCGCCGATCCCGCTGGCGGTGGTATGGGTGCTGCTCTGGTCCCCGCCGGGCGGAGAGGCGCCATCCTTCTATGGCCTCCTCGCCATCGCGATTTCGGTGCGCCTGCTGCTATCCGCTTGCGAAGTCCCGTCCGTCAGCCTCGTACCGGAAATCACCACCGATTACGTCGAACGCACGACCTTGTTTCGCTATCGCTTCCTGTCGGGCTGGGTTGGCGGTCTCATCATGATGCTGCTCGCGTTCGGGGTATTCATGCCGGGCGCGCAAGGTCGGCTTGAACAGGACGGATACCTCCCATTCGGGATCTTTGGAGCCGTGCTGATGGCGGTCTCGGTCATCGGATCCGCCGCCGGTCAACATCACCTGGTGGCGAAATTGCCGGACACCAAGCCGCCGCCCTTTTCGTTTTCGGCAGCGTTTGCAGAAATTTTCGAAGCGTTCAGCCAGCGCCCGTTCCTGATCTTCGCAGGGGGAGCGCTGGCGGCGTATATCAGCCAGGGCATGACCTTCTCGCTCACGCTTTACCTCAACCTGTTCGTATGGCAGCTCGACGGGACCGAGGAGGTGATCTTCGCGCTCGTTCTTGGCCTGTCGGTCATTGTCATGTTCGTGATCGTGGGACCGATGCACCAGCGCTTCGGCAAACCGCGTAGCGCGGCCATCGCGGCCATTTCCAGCATGAGTATCGGGCTGACGCCTTACATGCTGCTTTTGCTTGGCACCTGGCCGCAGGTGGGCACACCGGCCTCGACCTACCTGTTCTTCACCTTCCTGCTGTTTGGCAACACGATGGGCGTCGTGATGATGATTTCGGCGACGTCGATGATCGCGGAGGTCATCGAGGAGTTTGAGGAAAAGACCGATCGCCGCGCGGAGGGTTCGTTCTACTCAGGCAACTGGTTGATCCAGAAATGCGCCACCGGCGGCGGTATCTTGCTTTCCGGGCAGATCATCTCGATTGCGCAACTATCCACCGACGCGCAGCCGGGCAGCGTACCAGCCTCGGTCGTTTCCACGATCATCATGACCTATGGCGGGGCGACGATCATGCTGGCGTTGATTGCGGCAACCTTCCTCGGCAATTTCCCGATCAGCCGAACGCAGCACGAAGCGCGGCTGGAGCGCCTTGCCGCTCGCCGCAAGGGCATACCCACACGTCCTGTCGTCCCTGCCCATCCCATCGATGCCGCTGCGCGCGCCGATCCCGACGCTCAAAGCATCGCCCCCTGAAGTATGCCCAAACACGCCTTCCTGCACAAATGAAGCCTTGGCGCAGCGCCGTGCCTCTGCCACGATTCCAGCCGAACGACAGACTCGCCCCAAGCAACCTGCCCAAAGCAACTCGCCAAGACCCGACGAAATGAGAGGACACACCCATGGATTTCCAGCCGACCGAACGCCAGGCCTACTGGCAGGGCCGCGTGCGCGACTTCATCGAGCAGCATATCCGTCCGAACATCAGCACCTATGCCGAGCAGGATGCCAGGGGCGATCGCTGGAAAGTCATCCAGATCATCGAGGACAAGAAGAAGCTCGCGAAGGATGCCGGGCTGTGGAACCTGTTCATGCCGCCGCGCAACGACAGCCACCACCACGTCGATGACACGTTCGAATTTGACGGGCCGGGCCTCACCAATCTCGAATACGCTTTATGCGCTGAGGAGATGGGCCGGATCGGCTGGGCGAGCGAGGTCTTCAACTGCTCCGCGCCCGATACCGGCAATATGGAAGTGTTTCACCGCTACGGCACGCGCGAACAGAAGGATGAGTGGCTGGAGCCGCTGATGAACGGCGAGATCCGCTCCGCCTTCCTGATGACGGAGCCGAACACCGCATCCTCTGACGCGACGAATATCGAAACCCGGATCAAGCGCGTTTCCGGTTCTGGGGGCGACGAATACGTCATTAACGGGCGCAAATGGTGGTCTTCGGGCCTTGGTGATCCGCGTTGCAAGGTCGCGATCGTCATGGGCAAGACCGACCTCGAAGCAAACCGCCACCAGCAGCAATCGATGGTCCTGATGCCGATCGATACGCCGGGCGTGAACATCATCCGTCACCTCCCCGTCTTCGGCTATGACGACGCGCCGCACGGCCATATGGAAGTGGAGATGAAGGACGTGCGTGTCCCTGCTTCCAACATGCTGCTGGGCGAAGGGCGCGGGTTCGAGATCGCGCAGGGTCGCCTCGGGCCGGGCCGCATCCACCACTGCATGCGCACGATCGGCGTCGCCGAAGAAGCGCTCGCCAAGATGTGCCGCCGGCTGCAGGAGCGCGAGGCGTTCGGCAAGCCGATTTACAAGCATTCGGTCTGGGAAGAGCGCGTTGCGCGCGCCCGGATCGACATTGATATGACGCGCCTTCTTTGCCTCAAGGCTGCCGACATGATGGACAAGGTCGGCAACAAAGCAGCCAAGCAGGAAATCGCGATGATCAAGGTGCAGGCGCCCAACATGGCCTTGAAGATCATCGACGATGCGATCCAGGCCCATGGCGGCGGCGGCGTGTCGGACGATTACGGGCTCGCCGCAGCCTATGCTCACCAACGCACCCTGCGGCTCGCCGATGGGCCGGATGAGGTTCACGCCCGCTCGATCGCGCGGATGGAATTCGGCAAGCACGAACCGCGCGAGAGCGAGAGCGCCAACGCCCTTCGCGGCCAGAACGCCCGCTCGGCGAGCGCCGGCAGCGCGGCGGCTAGCGGTGCGGCGATGGCAGCAGCGGGGGCAGGTTCCTGAGCTCCGCCGCGCACCCGGCGGGGATGGATGCAGCCATGGACACCATCGATTTCGACAAGGAAATGGTCGGCACGATTCCCGTGCCCGACGCCGATCAACTCGATCTCGACCGCCTGACCGCGTGGTTCGACGCGCATGTCGAGGGGTTCGAAGGGCCAATCAGCTACACCAAGTTCAAGGGCGGGCAGTCCAACCCGACCTACAAGATCGAAACGCCCGGCCAAAGCTACGTCCTGCGACGCCAGCCCTTCGGCAAATTGCTGCCGAGCGCCCATGCGGTCGATCGGGAATACACCGCGATGACCGGTCTTCACCCGACCGGCTTTCCGGTCCCCCGGACATACGGGCTTTGCGAAGACGCCGAAGTCCTCGGCTCCAAATTCTTTGTGATGAGCATGGCCGATGGCCGCTCGCTCTGGAATGGCGCGCTGCCGGGTATGGAGCGCGAGGAGCGCCGCGCGATCTATGAAGCGCTGATCGACACGATGGCCGAACTGCATCGAAACGATCCGGCGACAATCGGCCTTGGCGATTACGGTAAGCCAACCGATTATTGTGCCCGCCAGATCGCCCGTTGGTCGAAGCAGTACAAGCTTTCCGAGACCGAGCACATGGAGCAGATGGAGCGGTTGATCGAATGGCTGCCCCAAACCATTCCGCCGCAGCACGAAAGCTCGGTCGTCCATGGCGACTATCGGCTCGACAACGTGATCTTCGCGCACGACGAGCCGCGCATCATCGCCGTGCTGGACTGGGAATTGTCGACACTGGGCGATCCGATCGCGGATTTCAGCTATCTCATGCTCAACTGGCATAATCCGGCCGATGGCCGTGCCGGGCTGCTCGGCCTCGATCTTGACGCGCTGGGCATCCCCTCGCAGGACGAAGCGGTCGAGCGTTATGTGGCGAAGACCGGCTATCCGGTGCCACCGATGGACTGGTATTTTGCCTACAACCTCTTCCGGCTCGCGGGCATCATGCAGGGCATCAAGAAGCGGGTGATCGACGGCACGGCCTCTTCCTCCCACGCCAAGTCCATGAGCGAACGCGTCGCCCCGCTCGCCCTTCGGGCCTATGAATTCGCACGCGCGGCGGGGATGCCACAATAGCCTTCTTAAAATGCGGTGTCGAAGGTGACCAATGCGCCCAGATCGTCTGGCGTTTGGAGGAAGTGCCCTGGCTGACGGCGGTGAAAGAGGCTGCCTGACAGATAGCCGAAGCCAAGATTACCGCTCCAGTTGAGCTCGCTCATGATCTCGCGGCCCGCGGGCGTGAGCGTAAGGTTTTGCCGACTCATAATCGCGGTCTCGCTCGCAAAGTCGAACCCGGTGGGCAGGTCGAATTGGATCGCACCTCCGCTCACGCGTAGCGGCTGGCTGATCCGCAGGCCGAGCGCGTCTCCGTTCATGAAGGTACTGCGCCGCGTCACGTCGAGCGACCATCCGCGCGATTGGACTTGCGAATCCGCGCCGACAAAGGCCGCTCCACCCGGCTGGGTCATCCCGTAGCGCACATGGGCTCCAAGCCGCCATTGCGGATCGGGGCGGTGAGCGAATTCAGCGTCGGCAAAGACCGTTTGGGCGTCGCCGAGACCGAACGCGGAATTGAACTGCGCACCGAGCAAGGTGTCGCGCTCCGATAGCCGGGCGAGACCCAGGCGCGCATCGAAGCCGCGCCAGCTACGGTCAAGCGCCATGCCGATCGTGGCGCTCGGACGATTGACACGCTCGCCGAACCGCGGATCATCGATGGCGTTTTGCGGGCCCAGCAGCACCTGTCCGCGCTCGGCGAAGACGGTAACGCCCCATTCACCAAATTGCTGCCGCGCCGCGAAGGCAAGGTCGCTGCGCTCGATAAAACCGGGATCGCCTGCCTCGCCCGCGATCAGGAATGCCGGACGCTCTGCCCCGCGCAACTGCGCCTCGAGCCCGTCCGCCCCGTGCGAAATGCCAAAGCCAACGGACAGATTGGGTGCGATCCGCGCGGTCACACGTGCAGCGAGAACGCGCGCACCAAGCGCTTCCTCAGGCGACAGGCGCAGCGTTTCGGACCATTGGAGCCCCCCCGCCAGTGTCCCTTCGCCGACGGTGACCGCGAGCGAGAGCGAATCATCCCTTGCCGCATGGCTGATGCCGCGCCGCTCCACCGCTGCGCGCAGACGCGGCGCAGGCGCAGAGCTGCGCGCGCGCTCGCCAAAGGAAACGGTGTATGGCCGGTTGTAGCGATCGGTCACTATGGTGGAAAGGTCCGCGCTGGCCAGCGCATCGCCCATTGCTGGCGAACCCAGTGCAAATTCCTCGGCCGTACCCAAGGCGGTTTGCGTGCCTGCGAGCGTCGTCATTCCCTGAGGGCGGAATGCGGCGGCAATGTCGAGAACCCCGGTGCCATAGACGGCATCCGTCCCGCCAGCGCCAGCATCGCGCGCAGTATCGAGCAGGATCTCAACGATCTCCTGCCCAGTGAGGTTCGGGAAGGCCTGCGCCAGCAAAGCAACCGCGCCAGACACTTGCGGCGCGGCAAAGCTCGTGCCCGAATACAAGGTCACGAAGTCCTGCCCATCGATGGTTTCGACAAAGACCTCGCCGTCCGAATAGACACAGCATATCCGCTCTCCGCGCGCGGACAGGAAGGACGAAGCGGCATTGCCTGCGCGGTTGCTGAAGTTCGAAAATGCGCCGCTGTCATCGACCGACCCGACGATGATGACGTTGCCGCCGCCCGCATCAAGCAGGCTTTGCGCAAATGGATCGGGTTGATCCGGATCGTGGTTTGCGCCCCCATCTTCCCCATTGTTACCGGCCGATACAACGATCACGACCCCCGCCTCGGCCGCACGCCCCACAGCGCCTTGCACCGTTGCCGACGCGCGGCCACCGCCAAGGCTGAGATTGACGACATGCGCACCTGTGCGCACCGCGTAATCGATCCCGTCAGCGATGGCGCGATCACTGAAAGCGCAGCCAAGCGAGGCATCCTGCGGGGTGTCCAGCCCGCACGATCCGGGCATATCGGCGCGGATCGCGAGCACGTCGGCATCGAACGCAATCCCAAGGACACCCGCTCCGTTGCGCGCGGCAGCCGCCACCAGTGCGACATTGGTTCCGTGATCGTCTTCAGGCTCGACCCCCCGATCGGCAACGATATCGCGCGAGGCGGAGTGAATACGACCGGCCAATTCCGGGCTGTCGCGGTCGATTCCGGTGTCGATGACGGCAATAATGGCATCTTCGCCGGTTGCCCCGCTACGCCAGGCGGCATCAGCGCCGTGAAATCCCGGACCATCGGAGCGGCGGAATTCCGGCGTGTCGAAAGTGATCTGTGGCGGTGGTGGTGCAGGAGGAGGCGGCGGCGGCGGCGGCGCGGGT
>JAZBPE010000139.1:0-14670 GCA_036353345.1 Erythrobacter sp. | reverse complement strand
TGAGCCGGTCAGCAATGTTACAGCTGATGAGATAGCCGAGCAGGCTGCCTGACCCCTCCTGACAGGTCCAGGTCACTCGGCGGGCGGTCCGTCCCAATCGGGACGGACCGCCTTTTCGTATTCTCCTAGTGCGGCGTTCGTCCCAATACTCCTGAATCCTGACATTCTTAGTGCTGAGGCAGCGTATCTGCAGCCGCCGCCAGAGCCGCCGTTCGCAGCCCCGAAATCGTCCGTCGGTAGCTGCCGTTCATTCAACCGCCAGAAATTGTGGCAACTGGGTCGGTAGCTGCAAGGCAGCTTTCAGCTCGAGAAACAAGGAAGCAGACATCCGAGACACTGGCCCTCTCGGTGTAAACGAGATGCTCGGCATACGGCTCAGAAAGGACCGAAAGCGGGTGAACAAGTTCCGGGTGGCAAGTATCGACTACGGGCGCACAAGGGAGGGAGCTAATTAAAGAATCCATCTTGCTCCATAGTCTCTGTCAATCGCGCAGCCTTCTCTGGGGTATCAACATAGGGCGACAGAATGGGCCGTTTCCCAAATAGATGCCGCCAAATCATTCGCAGATGACCAGGCTCGAACTCTACATCGACATGCACCGTGGGCACGGTCGCGGCGTAATGCCGCACCAGGTCGTCGCAAGAGCGGTCCCGAGCAATATAGAGCCGATAGCCGAACTGAGCGACCGTCCTGTTGATCTTGCGAACCTTCGCCTTGTCGCTCAGCACACGGTGCCGCATAACGCTGTTTACCGGACGAAGGCGCGTCGATCCGCGTAGCACCATACCTGCATCGATTGGGAAAATGAGCTCGATCTCTCCATCCTCGGGGTAGGGTATGCGAGCATGAACTGGTTGGTCGGGATCGTAGAAGCAAACTGGATTGTCGGTAGTCAGGAACGGCAAGTCGGTCTTGTTGTGGAGGACCTCAAAGCCCATCCGGAAGGCCAAATCGCCGCTACCCATAATGTCCTGGGGCATATTGGCTAGGCTCTGCTCGGGATTGATGCCAACGGGGACGTGGTCGAGCTTCCCAGCATATTCCGCCAGATCCGCGGGCAGCGCCCCGACCGCTTCTAAAGTCTGGATCTCCGCGCGCATCTTTTGTGCCAGCAGATATTCATGTCGTTCACGCGCCGCCGGCACACGCGCCATTAGGATCGCAACCATCCCAAGTAGATTGAAGGAAATAGCCGGCGAAAGGCGCTTCGCACGCGCGGCGGCGACAGTGATAGGCCACACAGTCTCCACACGATTCCAATGATCTTCCCAAGACGTGTCATCACGTCCGCCATCCTTGGATGGGAGCGAATAATATAGTTTGCGATACGCGATCGAGCCAGGCTGTGATGGCTGCGGGTCATCAGGTTTGTCGTCAAAGTAAGCCCAGACTCGGCCGTCCGGGCCTGTGAAACCCGCCATATAGGTGATCGACAAATAGTGATGTTTGCGAAGCTTTCTCCCCGCCCCACCGCTACCGGCCTTGAGTCGGCTGAATGGAACAACGTCGCCATCGGTAGGGACTAGCCCCCAATTCCAACGAAACATCGATCCTCGAGGAAAATGCATTTAGTTATCGACGTCCTTCAAATGGTAACCGGGCTGGCGCAGCCCAATGACCGGCGATTGACCTGGCTGTTCTAATTTTTCTCGATTAGCGAAGCGCGAACACCCATTTCCTCGATGATGGCACTGATCCGATCGATCACGGGGCCGAGCGCCACAGCCCGAGCACTGGCTTTGTCAGCAGTTGCATAGGGAAGCGGCGTCAGACCCTTGAAGTCGGACGGCAGTGTCACATCGGTGCGTTGCGGCACCAGCAACAGAGTGCGATGGCGGCCAAGGCGGGACATGAAAAAGCCGAGCTCGAAGATGACGTTGTCGCGCGGGACCGCCGATGTCTTGCCGCGAGCTGTGACGAGATCATCGGGCTCGCAGAGCGCAACGCCGAAGTCTGCAATGTTGACCTGCTCCTCTAGGGCTTCGATCGGATACCCGCCGGCCGGAAAGATCATATCGTCGCTCCAGATCTCAATGTCCGCATCGTGGGAAAGCCCGACGCGAATGGACTTTGCGATCGGTAGCGCCTCCGCAGAGCAGATCATGAACACCCGGGGGCGTATATTGGCACGGTTTACGAAGCGATTCCTCTGTTCGAGCCGCCCAGCAAGGTCCCGGGCGACGAGGCGCCACATCTCGGGATGCGCTTCGCCGACCTCGGCAAACTTCTCATAGCCAACTTTCAACGTGACCACGTCCTCGACCGCTTCGATGGACGCGGATCGGCCGATGCTGGGATTTATGGCCGACATCTCGCCGATGGTGCAGGGTGGCTCGCGGTGATAGAGGCGCACCCCGTTGATGATGATTAGGCCTCGGCCGGACAGCAGAAAATGTACCGACCGATCGCTGTCACCTTGCTCGATGATATTCTTGCCCGCGGCGAATTCGACCAAATCGCCGGCATCGGCAAAGGCCGCAGCGATCGTCTCGTTGCCGCGAATAATCTTCTGGCCGAGCAGCGCGTCGATCAACACCGCGCGATCCTCATATCGTTTCTTCAAGCTCAATCGTTCCTCCTGTTGATGTCTTTCCTGCGCCACCAGCCTGACCGCTTCCAAGACCATAGGGTGGGCTTGCCGGAAAGGGTCGGATCATCGGCCGGCCTCGGCTCAACGCGGATCTCGACCCGCGTCGGCGCCGATCCTGGCGTGAAGGCCGTTGCGCCAAGTTCGATACGCTCGCCGCCGTCGAGGCGGATGATGAGCAGGACCGCGAACAACGGCGCGTCGGAGCCGTCTTCTACGATCAGCTGCATCTGCGCCAGATCGGTGGTGCTCGGAACCGGCAGGTATAGGGGATGGGAATGCCACTCGCCCAGATAGTTGAAGCGCGCATAGTCGGCGCCGGTTCGGCGGAAGAAGCTCCGCATGAAGCGACGATGTTTCTTGGGATGGCGAACGAAGCAGCTCTCGGTTCCGCCCGAACGCTGAACCGACAGATCGACCACGCGGAATTCTTCGTCTGCGACGTGCTCGCCCACAAGCACACCGCCAATTTCACGGGTGCCGGCGCGCGACAGCGCTTTTTCGAACTTCGCGATGAGATCAGGCGGCAGCGTTACGATCATGACGTTCCTTGATCAGGCGCTGCACGGTGGCCAAGCCGTTTGGATCCATTGCCGGCGTGACTTCCGGCTCCGGTTGGCCGAGGTCTACCGGAAAGGTGTGGAACGGCTGTAAGAAGAGCCATTCCGCCTTCAGCCCGAGTAGATAGGCAGAGACGGGAAAAGCCGACTCGCCAGGCGACAGGAGTGTGTCGATAGCGAATCGCGTGGCGTGCGCTGCGATCACGGCAACGTCGGCATCATCGGCGATCATCGGGCCACTCAAAGCGTCGATCCCGTACCCCGCGGTTGCACGCGGCGCGACGACGTTCTTCTCCAAGCACACCGCTTCGATCCGCGCTCGCGCGATCTGCGGCGCAGGATCGAGACCGGGCCGCGACCGGGCGATCATTCCGCCGAACCCGCCACCATAAATCTCCAGCCACAGGAGCGGCTTCCGGGCTGCGGCGACAACCGACCCGAGCAAGTTAAACACGCGCGCATTGGCGGTCGCGTCGATGATCAGGTCACAGGTCTGCAAAAGCGCCAGCACGCCGTCGATACTGCCGCTGCTCTCCTGTCCGGCGAGCTGCTGACGGCGCACGGTGCACTTGGCGGCCGGCACGATCATCTCGATCCGGCGCTTCAGCCCCTCAGCCTTGTGATCGCCGACCGCGTCCCAGTCGAGATCGTGCCGAACAAGATTTTCGGGAAGCATCACATCGTCATCGACAAACAGGAAATTGCCGACGCCGCTGCGGGCCAGGCTGGTCGCGATCTTGCCGCCAGCCGAGCCGCACCCGACAAGACCCACGGTCATGGTCCCAAGGGCCGCGCGAGATGGCTCCATGCGAACGCCGCCGCCCTCGGGAAGGCATTTAAATTCTGTGACGGTGTCGGCCCCGTCCTTCACCCAGAACAGACGGGCGACGCCATCTGCGTGCACCAGGCACATATCCAGCACGTCGGAGACATAGCCCTCGGGATAGCTGCAGCCCGCTTCGGCAAGAGCCTTCTTTAACCCAGAAGCAGTTCCCAGCGCAGGAATCGGCATTCCGGCTGGTAGAATGGCGACATGCCCCTTCAGGGTCAGGCTAGATGCCTTCAGGGCTTCCGGGACCGTCGGGTCACGCCAAACAGGGTCCTCATCGCCGACTGTCAGCGGGATCACTACGTGCGTCGTCGAGCGCATGAAGAAGTCCATCGGCAGCAGTTGCGGGCCTGGCGTTGCATCGAGCTTGCTCGCAAGCGCCCGGGTCAGGACAAAGCCCACGGCCGAGGCGCGCAGTTGCTGACCCAGGCTTTCGACGTGGCGCGATGGCAGGACCGGATGCGCTTCGACATCATTCGGCGTTTCACCGTGCAAAAGCCGGTAAGCGCTCTCGACCATCTGGGCACCCGTGATGTCGGGCGTCCAATTGTCCGGGCCCCATTCGAGACATAGTTCGCCGCGTCCCCATTGGTGCTCCGACCATCGTTCGGGAGATTGGGGAAGAACCGAGATCGGGGTGTAAGGAAATGTCTGCGGATATGTCAGCCGGATCGGATAGCGCTTCGGGCCGATCTCGATCTCGGCATCGAAGCAGAGCCGGACCTGATCGTCGAAATAGATGCTGGCGACGGTGAACCAAGCCTCACGCCTCTCAAGGTCGGCAAGGGCTGCCTGTTCGGATGCCAGGCGGCCCAGATCACGCATATACCACATCAGGCGAAGCCTGCTGGCTTGGTCGGCGTGGCATCGCGATTCGGAAAGCGGAATGCGCTCGGCGCTGCAGCGGCCGGCGCGGCAATGATCGGCTCCAGAAGCGTCATCGCCATCGCGGCCTTCGCGACCTTGGCGGCCGCAGCCGTCGTATCCCCTTCGTCGGCGAGTTCCTCAAGCGCCACGTCATAGGTCAGGCCTGAGCGCTTCCGGCTGGATCCGAAAATCTTCTGTCCAGCGTTGGAACACCATCCATACGCGACCGCCCCGACCGCGGTCTCATCCCCGGCGCATCGACGCTGTTCGTGCTCCGAAGCCAGGATGGCTCGCCCCGTCGCGCAGCGGATCATCGACCCCTTCATGCCCAGGCGCGTCAGTGCGACGGGGCCGGCATCAAATCCGATTGCGATCCCGAGACCGGCAACGTCGACGCCCTCGTCCTCAAGCAACTCCAAAGCGCGGACGAAGCCGCTGCGCAGTCCGCCCGCGCACAGGATTGCGGTGCTCGCGCTTGCTTCGGTGTCGGCAGTCTGCGCGGTGCCTTCACCGATGACGCCGTGGACACAGTCGCCGATAAACCGGATTTTCCGCCCGCCGAAATCTTCGGTGAGCACGGCGTCGAGTTCAGCGCGCAGCACATGCAGTGCTCGCACGACGTCCATTGCATCATCGTCGTCGTCGATATGGTTGGCAACATAAGCGGTGAAGCCGTCGATGTCCGCATAAACCGAGATCGCGTCGTTGCGGCGCGAATTGCCAGGCGTCAGCACCTCCAGATCGAGATCGGCGAACGGCGGGGTATGCCCGCTAAACGAAAACTTGCCGATCGGATTGGCTTCGAGGTCCTTTTTCCAATCCCGGACGATACCATCCGCGGTCACGGCGAGCGCCGCTTCTTCCTGGCTATCGCCCACCTCGGCTGGGGTCAGCGCGCTGATATCTTCGTCATCCACCGCATCCAAGTCGATGGCGCCGCGCGCTTCGTTGGACAGATAGATGCCGGTGTTGGTTCCGCCCCCGGCGCGCTTGGCGGCATGGTTTGCCGGTACGCCCAGGAAGAGCGGCTCGGAACTGCCACGCCGGCCGTTCCGAACCGCCAGGGCCAGGCCTGTGTCAATGCCGACCCTGACCTTTGCCGATGGAATTTTGTCGTCACCATCCTCGCCGGTCTTTGCCAGGACATCCATAATCAGCTGGCCGATCGCCACCGCCTTGTGCACGCGCGCGGCTTCGTCGCCATACGGCTTGGCGACCACCAGATGCAGCCGTTGATTGTGAAAATCGACCTGAATCGCATCCACCCCGGCGATGATCCGGTAGACGGCGCGATAATGAAGGTTGAGAAAGCGAAGGGTCCGCTTGTGGCACGTCTCGCCCTCGACCTCGGTCGACTGCAGCATCTCGCCCAAGTTGAGAATGTCCGCATAAACATGGACGCCGTCGACGCGATACGCCTTGTTCCGCGCGAGCCCATGCAGGTCGGTATCGCGCACATAGTCCTTGATCTCGACCGTCTCGACCTCCTTCAAGCGGGTTGCCACCCGTTTGTCGGTTGTCTCGCTCTTCCACACCTTCTTTGCCATGATATTGAAATCCCTGTTCATTTTCCGCTTAGGGCGATTTGCCAGCAGATTTGTTGGCAAGCCATAAACCATGTTTTTCCGTTTGCCAACAGAATTGATGGCAGCTAGGGGTGCTCACTGGTGCAGGTCATGGAGCGACGCTGACGATGGCGTATAAATTCAATCCGGCCTTTCAGTCCGATGATGAGGCCGTATCGAATTTCATCGTTCGACAACCCGAGCTTGCAGAGACGCTCACGATCCTGCGCGGGGAGACGGCGGCGCCGCGGGTCATTCTGGTCGCACCGCGAGGTGCTGGGAAAACCACCTTGTGTCGGCGCGTGCTGGCTGAAATCAGGACCGATGAAACGCTGCACGCATTGTGGCAGCCGATTTTCCTTGGCGAAGAAAGCTATACGGTCACCACGCCAGGGGAATTTTTCCTCGAATGTCTGTTCTATCTCGCCGATGATGCCGGCGATGCGAACCTCAAGGCCCGGCACCGCGAAGCGGTGACGATCGCCGACGAAACAATCCTGCTGCAGCGCTGCCTGGAGATCTTGCGCGAAGTGGCGGCAGCCGCTGGCAAGCGGCTTCTTGTGGTCGTCGAGAACTTCCACATGCTGCTGAACGATCAGATCGGCAGCGACCGCTCAATCCTTCTGACCGCCTTGGCCGACGATTCGCTCTTCGGCGTACTCGCAACTTCCGTGGCGCAATCGACCGACGAGTGTTCGGGGCGCCCCCTCGACGGCTATCGCATCCTGCCGCTCCGGCCACTGACGCTTGAGGAATGCCATGCGCTATGGGCCTCCCTCACCACGCACGACGTGCCGCGTGCCCGCATCCGACCGTTGCAGATTCTGACCGGCGGCAGCCCGCGACTAATTCATATTCTTGCGGATTTTATGCGCATGCCTTCGCTTGGCGATCTCATGGAAAACCTTAACCAGCTGATCGATCAGAACACCGAATATTTCAAAAGCCAGCTCGACATGCTTCCAGCAGTCGAGCGGAAGGTGTTCGCCGCGCTGCTCGACGCATGGGATCCGAGCACCGCAAAGCAGATCGCGGCGGCAGCGCGGGTCAATGTCAACACGGCCTCCGCTATGCTTGGCCGGTTGAGCGACCGCGGTTCGGTGATCAAGGAGCAAGGTCGCGGACGATCGGCGCTATATTACGCCGCTGAGCGGCTGTTCAATATCTACTACCTGATGAGGCGACGCAGCCATCCTTCGAGCCGGGTCCGCGCACTTGTCGCTTTCATGACCGAATATTACGATCGTGACGAACTGGTCGCGACAACAGCCAAACTCGTCGATGAAGCCTGCCGATTTGAGCCCACCAAGCGTGCCGACTATCATTGGGCCTTCGACGCCATTTTGATGGGGCAGCCCGAAACGGTCCGCGCACGTATCCTCGCGCAAACGCCCGCTGATTTCCTCCAGTCGCTGCGTCAGGACGGTTTGCCGGCGGAAGTCGCGCCAAGCTTGATCGAAGCGGAATTCGACGAAAGCGACGGCGATGCCGCTGTCGACAGACTTCTTCGCGAGGCACACGATGCGCTCGAGAGCGACGATACCGACCGGGCGAAGGCTTTGCTCGCTGATGCCGCCGCTATCTCCCCATCAAACCCGATGCCATTCATACAGTTGGCGTTCACGCATCTTCAACTCCACGAACATGAGGAATCCGTTCTGGCGGCCGAGCGCGCCGTGGAGCAAGAACCGGACAATCCCGGCACACATTCGATGTACGGGCTGATGCTGTCGTTCGCCGACCAGACCGAGAAAGCCGAGGCGGCATTCAATCGCGCGTTGGAAATCGACCCCGGCTGCGCGCCGGCGATCCTTCATCTGGCGCGTTTGCGCGATCGGAATGATGATGAAGATGGTGCGCTCTATTTGTATCGCAGGGCGGCTGCGCTCGGCGAGTTGACAGATGACGCGACCGCGCACTTTGCCAGAATCCTGATGCGTCAGGACAAGGAGGATGAAGCCGAGGCAGCGCTTCGTCAGGCGCTCGAGGATCATTCTGATCGTTCCGAAGCCAGGCACCTCTTGGCCAGCTTGCTGAGCGGAACCGGTCGTGCGCCAGAGGCGATAATGCTGCTCCGGGATGTGGCCGAGCACGGCGACGATTGGATGGCCTGGGCCGATCTCGGCGCCTTTCTCTCAGCCGAGGGAGAATTTGCCGAGGCCCGCGCTGCACTAGATCGGAGCATTGCGACCGGCGCCGATAGCCCTGTGATCTACCGGATGCTGGCCACTGCCATGCGCAATTTGGGCGAACCTTTCGAAGCGATTGCCAAGTTAGTCGACGCCATGCTGGAAAAGCATGCCGACGATGCCTGGGCATGGATTGCGGCCGGAGATATTTATAGCGCGAGCCGTCAGCGAGATCGCGCCGAGAAGGCCTATCGCCACGCCACGACACTCGAGGAGGGCGAGCCGGCCTGGGTCAGGCTGGCGCGCCTGCTGATGGAGAAATCCGCTTCGGATGCCGAGGCGGAGTCGGCACTGCGGAAGGCCGTCGAGGCAGTTCTTGAAAGCGGTGCATGCGGTCCGATGCGCGAAGTTGCCGAGCTACTCGTCCATCATGGCGACGATGACGACGCGCTCGAATTGCTGAACGAGGCACTTGCCGCAAATGAAGACTGCTATTGCAGCCTTGTACTTCAGGGGGACATCGCGGCCCGTCGGCATAACGAGGATGGTGCGCGCGAACATTTCGAAGCCGCCCTAGCCCTGAATGACATTGGCGTATCGGCGCTGACGGGACTCGCTCGTATCTCTGCGCCTTCCGAAGCGCAGGCATTGATTGGCCGGGCGATGGAGGCTGACCCCGACAATCCCAAATGCCTTTTGGCGCGTGCACAGTTGACCGATCGCGAACTGCAGTTCCGGATCGAGGACGGCTCCGAAGCGCTCAAACGCGACCCGGATCTGACCGAGGCACGGCTATTTCTCGCGCCGCTCGAAGCCAAGCGTGGCGATATCCAGGCGGCGATCGCCCATCTCGGTGCCGCACTGCCGGAATTGGAGACGCGCCGTGAGCTCATCCCGAGCTTTGTCGACACAAGCCTGGAGCTTGCCCGTGTTGGCCTTAGTAATGAGTTGAGCGCACTGCTCGACTCCGAAGAAGGCCGGACAGTGGAGCCGCTCTCGATAGCGTTGAAGCTGGACCGAGGAGAATCGCCAGCTGTTGCCAAGGAAATTCGGGAGGTTGCGCTTGATATTCTGGATCAGCTTCACGCCAACGAACGATAGCCGGCACCTTCGCTGAGAGGGTAATCGTCTGGTCGAAATAGGGTGCGTTGAACGCGGTTACGGCGTCCACTCGTAATTTGAGCGGTAGACGTCTTCGTCAACGCCAGCGAACTTCATGCTTCGCTTTTCCCACATATTCACCCCTTTGCTCAGCTTCGCTTCGTCCAACATTGCGTCATACACCGCGGCCGAGATGAAGGTGCAGTAGGGATATTCCCGATTATCGGAGAGCTTCGCCGCAAAGCTTGGCGGGCGGCCAATCCAAATGAGATCGTTGTTATTGCGGATGCCCGCGCGAACCGCTCTGGAGATTCCGACATCGATGCCGCACGCTTGCCGGATCTTCACGTCATTATTCTTTACCGAGTTGAACCGGGCTGTCGCCTTTTTCTGAATCAGATTTTCAGTAGCCCACTGAATTTTCAGGGCGGCCTTCACTGCGTCCGTTCGCTTCCTATCGCCGATAAACACACCCATCACGCGATCGCCATCGAAGCTTCGTATCTCACCTCCTTGCGCTCTGATGATGCGTACCGAGCAGTCCAGATAGGCGCGGATGATTTTCGCCGTTGTGTCCCATGGACAAACCTTTGCGATGACGCCCGATCCCGCGAGATCGGCATAGAGGAACGCGGCATCCAGCTTCACGGCTCCGTTCGACAGGGCGATGTCGTCCGATGTCGGTATTTTCTTGCCCTCGCGTTCCTCGAACGCCGTTCCAAGGATGCCGTCGGCAGCATCCGTGAGATCGTCTTTCAATGCCATGTGATTACCCGCGAATCATGGGTATCCGGCTATGTTCGATTGCCGTCATCACCAGAAAGATCGCAAAAGGCAGGAAGGTCGCCAGCGTAATACGGATTGCGACAGCAATGGCCCGGTATTTCTCGCACAGAATGTGGGAATTGCGCCAGACTTGGCCAAGCATGTCAGCGCGATAGTCCGCCTCGCTAACCGCTTCGAACTCGTCCTTGAATTTGGTTTCCGTGCGGTCTTGGATTGCGGCGAAATAGATCAGGCTGCCCTGACCGCCCTCAAGATCAGGAAAGTTGCACCGATAGAGAAATGTGTATGACCCAACTAAGCCAAGGACCAGAAAAACAGCGGGAATGGCGATGTACCATTGTTTGAGATCGCCAGCTTGTACATTGAGCGCACTGACCGTCAGTACAGCAGAATTGACGGTGAAGAGCCCAGCGACCTTGGTGTCGACGCGGGGGAAAAAGTTCAAGACGCGCGTCAACTGTGCTTCAATGACGGTCAGATCTTTCATGCTACCCCTCCGATAGGAGACGGTATCAAGTTCCGTCGGCGTAGCAAAGCATGTTGTCTGCGCGACGCTTGGACGACGAGCGCGGATGAACAAACGACTGCTTTCGGGAGGATCGCAATTGGCCATGAGCTCCCGGGATGGACGCCAAAGCCAACGCGCCGTTTCGCTACCGGGAGTGTCCGCTAGTCCAATCGCGCTCCCGAAAGGAGGCTTTCCGGACTGTCGAACATTGCGGACAGATCGAGCCGACTGATCCTATGACCGCTTTGAGGCGATCGTCGGCAACTCTTTAATGACTGACGCGATAGCGCATAGCCGTTCTCCTTAAACGAGAGGGGAGGGAGCTTTGCTCTTCTGAACCGGGACAAGTTCGTTCCGGCGATCAGGAGACCTTCCATGACCACGTCCCGCCGCACAGCTTCGACATCGCCTGCCGCGCGCATCACCGCCGCCATTATCGAAAAGCTCGAGCAAGGCACCAAACCTTGGGTCAAGCCGTGGCGCGGTGTGCCCGTCTCGCGGCCGTTACGTTCCTGCGGGACACCATATCGCGGTATGAACACCTTCTGGCTGTGGATGGTAGCCGACGGCTGTGGCTACGCCTCGCCCTACTGGATGACCTATCGCCAGTGCCAGGCGATCGGAGGGCAGGTCCGCAAGGGTGAGAAATCGACCATCGCGATCTTCTACAGGAGCTACACCAAGGAGGTCGAGAACGCCGAAGGCGAGGCCGACACCGAAAACCGGCGCGTGCTCAAGGCCTATGCCGTGTTCAACGCCGACCAGTGCGATGGCCTCCCCGAGTTCTATCATCCCAAGCCGCTGGTTGCCGCGCTGGAGCCCGAAGGGCGCGAAGACCGACTTGATGCCTTCTTCGGTCAAGTGGGCGCAGACCTGCGCCATCATGGCGCGCAGGCCTATTACGAGCCGCTTCGCGACCGGGTCACTATGCCGCGAGCCGAACTCTTTGATGCCTACGACCACTACTATGCGACGCTCGCGCACGAGCTGTCACACTGGACGGGGCATTCTTCGCGGCTCGATCGCGATCTAAAGAACCGGTTCGGCAGCGACGCCTATGCTGCCGAAGAACTGATCGCCGAACTGTCTTCAGCCATTCTTGGGGCCGAACTTGGTCTTCCGGTCACCCACCTCGACCATCACGCCAGCTACATCGCGTCCTGGCTCAAGATCCTCAAATCGGACGAACGTGCGATCCTGACCGCGGCTGCCAAAGCCGAGGAAGCGGCCAACATGCTGCTCGAACTGGGTGGATGCCAATCCAACGAAAGCGAGACCGACATCGATCTCGCTGATGCAGCCTGAGGAGCCGTGAGATGGGACGTTCCGTCAGCTATCCGACCGGCTCCGTGGTGGCCTTTCGCCTGCTAGATGACGGCGAAGACGACGATGTCGACTGGGCCTACGAGTGCCTCATCGACGAGATCATCGATACCACAAAGGCAGCCTTCCCATCCTTCGAGGACTTCGATGGATGGCGCGGCCGCGAGGACCGTATCCTCCTGCGCAACGCCTTCGCCGATTGCGGCATATCGACCTATTGTGGGATCGCGGCGATCTGGCTCGCCGAGCGCGACGATGCCCGGTACTGGGAGGCCGATTTCTACAACCCACGAACGGCGAGAGCACGGCACTGGCTTGGCCAAGTCTCGGGTAGGTTCATCGACCTGTTTGGTGAGTTGCGCCTGGTCGGTCGGTTCTCAAATGGCGAAGCGATCTTCGAGCACTCCCGATCCATCTGCAACACCGGATCCTGATACTGCCTCATCCCTGTCCGCCGGGAGAGGCCCTTGGGCCGGTTGGGGCGCGCCGCAACCTGCGGCCCGTCGGCCCGTGTTGCCCGCGCCAGCCTAGGGCCGCAGGTTCCCCGCTACGCGGTGCGTCGCGCCCCTTTCCCCGGCCCTGATCGGGCTCCGGCGGACAGGTCCGAGGCAATGGTGCCTCCTCTCCTTGTCCCCCGATCAGGAGACACCCCATGTACGACAGCTTCATTGATCAATTGAGCGGCCTTGACTTGTCAGGCCTCAGCATCAGGCCCGCCCCATTCAACGCAACCGACTTTCCTTGCCAGGATGCGATCGACCAGACGCTTGGCGCCGTATGGTCCGACCTTTTCGCGATGTTTTCCGACACGGCCCTTGAGGCCGATGCCGAGGATATTGCCTGGGGCGTGGTCAATCTCTTTCACCGTGCCGCCAGCCGGAAGTCCGCTCAGCTTGATCGGGCCAGCGACGAGATCCGGGTCCTCCTCGCATCAGCCGATGGCTCCGAAGTGCATTCGAGCAATCTTGAAGAGCAGGTCGAGCGCGCGCAGGCTGCAGAAGCCAGCATGCTGGCCTTCGAGCAGATGCGCGAGGCTGCGGCAGCACTCTATCGCGACGAGACCGGGTCCTCGTGGAAGCCTGTTTCGGGCTCGCGCACGAGCCATTCGCGCCACCTTACCTCGGCTGTGATCGATGCCCGCGACTTCCTCCGCGCACGCGCTGAGAACAGGCGTCACGCCCTGATCCCGGAAGGCACTCCGGTCGTCTTCGCCGGCGGTCGCCAGAGCTTCGAGAGCTCCGAGGACGCGCGCGCCTACGCCGACAATATCTGGGCGACGCTGGACAAGGTTCGCGATGCGGTTCCCGATCTCTTCCTGGTCCATGGTGGCGACGGCAAGGGTGCCGATCGCCTGGCAGCGAGCTGGGCTGAACGCCGCGAAGTGCAGCAACTGACCTACTCGCTTGATCGTCGGCTTGGTGCCCGCGCCGGGTTCAAGCGCAACGAGCAGATGCTTTCGCTCAATCCGCGTTACGTCGTCGCCTTTCCGGGCAATGGTGTAACCGAACGGCTTGTCATCGATGCCAAGGCGCGCCGTATCACCGTAGTCGATCGTCGCGGCCTGTTGGGTACCTCTCCCGGGGCCTGAGGGCCCTTCGTCATCCATATCTGAATTGCCTGGATGTGCATTCGGCGCGGACCCGACTATGGACCGGTCATGCAACTTCACGATCTGCTACAGCGCTACTTTGCCACCAGCGACCTTTCCGGGGTTGCCCCCGACACCTTTGCAGCCGGCATTGAGCATTGCCGGGTCGATCTCGGCCTTGAGAAGGACCGGGGCAAGCGCTTTGCACTGTGGTCGTTCCTGCACATGTTCGGGTCCGCCCCCGATCTCGATGTGGCGTTCGAAAGCGAGGAAGACCGGGAGGCAGCCCGCAACTTCATGGATCTTCTGGCGGCATCGGAGGGCGATGGGGTAAGTTGATTGCAGCTCGGTCTTGGCACCTTCAGACCCGCACCCGATACCCATCCGGCTTTTTTCGCGAACAGTCCTGAACCAGGTCAGCTGAGGAGCCGCAACCCGTTCCTTTCCGGCCGTGTTGGCAGCTGCGCTGCCTGCCCGCACCACCCGTCATGAACAGGTTCCCCTTTGGAGCTTCGCTCCTGCGGTGCAGTCCTCCCATGCCCTGCTTCTTCTGAATGTTCGCAAGCCGGAGATGGTCTCCGGTTTGAGGAACTGAAGGAACTTTCATCATGACCAATATCGCAATCCTCACTGGCCGCATCGCCCGCGATCCGGAAACCCGCGAGACCAAGGGCGGCACCAATGTCACCGGGATCACCGTCGTCACCGATCGCCC
The DNA here is from genome assembly GCA_036353345.1 of Erythrobacter sp. Classification (GTDB taxonomy): domain Bacteria; phylum Pseudomonadota; class Alphaproteobacteria; order Sphingomonadales; family Sphingomonadaceae; genus Erythrobacter. The sequence continues at coordinate 111 of JAZBPE010000139.1, read as the reverse complement.
CGCACGCGACAAGGATGGCAAGACCTACAAGGACGAGAACGGCTACACCGCCAAGGAAAGCGAGTTCCACCGGGTGACCTGCTTCAACGGCCTCGCCAAGACCGTCGGTCA
>JAZBPE010000138.1:0-3400 GCA_036353345.1 Erythrobacter sp. | reverse complement strand
GGCAAAGATCAAAAGCATGACGCCAGAAAAGCGCGCTGCGCCTCGCTTCCAGGAGCGCGGTCGACTCAGCGCAAGGAGACTGAGAGCGTAGACAAGCGCGTCCGACGAATTGTCGAGCCCGTTGGCCAAGAGCGCGTTCGAGTCCGCAAAATAGGCAACGACAAAGAAACCAACCGCGATTGCGACGTTGAGCCACAATACGATCCACAATGTGCGTCGTTTGTCCGCCGAATCCAGATCGAAGTCATCGTTGCAGCTCATACTGGCTTCTCCGCTATGTCTTTTGTGCTGCCCTTCTCTTTATACGCCAGAAGGCGAAGCGCATTGGCGACCACGATTAGCGTTGATCCCTCGTGAACCGCGACAGCGGGGCCTATCCCGAGACCGAAAATGGTTGCCGGGATGAGCACGACAACAATTCCGAGACTGACGATCATGTTCTGCCGGATGATTGACCGGGTTTGTCGGCTCAGATCGACGGCGAAAGGCAGTCGGGCGAGATCATCGGCCATCAGCGCGACATCGGCTGTCTCCAATGCAACGTCCGAGCCGGCAGCCCCCATTGCTATTCCGACCGTTGCGTTCGCCATGGCCGGAGCGTCATTAACCCCGTCTCCGACCATCGCAACCTTGTCCTGGCCGGCAAGCTTGCGGATGGCCTTGACCTTGTCGTCGGGCATGAGATTGCCCCAGGCCTCGTCGAGGCCGACTTCCTTTCCAACCGCATCGGCCACTCTTTGGTCGTCGCCCGAGATCATGATCATTCGGGTGATCCCGAGGCCGCGCAACGCTTCGAGCGTCGCCTTTGCCGCCGCGCGCGGCGTGTCGAGCAAGCCGATCGCTCCGAGATCGCGCGTTTCCGAGCGAACGCCCATCGTCGTCCGCCCGCGCTCGCGCATGGACTCTATAGCATCCGACAGTTCGGCACTGAGCGGAGGGACCCCATCTTGCCCGAACATTTCGAGCTTTCCGATCCACACCCGCTCACCGCCGACAAGCGCGGTGATGCCCTTGCCTGTGAAGCTTTCGAGATTGGTTGCTTCGGGCAGAGTCTTATCGCCAAGCCGCTGCTTGCCGTCCCTGACAATCGCCTGTGCCAGGGGATGATCGCTCAGATTTTCAGCCGCCGAAGCAATCGCAAGCAGTTCGTTTTCAGATACGCCCTGCGCGGGTTGGACATCGGTAATGCGGGGTTCGCCTTCGGTAAGAGTACCGGTCTTGTCGAACGCGATGGCCTTGAGCGCACCGAGATCTTCGAGCGGCGCTCCGCCCTTTACCAGAATGCCGCTGCGCGCTGCTCTGGCCACTCCGGACAAGACCGCGCTCGGGGTCGCGATCGCCAAAGCGCAGGGGCTGGCAGCCACAAGCACCGCCATCGCCCGGTAGAAACTGTCGCGGAAGGGTTCGTCGATGACGACCCATGCAAAAAGGAGCAGGCCGGCCAGAGCGAGCACGGCAGGCACGAAAATTCGCTCGAAGCGCTGCGTGAAGCGCTGGGTAGGAGATTGCTGAGCCTCGGCTTCGCTCACCATTTGGACGACCTTGGCTAGGGTCGTATCGCTTGATCGCCGGGTCACTTCCACTTCGAGCGCGCCCGATCCGTTGATCGTCCCCGCGAAGACGCGATTGTCATCCGCAAGATTGTCAGGATTGGCGCGCGCAGAAGCGACATCCGAAACCGCGCTCTTGTCGACCGGCACGCTTTCGCCGGTCACCGGAGCCTGATTGATGGCACTGACGCCGTCCAGGATGAAGCCATCAGCCGGAAGGCGTTCGTTCGGACGCACGATTACCACGTCGCCTAGCGCAAGCTCCTCGACCGGGATCTCAACTACGTCAGTTCCGCGCTTTACCCGTGCGGTGTCCGGGGCAAGCTCGGCGAGCGCTTCGATAGCTTTCTTCGCGCGCCCCATCGCGTAGTGTTCGAGCGCGTGGCCGAAACTGAACAGGAACAGCAGTAGCGCGCCTTCGGCCCATTCCCCGAGAAAGGCGGCGCCCGCAGCGGCGACAAGCATGAGGCTGTCGATTTCGAACCGGCGGAGGCGCAAATTGTCCCACGCCTCTCGGAGAGTGAAGAAGCCTCCGAAGAAATATGCCGCTATATAAAAAGCGAGCGGCAGCCAGACCGGATGCCCGTCCCATAGCTTCTCGATCCCGAAGCCGATGGCGAGAAATGCGCCCGAAGCGAGCGAGAAAAAGAGTTCCGTATTAGCGCCGAAGATGCCGCCGTGACTGTGCCCGGAATGATCTTTATCGTCATGGCGGTGTTCTTCAGCATCTCTGGCATTTGCAGCGATTTTGTCGGCCTTGATTGAAACCCCCAGTTCTTGCAGCGCATTGGCAATCGCGGTCTCATCGGTAAGCCGGCGGTCGAACTCGGCGACCAGCTTTCCGCTCGCATCGGCATTTGCTTCAAGTACGCCGGATTCGCGGGCTACCAGATCTGCGACCGTCTGCGCCCGGCGCACCGAATTAATGCCCTCGGTTTGCCACACAACATGCCCGTAGCGCCCGGAAATTTCCGCTCCTGCTACGTGCGCAAGTTCTCTGATCCGCGCGATCGTGAGACGATCGGGATCGTAAGATATTGCAAGCTGGGCAGGTGCACTGTTCGATCCTTCAACGACCTCGACCCCATGCACACCTGCCCGCGAACTGAGCAACGACTGCAGCCGAGCGATACATCTGTCGGTGTCGCTCGGAATGTCCGGGAGAAGCGACGATAGTTCGAGTTCGATATTCCGTGTCACTAGTTGTCGCTCCTCGCTGCTGCTGATGTCTCAACCTGGGTCGCGCGCGGTTTTCTCGCGAAGATCAGGCTTACAATGGCAGGCAATACGAACAGGGTGAGCGCGGTGGCGGTGATCAACCCACCAATGACAACCGTAGCCAATGGACGTTGCACTTCGGCCCCGGTTCCCGTCGCAAGCGCCATCGGAACAAAGCCGAGCGATGCAACTAGCGCTGTCATCAACACCGGCCGCAGCCGCGCGATCGCGCCCTCGATGATCGCGTCGCCCAGTTCCAAGCCTTGTTCGAGACGCTGCTTGATCGCTGTGATCATGACGAGGCCGTTCAGCGTCGCAACTCCGGAGAGAGCAATGAACCCCACCGCTGCCGAGATGGAAAAAGGCATGCCGCGCATAGCCAGGAAAAAGACCCCGCCAGCCAGTGCCATGGGGATTGCGCTGAACACCGCCAGCGCAGGGACCCAACCGCCGACCGCCAAATACAGGAGCAACAAGATGACGCCGAAGGCGAGCGGAACCACGATCAGCAGACGCTGCTGAGCCTGTTGCAGGTTCTGGTACTGACCGCCCCATTCGATGAACGATGCGGAAGGCAAATCAACGCCTGCAGCGACCTCGGATTGCGCCTGTTCGACGAATGACCCAAGATC
>JAZBPE010000137.1:0-9375 GCA_036353345.1 Erythrobacter sp. | reverse complement strand
GGCGGGAGCAATGTTCCGCCGTTCTGGACGCTGATCCTTGGTGCGCTTGTCGGCGGATTGATCCTCAACGTCATGCCCTGCGTGTTCCCGATCCTGAGCCTCAAGGCCCTCTCGCTGGTGCGTGCGGGCGGCGGTGAGAGCCAGGCGCGCCGCGAGGGGCTTGCCTATACCGCCGGGGTGGTGCTTGCGTGCATGGCGCTTGGTGCGATCATGCTGGCGTTGCGCGCTGCGGGAGAGCAGGTCGGCTGGGCGTTCCAGTTGCAGGAGCCAGCCGTCGTGTTCGCGCTCCTTGTGCTGGCGAGCGTCATCACTGCGAACTTTGCCGGGCTGTTCGAACTGCCGGGGGTGGCGATAGGCGGCGCCCGGCTGGAGAGCAGGGGCGCAGGCGGCGCGTTCGCAACCGGGCTCCTTGCTGCGATCGCCGCAACGCCGTGCACCGGACCGTTCATGGCGGCGGCTCTGGGGGCCGCGCTGCTGCTGCCCGCTGGCCTCGCGCTGTTGCTTTTCGCGATGCTGGGGCTGGGCCTTGCGCTGCCGTTCCTCGCTCTGGGTTTCGTGCCCGCCTTGCGCAGGCGTCTGCCGCGGCCCGGTGCGTGGATGGAGCGGTTCCGGCGGCTGATGGCTATTCCGATGGGTCTCACCGCCCTTGCGCTGGTGTGGCTAACGGCGCAACTCGGCGGTCGCGGCTTTGCCCTGTTCGCGCTCGTCACCATTTTTGGCATCGTTCTTGCCCTCGCAATTGTCGGGCGGTTACAGCGCAAGGGGCAGATGGCCTGGCCTGCCTTCGCGCTCATCGCCGCGCCCTTCCTGGTCTTCGGCGGCGTTGCCTTGCCGTCAAGCTACGCTGCGCAAAGCCCGGATGTGCGCGCGAGCCTGCTGGCCGCCGAACCCTTCTCGCGCGCCGCCTTGGCTGAGGCGCGTGCGAGCGGGCAGCCGGTCTTCGTCTGGTTCACCGCCGATTGGTGCGTTACCTGCAAGGTCAACGAAAGCGTCGCAATCGAGCGTGAAGCGACAGCGCGCGCTTTCGAGGAAGCGGGCGTGGTTGCGCTGGTCGGCGACTGGACCCGGCGTGACGAGGCGATCGCGAGCTTCCTCGCCGATCAGGGCGCGGCGGGCGTGCCGCTCTACCTTTGGTATGAGCCGGGGAATGCCGGGGAGACCCTGCCGCAGGTGCTTGCCCCCGATGCGCTGGTGAGCCGGGCCAAACAGACGCGCTAGCTAGCGTTCGGCGCGGCAGCGGGCGATTAAATCGCGGGGAAGCGCGCTCCCGCCGATTCGCACCAGGCCCGCGCCCGGCACTGTCGCCGTCACGCCGCCCAACCCTGTGAGCGGCGCCCAGTTCTCGCTGCTTGCGGGATGCGCTCCATGCCAAACCAGCTGCCCGTCAATACGCGTCGCATCCACCGCCATGCGCCCGATATACCCGTTGCCGATCAGGGCAAGGAGTGCGCCTGCACCTTCGTCGGCAGGGGCCATGCGCGTGATGGCGAGTTGCGGGGTTGGTTCGCTGCCGGTGCATTCGAGCGCCAGAAGCGGCGCTTCTTGCGGTACGCCATATGTGACCCGGTCCGCATTTTCGCCTGCGACCGACCAGATCGCATCCGTAGTGTCGGGTGAGGCGATGGGCGCGGAGGCCGACCGGGCCAGCGGAACGGATGTGTCGGGCGCGGTCAGTTTCACCCGGGTTGCGGCATCGTCAACATCGCATCCGCAAAGCAGCAGCGCAAGGCATGGTGCACCCGGTAAGTAGGTTCCGATCCCTCTACGCCCATCGCGCGGCCTGCTCATCGCGCGCGGATGAAGGCGCGCAGGTCGGTGGATAGCTGCGCGCGATCCTCGTCGCGCACATACATCATGTGGCCCGCATCGTAGTACCGATAGGTCACCCGCTCCTGCGGGATGCCGATCCGGTTGAGCGAGTATTCCGCCCCGAAGAACGGAGTGGCGAAATCGTACCACCCTTGCGCGTTGAAGACCCTCAGACCGCTGTTCTGCCGCATGGCCTTGCCAATGAAGGGCGCGACATTGAGGTAGGCATTGCGCCCCTGTTCCTCCAGCGACCAGTCCCAGTTGCGCCCCGGCTCCCGCCCGATCGAATTGTAGGCGCGGTCCGTCTCGAAGCCCAGGTCCTCGCGCGCCCACTGATTGATCGCGGCAGTGTAGCCTGCGTCGATGCCGTAGAAGCTGGGATCGGCATCGGGGTATTCGCCCGCATTGTCGTAATCGATACCGGTATAGCGTGCATCGAGCCGCCCGATCGTCAGCCCCCGGTCGCGCAGCAGCTCCTTGTAAAAACGCTGGCTCGTGACGCGCAGATTGGCGCGGTCGAGATAGGTTTCGCTCAGCCCTGTCAGGCGCGCCAGCTCCGCGCGCACCGCCGCGCGCTCGGTTGGCGGTAGGTCCTGGCCCTTCAGCAGCGCGGAGGCGAACGGCCCGATCGCAAAGCGGCGCGCTTCGGCTGCGATGGCTTCGACAGAAGGTGCCTCGACCTTGCCGTGGAAATACGCCGCCGCCGCCATGTTGGGGAGGGTAACGACATAGGCCATCTCGTTGCCCGGCGTCGGTTCGCGCGCGGCGAAGTCGAGGATCGTGGAGATCAGGATCAGACCGTTGAGGCCGACATCGCTGTAGGTCGCGCCCTCCAGTTCATCGACGACCATTGCGGTGCGGCTGGTACCATAACTCTCACCGCCGAGATATTTGGGGCTAGACCAGCGGCCATTGTCGTTGATCCAGCGGCGGATGACTTCGGCAACGGCGCGCGCATCCTGGCGCAGGCCGTAGTATTTCTCCGGATCGGTACCCTCGGTGAGGTAGGAGAAACCGGTGCCGGGCGGGTCGATGAAGACGAGATCTGCCACATCAAGCAAGCTGTCCGGGTTATCAACCAGCGGATAGGGCGGCGCGCCGTCGTCGCGCGCGTCCGAAGGGATCGCGACGCGCTTCGGCCCGAACGCGCCCATCTGCAGCCAGACCGAGCCGGAACCCGGCCCGCCATTGTAGATCAAAAATACCGGACGCGCCTTGTCGATCGGATCGCGGATATAGGATGTGGTTACAATTACCGCTTCCTGTGCGCCATCATCCCCTTCGAGGATCGTCTCGCCAATGGTCGCCGTATAAGGCACGCGAACCCCGCCGAAGGTTCCGGTGTGCTGCGTGGCGCGGATTTGGGGGGTGATTTGCGCGGCCTGCGACGCGGCCGTTTCGTGATCGTCAGCGGCGAGCGGGGCGGAGAGGGCGAGAAGCGAAGCGGCAGCAAGGGCGCCGATTAGTCTGGTTGTCATGGCAACGCTGTAAAGCAGCGTCTTTGATACGCTTCAACTCTCAGGCGTAAATTGCCGGACGATAGCGCGGTTCGGGAATATCGCGTCCTAGCTCTCGCGCCGTTTCGATCCAGAGTTCGATAGCATTCTGGATATTGGCGATCGTTTCATCTGGCGAGTCGCCGTGCGCTGAGCACGGTTTCAGGTCCGGAACGTCGGCGATCCAGCAATCATCCTCGGAGGACCAAAAGAGGTTAATGTGATAATGAGGCTGCGTCACGGCTTCATATATAGGCCGTTTCCTTCGACGAGTTCAAGAAACTCCCGCACCTGATAGAGCTTGGCATCCTTGCCGGTCGGCTGGATTGGGAATGGGCGAACGAGCTTGGGATGGTTCCAGATCGCATGACTGCCGCGCGTGCGAACATGCTCAAAACCGAAGGCGCGCAAGAGCTTCTCGAAGTCGCGGAAAGCAATTGGCGTTCGTGGGTTGGAGAGCAGGTTGCGATAAAGCTTATTGGGCTGGGTCAATAGCGCTACTCCATAAAAAGTAGCTGCCAATTATAGGCATTAATATGACAGCGAGCCCACCATACTGTTACAGTTTTGCGTCAATGCCCTAAAATTTTCGATCCTTTGGAACACCTGTATGCGCAGATCACGGCTTCCCGCCCATCCGCTTGGCCCTGATCTTGCCGTAGCGCGTTTTGCGCGTGCCCGGTCTTCCGGCGTCAGAGCGCCCGACACGCGGTGCCTTCTTCTGCTCGTCGGGAAGGCCGAGCTCGTCGTTCTCCAGCCGACGGATTTCGTCGCGCAGGCGGCCTGCTTCTTCGAACTCCAAATTCGCAGCGGCATCTCGCATGCGCTTTTCGAGGTCTTCGATGTAGCCGCGCAGATTGTGGCCGACCATGTTGTTGGCGTCCGGATCGCCGGTGTCGATCATGACCCCGTCCTGCGAGGCGGTGTGGGCGATGATATCGGCGATCTGGCGCTTGATCGTGGTCGGCGTGATGCCGTGCTCTTCGTTATAGGCCTTCTGCTTCTCGCGCCGACGGTCCGTCTCGGCCATCGCGCGTTCCATGCTGCCGGTCACGCGATCGGCATAGAGGATCACGCGCCCATCCACGTTGCGCGCCGCGCGGCCGATTGTCTGCACCAAGGACGTTTCGGAGCGCAGGAAACCCTCCTTGTCGGCATCGAGAATGCACACCAGCCCGCATTCGGGGATGTCGAGCCCTTCGCGCAGCAGGTTGATGCCGACCAGCACGTCGTACACACCCATGCGCAGGTCGCGGATCAGCTCGATGCGCTCAAGCGTCTCGACGTCGGAGTGCATGTAGCGGACCTTGACGCCCGCTTCGTGCATGAATTCGGTGAGGTCCTCCGCCATCCGCTTGGTTAGGGTGGTGACGAGCGTGCGGTAGCCCTTGGCAGCGGTCTTCTTGCATTCCTCGATGCAGTCCTGGACCTGATCCTCGACCGGGCGGATATCGACCGGTGGATCGATCAGGCCGGTGGGACGGATAACCTGTTCGGCGAACACACCGCCGGTCTGCTCCATTTCCCAGGAACCGGGCGTGGCCGAAACGCAGAAGGTCTGCGGGCGCATCGCATCCCATTCGTTGAAGCGCAGCGGACGGTTGTCAATGCAGGACGGCAGGCGAAAGCCGTATTCGGCCAGCGTGATCTTGCGCCGATGGTCTCCCCGCGCCATCGCGCCGATTTGCGGCACGGTCTGGTGGCTTTCATCAACGAATAGCAACGCGTTTTCGGGCAGGTATTCGAATAGCGTTGGCGGCGGTTCACCCGGCAGGCGTCCGGTCAGGAAGCGGCTGTAATTCTCGATCCCGTTGCAGCTGCCCGTGGCGGCAATCATCTCAAGATCGAAATGGGTGCGCTGTTCGAGCCGCTGGTGTTCGAGCAGCTTGCCTTCCGCCTCCAACTCCTTGAGCCGTTCGGCGAGCTCGAATTTGATCGCTTCGGCCGCCTGCTTCATCGTTGGACCCGGCGTGACGTAGTGGGAGTTTGCATAGACCCGCACCTTGTCGAGCTTTGCCGTGGTCTTTCCGGTCAGCGGATCGAATTCGCTGATCTCCTCGATCTCGTCGCCGAAGAAGCTGATGCGCCAGGCGGTGTCCTCGTAATGGGAGGGGAACAGCTCCAGACTGTCTCCTCGCACCCGGAAATTGCCGCGCGCGAAGGCGACGTCGTTGCGCTTGTATTGCAAGGCGACGAGCTTGCGGATGAGTTCGCGCTGATCGACGCTTTCACCCTTTTTGATGTCGAAGATCATCGCCGAATACGTTTCGACCGAACCGATCCCGTAGAGGCAAGAGACGCTCGCCACGATGATCACGTCGTCACGTTCGAGCAGGGCACGGGTGGCCGAATGGCGCATCCGGTCGATCGCCTCGTTTACGCTCGACTCCTTCTCGATATAGGTGTCGGAGCGCGGAACGTAGGCTTCGGGTTGATAATAGTCATAATAGCTTACGAAATATTCGACCGCGTTTTCGGGGAAGAAGCTCTTGAACTCGCCGTATAGTTGCGCGGCAAGGATCTTGTTGGGCGCAAGGATCAACGCGGGACGTTGCAACGTCTCGATCACTTTGGCCATGGTGAAGGTCTTGCCAGACCCTGTGACGCCAAGCAGCGTTTGAGTCTTGTCATTCTCCAGCGCGCCGCCGACAAGCTCGGCGATCGCAGTCGGCTGGTCGCCCGCCGGTTCGTAATCGGAAACCAGCTTGAACTTCTTGCCCGGCAGCGATTTTTCCGGGCGGTCGGGGCGGTGCGGGGTGAAGTTTTCGCCGGTTTCGGGCTCAGCAAGGCCGCGGCGGATTACGAGTTCTGCCATGCGTGTCGATATCGGAGCTATAGCGCCTCTTGTGAAGTGGGCGAGTTTTGCCTACTCCGGCCATGATAACATGACGGGCCGCAATCGACCGGATTTTGCCGAAAGGTAGGGGGATTGCATGATTGATCGAACCGTTTGGGGTGTGGCCTTGTCAAGCCTTGCTCTGGCTGCCGCTGGGTCGACACTGGCCGCACAGGATGCCACCGAAGCGGAACTGTCCGCCGAAATACCGCCAGAGATGAAGCCCCAGGCTGGTCAGTATCGCTCGCAAATCACGTTCGAATCTTTCGACATGCCCGGTGCACCGCCGGAGCTTGCCGGAATGATGCGCCAGAGGATGTCGCGCGAATTCAGCTTCTGCTTGACGCCAGAAGATGCAGAGGAGGGTTACCGCGAGATCGCCACCCGCTCGCAGGAGGGCGATTGCGAGTATAATCGCTTCGATGTCGAAGACGGTGCCATCGATGCAGCGTTCACATGCAAGGCCGATGGGCGCACGTTCGACATGAATCTGACGGGAACGGGCACGCCCACCACTTCGAACATGCTAATGACGATGGCAGGCGACATGGGGATGGGACCCGGCAAAATCGTACTTCGTGTTCGCAACGAGCGCATCGGTGCATGTTCGTAGCTCGGCCAGACCCTGATCGGAGAGAACCTGTGAAAAAATTTGTCCTACCCTCAGCGGCAGCCCTCGTGCTCGCGGCTTGCGGCGGCGGAGATGCCTCCACCGGAGACGCCGATACCGATGGTGATGGCTCTCTCAGCATGAGCGAAGCGGGCCGCGCGGTCGATCGCGCTGGCGCGGTCCGCCCCAAGGCCGGAAAGTACGAAGCCACGATACGCATGAGCGGAATGGAGATGCCCGGCATGCCCGCTGAGATGGCCGGAGGTGAAGGCTTTACGACCTCCACGCAATACTGCCTCACACAGGAGGAAGTTGATAGCGGCTGGGAAGGCATGATGAAGGAAGGACAGGAGGGCGATTGCAATTACGAGCGCTTCGACATCGACGACGGCGAGATGGACGCGATCATGGTGTGCAAATCGCCCGATGGCGATATGCGAATGGCGTTTTCCGGGACGGTCGGTGAGACGGCCAGCGATCTGACCGCGACGATGACCGGGGGAATCAATGGAGGCGAGGAGGGCACGATGCAATTCACCGCCAAGCATCGCCGGATTGGCGACTGTTGAAAGATTTGCTAGGCGAAAATTCTTAGCAACGGAACAGGGCGCGGGGTAGGCGCATTGTCTTATCGGTGCCAAGCATACCGCCGATGAATAAGCCTACACCTCCTTCGAAGCTATCGTTTCCCTCCTGGGACGACAGTCCGCTTGCCCACCGCATTCAGCTGGCGAGCGAGCCTGAGCCTGATAGCGAGCGTGCCCCGCGGCCCAAGATCCTGCGCATGCTGGGAGAGCTAACCTGGTTTGCTGAACCCATCCTGCGCCTGTTTCGCCGCTTTGACATTGTCGAGAGCGCCCGTCCCGCGATCGTGCTCATCCTTCCCGGTTTTGCAACGCATCCGGGCAAAATGCACTACATGGCCAAACAGATCGAGCGCGCCGGTCACAAGACCAAGCGCTGGGGCCTGGGCTGGAATTGGGGCGCGCGAAAAAACCTGCTCGACGAGCTGGAAGAGCGGCTCGCCAGCGTATGCGAGCGCTATGATGCGAAAGTCGTGGTGTTGGGCTGGAGTCTGGGCGGCCTATATGCGCGCGAACTCGCCAAGCGCCGGCCTGAATGTATCGACAAGGTCATCACGATGGGCTCGCCGTTTTCCGGCAGTCCGCGCGCAAACAATGTCTGGCGCATCTACCAGTTCGTCACCGGTCATCGCGTCGACAAACCGCCGGTCGAAGCCAACATGGCTACAAAGCCTCCGGTCGAGACGGTTGCGATGTGGAGCATAAATGACGGCGCCATCCATCCGCGCAGCGCTGCCGGCTACCCTTCCGAGCGGGATCGGGCGGTGGCCTTGCGCTGCACCCATATGGGCTTTTCCTATTCGAAAGAGGCGATCCACGCAGTGCTCGAGGAGCTCGAGCGGGACTGAGCTTCCCTTTGGCAGACGCGCTGTTACAACCCGACGAAGCAGAGGGAACCGACATACCTGTCATGGGTGCACAATCACAGCAGCAATCGACCGGGAGCAAAGATGCCTCAGGCCCAGCGCAGGGGCGTGCACAGCGCGAAGTGGCGGCACGACTGGCGCAGGACAATCCCGACCAGTTCGACGAAATGCACGACCCCGAAGGCGCGACCCGCGCAGCCTATTCGGGGTATTGCGACTGGTACGATGCGCAGCAATCCACCTGGCTCAAGCGCAAGAATACCGAAGCTGACGAGAGTTTCCGGCGCACCGGGATCACCTTCAACGTCTATGGCGAGAACGAGGCCGAAGAGCGGCTGATCCCCTTCGACATGGTGCCGCGCATCATTACCGCGGCCGAATGGCGGCGATTGACGCGCGGGATCGAGCAACGGGTGCGCGCACTCAACTCGTTCCTTTATGATCTCTATCACCGGCGCGAAATCATCCGCGCCGGCCGCGTGCCCGAGCGGCTGTTTCGCCAGAACGCCGCCTGGCTGCAGCACATGGTGGGCTTCACACCACCGGGCGGTATCTACACCCATATTGTCGGCATCGATCTGGTTCGCACCGGACCCGATGATTTCTTCGTGCTGGAAGACAATGCACGCACGCCGTCGGGCGTCTCCTACATGCTTGAAAATCGCGAAACGATGATGAGCATGTTCCCCGACCTGTTCAGCCAGGTCTCGGTCGAGGCGGTGTCGGATTATCCGAGGCGGCTGGCCCGGAGCCTTGCCGCGTGCGCGCCGCCCGCCTTCGATGGTTCGAACGGCGCGAAGCCAGGCGTGGCTGTGCTGACGCCGGGCATCTTCAATTCAGCTTATTTCGAGCACGCCTTCCTCGCCGATCAGATGGGCGCGGAACTGGTGGAAGGCAGCGACCTGCGGGTCGTCAACGGACGGGTGCAGATGCGCACCACACGCGGCTTCGAACCGGTCGACGTACTCTATCGCCGGGTGGACGACGACTATCTCGATCCCCTGACGTTCGAGCCGGACAGCGTGCTGGGGGTGCCGGGCATTATGGATGTCTACCGCTCCGGCGGCATCACCATCGCCAACGCACCGGGCACCGGGGTCTCGGATGACAAGGCGATTTATTCGTTCATGCCCGAAATCGTCGAATTCTATACGGGCGAAAAACCGCTGCTGCC
>JAZBPE010000011.1:0-5480 GCA_036353345.1 Erythrobacter sp. | reverse complement strand
TCACCCGCGCATTTCTCGCGCGTATTCAAGGCAACCGTTGGAGAGCCTGTTTGGGCGTATGTTCAGCAGCGCCGCTGCGTGCGCGCCAAGGAGTTGCTGACTGGGACGCGCCTACCGCTGGTGGAAATAGCTTATCGATGCGGCTTCTCGAGTCAGGCTCATTTCACGCGTTCCCTCAAGGCTCACTTCGAGGCGACACCTGGGCAGATACGTTCCGCCCTTCAGTGAGCGAATATCCGTAACTTGTAATGATCGAGGTCCGCGAGCGGAACCGTTCATTCCAAAGTTCGCGATGATTGAACAAAACCATGATTGGAATCTGAAAAACTGATCCGGGCGTAGAGGCTATTCTGAGGTTGCAAGCGAACTTCAGGAGGTAGACTTCAATGTCTGACAGCAACGAAACAAGTCTCAATAGGAACGAAAGAAACATTGATTGGGCGAGGCGCTCTCTGCTTGGAGTTGGCGCTCTTGGTGCAGCGAGTCTCGCGGCTGGAAGCGCGATTGCGGCCGGAACGATGTCTCCCGAGACAGGGCCCGTCGAAGTGGCGGAAGGTCTTGCACGCTTTTCGGGCCAAGTGGTGCTTATCACGGGCGCAACTTCCGGTATCGGTGAAGCCACCGCACGCGCTTTCGCTCGCGAGGGCGCGCAAGTCGCCTTTTGTGGGCGACGTGCGGAGTTGGGCGCGGAGGTCGCAGCGTCGATCAATGGTGATACTGTTACGCAGGAGGCGGGCGGTGCAGCCACATTCGTTCAATGCGACGTCCGCGATCATGGCCAGGTCGCGCGTTTCGTCGCCGACGTGGCCGAGCAGTTTGGTCGGCTCGACATCGCCTTCAACAATGCTGGAATCTTCCTTCCGGTTGCCGAACTGCAAGATATGGAACCGGCAGCATACAGGGACATGATCGATACGAACCTGAACGGCGTCGCCTACGCGATGATGGCCGAGCTGCCGATCCTGATCGAGCAGGAACGCGGCGTCATCGTCAATATGGCTTCCGTCGCAGGACATCTCGGTTTCGGCAACACACCTCACTACAATGCTTCAAAGCACGGTGTCATCGGGCTGACAAAGGCGGCGGCAAAAGTGAACGCCGCGAGAGGAATTCGCATTTCCTCGCTTTCGCCGCTCGCTGTGGACACACCGATGCTTCAACGATCGTTCGATGTGCAGGGCCTGACCTACGAGCAGATGGCGCCAAACTTCACGACGCCTCGCATCATGCAGCCCGAGGAGATGGCGCGCGCGGTGCTATTTCTCGCCGATCCGTCCACGACCTATTTCACAGGCGCCGATCTCGACGTCACCGGCGGTCAACTCGCCTGAGCCGCAACCTCAAACAAACCCGTCAAAGGAAAGGAAATCCCCATGATCAGACAAATCGTTGTCGCTGCCTGTATAGCCGTTTCACCGGTTGCGGTCTTCGCCCAAGAAAGTGACCCGCAGGCCAACGTACAGCTCATTCAGGATTACTATGCCGCTTACGCCACCGGCGATCCGGAGGCAGTTCGTCCATTTCTGCACGAGGAGGTTGTCTGGCGTATACCTGGCCACCATCCGATGGCCGGCGACAAGGAAGGACCCGACGAGGTTATCGCATTCTTCACAGGTCTGGCGCGCGGCAACTTCGGCGCAGAGCCAATGTTTTTCCAAGCGCAGGGCGACATGGTCGTCGATATCCATCGGGGGTTCAGCCAGGTCGGCGCAGAGCCGGAGGTCGACCAGCTCTATGCCCTGATGTTCCGAATCGAGGACGGACAGATCATCGAGGCGCAGAACTTTCTGACCGACATGTACGAGTCCGACCGGTTCTTCTGGGCCCACTATCCATTGAAGCCGCTACCTAATCGTCTCGCGGAATGACGCGAACCATTTGCTCAATCCTGCTGGCGGCGCTTTTCTTGGTGCCGCCGACGTTCACTACGGCGCAAAACACCTGCGTCAATGGGATGGAGGTCTCCGCCATGACTGCGCAAGACACCGTTCGCGCCTTCCTCGTCGCGCTCGAAGAAAAGGACATGACGGCCTTCGCCGAAGTCTGGGCCGACGATGGGGTACAGGACATGCCGTTCTCGCCAGAAGGCTTCCCGAAACGCGTTGAGGGCAAGGAAAACATCATCGCCCACTATGCCGCGTGGCCCGAGATAAGTGGCGATGCAGCGTTCACCGACCATTTGGTCTTCTATCCGATGGCGGATGCGGAATGGGTCTTTGCCGAATATCGAGGCCGGGTCGAGATCCTCACGACCGGCAGGGTCTACGAGCAGCGCTATGGCGGGCTTTTCCATGTACGTGACGGCAAAATCGTTCTTTTCCGCGAGTACTACGACCCCGCCGCATTCGCGTACGCCTTCGACCTAGGGCCGGAAGGCGCGAACGCGCTTGGAGCAAGGCCAGACTAAAGATGCGCTCTTATCCAAACCAATAGAAGAAGGAGACTTTGAATGAGGTATCAGCTTTTAGGCCGCAGCGGCCTCCGGGTATCGGAGATGTGCCTCGGGACCATGACCTTCGGAGAGGCATGGGGCTGGGGAACGAGCGAGGAAGAGAGCCACAGGATCGTCGATGTCTTTCTTGATGCAGGCGGCAATTTCATCGACACTGCCAACCTCTATGTAGACGGGGAAAGCGAACGTATCCTCGGCACGGCTTTGTCCGACGGAAAGCGTGATCGGGTTGTTCTGGCGACAAAATATACGGATGCGCCAGAAGGCGACGATCCAAACGCTGCGGGAAATCATCGACGAAGCATGATGCAGGCTGTCGAGGGTAGCCTACGGCGTCTGCAGACCGATCGGATCGACTTGTTCTACGTGCACAGTTGGGACTTTACCACGCGGCATGACGAAGTGATGCGCGGCCTTGACGATCTCGTCCGCGCCGGGAAGGTCGTCTATGTCGGGATCAGCGATACGCCTGCGTGGATTGTCTCCCGCTGCAACGAGCTCGCCGATCTGCGGGGTTGGTCAGCCTTCGTGGCAAACCAGATCTAGTACAGCTTAGTCGAACGGACGTCGGAGCGCGAGTTGCTGTCGATGTCGCGGACACTCGATATCGCTCCGGTGGCTTGGTCGCCATTGGCGTCTGGCCTCCTAACCGGGAAATACACCCGCAAGAGCGATGCGACCGAAGAACGCAGACTCGACAAGGCGCAGTTCAAGGAACTTGACGACAGGAATTTGAAGATCGCTAAGGAAGTCGACGCCGTCGCAGACGATCTTGGTGTGGCGTCGGCGTCAGTCGCGCTCGCATGGGTTCGCCAAAAAGGGGTTATTCCACTTGTCGGTGCGACACGAGCAAACCAGATCGAAACGAACCTTTCATCTCTGGACCTGATACTCGAAGACACTCAGATCATGCGACTAGATGATGTCAGCGGCATAGACGCCGGCTTTCCGCACGACTTCGTACAAACGGCCAGTGGTTTCGTGTATGGTGGAATGTTTGACAGTATCGTTCGGCACAGGGACGAAGGAATCGGCGTTTCACCATCGCATCGGCTGAGGCCGACCGGTGCGACAACGTCGGCAAGCGCCAATGGCGCAGGTTGATGCGACGGGAACTCTGGACCTAAGACACCTTCGCAGCTTTCTCGTTGTTGCCGAGACCGGGAGTTTCCGCAGGGCTGCGAAGCGGAGCGGTCTTGGTCAGTCCGCCGTCAGTCGTCGCGTTCGGCGACTAGAGGATCTGCTGGGCGTTTCTTTGTTCGAGCGACGTCCTAGCGGGGCGAGGCTGACGCCGGCGGGTACATCGTTCGCGTCCAGCACCCGAACGATTCTAAATGACCTGAACACTGCACTAGAGACCGCGAGCTCGGCCGGCGTCGCGGACGCGGGCCAGCTTCGGGTCGGCATTATCGCCTCGCTGTCGCAGGGCCCGCTCAGAGACTTAGTGAGGGCATTCTTGTGTCTGCACGCTGATGTGGACCTCTGTGTCATGGAGTCCGATCGCAGCCACCTTTTCACGCTTTTGAGCCATCGTTGTATGGACGTGGTGGTAGCGGCTGGTGAACCCGATCCAGTGTACGGCGACGGCCTGCTTCTCGCGCGAGAGACGATCTATCTGGCCGTCCCGGCTGACCACGAATGGGCGGGACGGGAGCGACTTCAATGGGACGATGTCCGCGGGGCGACCTTTGTCGTCAGCGCCCGAGAACCCGGGCCTGAAATTCACGACTACATTCTGCGTCGTGTGAGCGATCTCGGTAGGGCCGCGCATGTGCGCCGCTACGGTCTCGGTCGAGAGGGAATCATGGCGCTTGTCGGGCTCCAGCTAGGCGTTAGCCTCGTCGCTGACCATTGGCGTGGTGTTCAATACCCGAATGTCACTTTCGTCCCACTCGGCGACGAGGAAGAATGCGTACCATTCTCTCTGACGTGGCGCCCGGAGAACGACAATCCTGCATTGCGTCGGTTCATCAGTCTTGCGCGGATCGAGGCGAAGCGAAACGGCGCTCTTTCCTAAGCTTCGCAAACGCCCGATCAGTCTTCATAAACCGCTCCAGCATAGGTGCCACTAGCTTTTCGGGTCCGTGCTGCTGCCCATTCTCCCGCCCAAGAATCTCCGCATAGGCGGCAAGATCCCGGTGCACTTGCGCAGGCAATTCGACCGTCAGCTTTACTGGCTTGTCGTCGCGGATATCGCCGAGTTTCAGTTTGCTCATCTCACTTCTCTCTGGGGTTCGAGGATCAGATCGCGCGTCACCATTACGCGTACCGGAAAGCCGGGCCGGATTGTGAGCGTTGGCGGGATGGCGAGCTGGCGCTGCACGATGGCTTCTCCTGCTCTGCCGATCGTGTCCTGGGTGCCGTCTCGGATGGCTTGCGCGATTTCGTCGCCATCGTCCTCGCCGCTTTCGAGACCGATGTTCAGGATTGTCGCGAGGCCCGCGGCCAAGAACAGCCGATCCCAATGATTGTCGATCCCGTCTTCGATTCCGGCAAAGCCTGCCTGGTCGGTGCCGGGCTCGCGTTCGAGCACGATGGAGCGGCCGTCCGGTAGGATAAGACGTGTCCAGACGAGGAGAATACGCTGCTGACCGGCGGCAACGCGGCTGTCATATTCGCCAAGCAGACGTGCGCCTTGCGGGATCAGCAAAAACTGCCCGCTTGGGCTGTCGTAGACATTCGCGGTCACTTGTGCGGTGATCTGGCCAGGCAGGTCGGAGCGCAACCCGGTGATGAGTGCCGCTTCAATGACGGACCCAGCCTGCAATACGTAGGGACTTTGTGGGGATTGCACGCGGTCTGCAGCGGTCGTCCGGCGATCCACCTCGCGATGCAGGAACGCCTCCTGCTGCTCGGTCGCATCCGGCTGACGCGCCGCTCCGGCGGCTGCCGGAAAGAGTCCTTGCAACCCCGGTGTCGGCGCACTTGGCAAGGATGTGGGCGCGCCCGATGTCGCGGCATCGGTATTGCGGGCATCCGCGAACAACGTCGCAAGCCTTGCGGCCTCCGCTTCCTGCAAGCGCATCTG
>JAZBPE010000136.1:0-12040 GCA_036353345.1 Erythrobacter sp. | reverse complement strand
GAGGCCATCGCGCTCGCGGAATTGAGCCAGCTGCGCTGGAGTTCGTAGGCGTGATAAAGCATTGCGCGACCTCTTGAAGCTTTTGGCGCGCAGGCAAGTGGTGCGCGCGGGGGGTAATGTCGCACAATTAGTTAAGGCACCATTGTGCAACGCACAACCCAAAGAGCTCGACGCATGCCCTCAGACCGAGCTTTTCGCTTTTTGCACGTGAAATTGCACGCAGCCACGGCTAGGTGATCGCAGCGATGACCGGGGATCTCAGCCAAACCACCAGCAAGAACGCGCCGGATCGGCCAGATACCGATCCGCTTTTGCATGACGATCGCGCCGGGGGTGATGGTGTGGGTGAGGAGCGTGGGCGTTCGCTCGCGCCGCTGGTCATGGTCTACCGCGAAGCCGGGAAATACTCGCTTGAAATAACCTTTGCCCTGATCGCGCTTCTGGTGACGGCCGGAGCGACGCTGGCCGTTCCGTGGCGGTTCAAGGTTATCGTCGATGAGGCATTCGGCGGGACGGCCGGGTCGCAGGATATCGCGACCGCCTTCCAGTATTTGCTGGTGATCGTCTTCATTCTGGGGCTCGGAACGGCGGCGCGGTTCTATTACGTGAGCTGGCTGGGCGAACGCGTGGTGGCTGACATCCGCCTGAAGGTGCAGCGCAACCTCATGCGCCAGTCACCCAGTTTCTACGAGGACAACAGTCCCAAGGAGATCTCCAGCCGGATGACCTCCGATACCGCGATTATCGAGAATGTGGTGGGCACGACCATCTCGATAGCGCTGCGCAATGCGCTGACGGCAATCGGTGGCACTGCGCTTCTGATCTATCTCGCGCCCGGGCTGACGCTCGGCCTTCTGGTCGGCATTCCGCTGGTCATCATTCCCATTGTCGTTTTCGGGCGGAAGATTCGTGACATCTCGCGCTCCAACCAGGACCGGGTCGCCGATGTCGGCGCTTATGTGACCGAGGTGCTCTCGGCAATGAAGATCGTCCAGAGCTTCGGTCAGGAACGGCGCGAGGCGGAACGGTTCGGGGGGGTGGTTGAACGGACCTTCGATACGGCGCGCCAGCGCATCCTGCTGCGCGCGATCATGACATCGATCGTAATCCTACTGGTTTTTGGCGGCATCACCCTGGTCATGTGGCGCGGTGCGCTTGCGGTTGCGGATGGCTCGATCAGCGGGGGAACGATCGCGGCTTTCGTGCTTACCGGGGGGCTGGTAGCAGGCGCATTCGGCGCGCTGACCGAGGTTTATGGCGATCTGGTGCGCGGTGCGGGCGCGGCGAGCAGGCTGGCAGAACTGCTCGAAGCCAAACCACAGATCGCCGCGCCTCCGCGGCCGGAGAAGCTGCCTGTTCCCCCCCGTGGCAGCCTCTCCTTTCGCAACGTCACCTTCCGCTATCCCGCCCGGCCTGACACGCCCGCCCTCAAGGATTTCACCCTGGAGATCGAGCCGGGCGAGACGGTCGCCATCGTCGGACCGTCGGGCGCGGGCAAATCCACGATTTTTCAGCTGGTCGAACGGTTCTACGATCCGCAGGCGGGCACCATTCGGATCGATGGCGTGCCATTGACCCGCGCGGACCCGGCCGACATTCGCGAGCGCCTTGCTCTGGTGCCGCAGGATGGAGTCCTGTTCAGCGCCGATGCGCGCGACAATCTGCGTTATGGCCAATGGAATGCAAGCGATGAGGATATATGGCAGGCGGCGCGGGCGGCCAACGCCGATGGGTTCCTGCGCGACCTCCCCCGCGGCCTCGACACATATTTAGGCGAAGGCGGCACGCAGCTTTCGGGCGGTCAGCAACAGCGCATCGCGATCGCCCGCGCGCTTCTTCGCGATGCGCCGATCCTGCTGCTCGACGAGGCGACCAGCGCGCTCGATGCCGAGAGCGAACAGCTCGTGCAGCAGGCGTTGGAGGCGCTCATGTCCGACCGCACCACTCTGGTCATCGCGCACCGCCTCGCCACGGTGCGCGCCGCCGACCGCATCGTGGTGCTGGAGAACGGCGCGATCGTGGAGCAGGGTACGCACACCCAGCTTTCGGCGGCTGGAGGACTTTACGCGCGGCTGGCCGCGCTGCAATTTGCGGCAAATGAAGCGGCGTAACCTCGCGGTGAATTGACACTGCCGACGCCGCTGCCATGGACATCGGCTCATGACCTTCCTCCAGATGCTCATCATCGCGGTCGTGCAGGGGATTACCGAATTCCTGCCGATTTCCTCGTCCGGCCACCTTATCCTCGTGCCGGTCTTTACCGGGGCAGAGGATCAGGGGCCGATGATCGACATCGCGGTGCATGTCGGATCGCTGCTGGCTATCATGGTCTATTTCTTTCGCGATGTGATTGGCCTTGCGCGCGGAGGCTTCGCGAGCATCGGGATTGCTGCAGACAGTCCGGAAAGCCGCGAATGGCGCAAGCTGTTCTGGTGGATCATCCTTGGCACCGTACCCGCTGTCATCTTCGGCCTAGCGATCAAACTGGGCTTTCTGAACGGTTTCGTCGAAACCTATATCGGTATCCCGATCATCGAGGGCGATCTGCTCGAATCGATCCGTTTCACTGATCTCGTCGCAACCAATCTCATCGTCTACGGCATCCTCCTGGGCCTCGCTGACATGCTGGGCAAGGAGACAAAGAGCTTCGAGGACATGACCTGGCGCGACGGGCTGATCGTCGGACTGGCACAGGCACTGGCTCTCGTGCCGGGAACCAGCCGTTCGGGCGTAACGATGACCGCGGCACGAGCGCTCGGCTATCGAAGGTTCGAGGCCGCAAGGTTCTCCTTCCTCCTGTCGATCCCCGCGGTGGCGGGTGCCGGGATTTTGATTATTCCCGATTTGCTCGAGGCTGACGGAGCGCTGTTGACCGAGGCGGTCATCACCGGCGCGATGACCTTCGTCGCAGCGTTTGCCACGATGGCGTTCCTGATGAACTTCCTCAAACGCGCATCGATGCTGATTTTCGTAGTTTACCGTATCGCAATGGGTCTTGCGCTATTTTATTTCTTCTGACGCAAACGTTGCGAAACCTGACGTGGAACCCATTCAGCCTGTCAAATGTTAACCCCATGAAGGACATCGGACCCGGATTGTTAACATGGCTTTGATTTTACTGATGGTGATTGGGATGAGTGCCGGCTGGCTGGCTTCCGTGATCTCGCGCGATGAAGCGCCGCGCGATGTTCTGCGGCAGGTTTCGATCGGATTGATCGCCTCGGTGCTGGCCGGCGTTCTTACCAATCAGGGGACATTGCTCGGCGGGCTGACACTTTTCGCGCTTGGCTGCGCGATAGCGGCCGCAACGATTGCTCTGGTACTTTTTCATGCCGTTGCAGCCGGGCGCGCCAACGCCTGAATATCCCCGTTACCAGCCCGCAACGCGAAATTGCGGCGAAATGAGGGCATATCCGGGAACCAGTTGGGTATTAATCTCTTGTCAAGCTTGTGCTCGATCCGCAAATCATGCTGTGTCGGCACCGGTTGTCAGGAGAAACACCACAATGAAAACTTTCACTCCCAAGTTCGCCGCTCTCGGTGCCGTTGCCCTCGCACTGTCGCTTTCCGCCTGTGACAGCGCAGCCGAAAATGAAGCCGAGGAAAACATCGAAGAGATGGAAGACGCGCGCGACAATCAGGTCGATGCCATGGAAGAAGCAGGTCAGATTACCGAAGACCAGGCCGATGCGATGGACGACAATACCGATGCCATGGAAGAATCCATGGAAGAATCGGCTGACGAAATCGACGAAATGTAATCGCAACGTTTGCGTGATCAGAACGGGGGTCGGAGCAATTCGGCCCCCTTTCTTTTTGCGCCAGAGGGCTCAGACCGGCGCAGCATCCGATCCGCGCCCGCCGCGCAGGTGATATTCAAGAGTGCCGCGCGTCACGACGTTATCGACATCGATCACCGCTGAATTGGCATAGGTGAAGCCCGGCGCGAGGTTGCGATAGAGCCGGTCAAAATCACGCTCCACCGTCTGGCGGTACAGGTCCTCGAAGCTTTCGATCACGAAATAGGTCGGCTGCAGGTCGCTGATAACGTAATCGGTACGCATTACCCGATCGACATTGAGCATGATACGATTGGGGCTCTGCGCTTCGACGCTGAAGCGCGCCTCGGTCGGGCCGGACAGGATGCCAGCGCCATAGGCGCGAATGCCGTCCGCTTCCTCGATCAGCCCGAACTCGACCGTGTACCAGTATAGCGCGCCGAGCGCCTTCAGCCGATTGTAGCGCATTGCCTTCCACCCGGCCCGGCCATATTCCTGCATGTAATCGGCGTAAACCGGATCGGTCAGCATCGGGACATGGCCAAACACGTCGTGAAAGACGTCGGGCTCCTGAATGTAGTCGAACGTCTCTCGCGTGCGAATGAAGTTGCCTGCGGGAAAGCGCCGGTTGGCAAGGTGCCAGAAGAACACGTGGTCGGGTATCAGCATCGGCACCGGCACCACGCTCCACCCGGTCAGTTTGTCCAGCTCCTCGGATATCAGCCTGAAATCGGGGACACCGCCGCGTCCCAGATCCAGCTTGTCGAGCCCGGCCATGAAGGCCGAAGCCGCACGGCCTGGCAGGACTTCCATCTGCCGCGCGAACAGATCGTCCCAGATTGCGTCGTCGTCGCTGTCATAGCGGGTTTGCTCAGGCTCAAGCCAGTCCTCGCCCACATGCGCGGGCCTTGCAAGCGGCGCGGTGAACACGTCCTGAGGAAGGTCCGGAAGGGCGCGGTAATCGGTATCGGTCTCGGCAAGTGTGGCCATGAGCCTCTATTTGTGACTACCACCCGCGATCGGCAAGGGAAAACGAGGGGGAAGCGAACCATGGCAATCAAGGGTAGGGATTATCGCAGGCTACTCGCTCCGATGACGCAGGAGCTCGTCGGCATGGCGCGCTGGGCACGGGTTACGGGCCAGCGGATCGTGGTCCTGTTCGAAGGCCGCGATACGGCGGGCAAGGGCGGCGCGATCCGGGCGGTGCGCGACAAGCTCAACCCACGCCAGTGCCGCACGGTTGCGCTCGGAAAACCGACCGATGCCGAGCGCGGGCAATGGTACTTCCAGCGCTATGTCTCGCATCTTCCCACGAGCGGCGAAATCGTGCTGTTCGACCGCAGCTGGTACAACCGGGCAGGCGTCGAACAGGTGATGGGCTATGCCGATGAGAGTGAGGTTGCGCGCTTTTTGGAACAGGCTCCCGTGTTTGAAAAACTATTGGTCGATGATGGCATCATGCTGTTCAAATACTGGCTGACCACCGATCAGGCCCGCCAGGAAGAGCGGCTGCGCGAACGGCTCGAAGACCCGCTCAAGCGCTGGAAACTCTCGCCGATCGATCTTGCTGCACGCGAGCTTTATGATGCCTATACCCAGGCGCGCGAGCGCATGCTGGAGGCAACGCATACGCAGCACGCCCCGTGGAGACTCGTTGATTTCAACGACCAGAAGCGCGGGCGGCTGACGCTGATCCGCGACCTGCTCGATCGTCTGCCCGAGACCCGGATCGAACCGCCACCCATCGACTTTCCCGAACTTGGCCGTGACCCGGTCGAGGAGAATTATGATGTGCTGGAGCCGATTGCGAACTATCCGGTCTGACCATCATCGCGAGGAGCCGCGCAATGATGAAAGTCAGGTGGCGGCATTCGCCTTCATCACCGCGCGCCCGTCGCTCGCGAAGGCGCCCAATTCGAAGTCATCATCGGCCTTGCGCATGGCGAGATGCAAAAGATCGCCCGTAACGGCCGGAGAGACGCCGCGAAAGGCGAAGCGTGCCAGCCGGTTTCCGCCAAGCTCGCGGGCGGCGAGTTGGAGCAGCAGGCTGGCGGTCAGCGGTCCATGGACCACCGGCCCGCGATATCGCTCGTCACCGCGTGCATAGGGCGCATCATAATGGATGCGGTGCGTGTTGAAGGTCAGGGCCGAATAGCGAAAGAGCAGGCGCGTATCGGGGGTAAGCGCGGTATACGCGTCCCATTCCGACTTGTCGAAGCGCTCCGCGTCGGGCTCCGGCGGGCTGAGCGGTGCATCGGGCGCCGCCGCCTCGCGATAGACCAGCGTTTGCATCTCGCTGATCGCGAGTGCGCCATCGGCCTGGGTTTCGTGCGACACATCGACGAAGGCAAGCGGGCCGCTCGCGCCCTCCTTCTCTCGTATGGCGGCGATGCGACTCACCCGTTCGATGGTCGCGCCAATGGCGAGCGGGGCGTGGAAGGTAATCGCGCTCGCGGCCCACATCCGGCGCGGCAAAGGGAAGGGGGGCAGAAAACTTGCCGCATTCATATCGCGCTCGGGATGTCCGTCACGGCCAAGCTGCCGGGTGGGCGTGGTCGGCGTGCACAGGCAGAGATGAATCCCCTGCGGCATGATCGCGCTGCCAGGCGGCGGCAGGTCAAAGGTTGCATAAAAGCGCGCGGCCAACGCTGTATCGAGCCGATCGACTGCACGGGCCTCGCGCCCGATCCATTCCGCGAAATCGCTCAAGCCGCGCGCTCGAACACCGCCGCGATGCCCTGACCGCCGCCGATGCACATGGTTTCGAGCCCGCGCTTCGCACCGCGCCGATGCATCTCGTGCGCCATATCGGCGAGGATGCGCCCGCCCGTTGCGCCGATGGGATGGCCAAGGCTGATGCCCGAACCGTTGACGTTGAGCTGGTCGCGGCGCGGATCGTCCTCGCTCCAGCCCCAGCCTTTCAGTACGGCGAGGACCTGCGGGGCGAAAGCCTCGTTCAATTCGATGAGGTCGATATCGTCCCAACCCAGACCGCGCCGTTCGAACAGGCGCTCTACGGCGGGCACCGGGCCGATCCCCATGCGCGCCGGATCGCAGCCCGCCGCTGCCCAGCCGCCGAACCACAGCATGGGTTCAAGCCCTAGCTCTTCGAGCTTGTCTTCGGCGACGACGAGACATGCGGCGGCCGCATCGTTTTGCTGGCTGGCATTGCCTGCCGTGACGATCGCGTCGGGATCGCGCTTGCCATCGATCGGGCGGAGTTTGCCGAGTGTTTCCATCGACGCATCGGCGCGAAAACCCTCGTCGCGCGCGAACATCACAGGTTCACCCCGCCGTTGCGGGACTTCGACCGGTACAAGCTGCGCGTCGAACTTGCCCGCTTCCCACGCGGCGGCGGCGTTCTGGTGCGAGCGCACGGCGTAGGCGTCCGCTTCCTCGCGCGTGATGCCGTAATCCTTCGCAAGGTTCTCGGCCGTCTCAATCATGCCGGTGATGATTCCGAAGCGCTCGACCGGCTGGCTCATCACCCGTCCGCGCGACAGGCGATCGTGCAACGTCAGATCGCCCATGCGCTGCCCGCCGCGCGCCGCGAGCGTGTAGTGCTCCACATTGGACATGCTCTCGCACCCGCCCGCAACGACGACATCCGCCATCCCGGTTTCCACCATCATCGCCGCATTGGCGACCGCCTGCAGGCCCGAGCCGCAGCGCCGGTCCAGCTGGTAGCCGGGCACTTCGAGCGGCAGTCCAGCAGCGAGCCACGACCAGTGGCCGATCGCGGGCGCTTCGGCATTGCCATAGCCTTGAGAGAACACGACATCATCAACGCGCGCGGGATCGATACCCGAGCGTTCAACCAGCGCTTTCAATATAACGGCGCCAAGTTCTCCGGCGGACAGGCTCGACAGCCCGCCGAGAAATTTGCCGACGGGCGTGCGAATGGGCGTGCAGATGGCGGCGCGGCGGGTCATGAGCGGTCCTCGTCCGAAAGCGCGACGGTGCCCGCGTCCACCAGCTTGCCAATCGCGCCGCTTGACAGGCCGAGCCGTTCGGCCAGCACCTCTTCGGAATGCTGGCCGAGATACGGCGCTGGCGCGGGATCGCCTGCTTCCCGTGCGGGCAGGTTGGCGAAGCTGCGGGGCGCGGGATATTCGAAGCCGGAGGGGTTCGCGGGCGAGGGGCCGAACAGCGGATTGTCAGCGACAAGCACCGGATCGTTCGCCGCTTCGTATGCCGTGCGATAGCGTTCGAACGTGCAGCCCTCGGCTGCCATCCGCGCCTCCAGCGCCTTGTAATCGTGGCTCGAAGCGACGTTCTGGAATATGTCGAACAGCGCATGCCGATGCTCGAAGCGGGGGCGATCGCCGCTCGCGAAGTCCGCGCCGGTTTCAGCCTCGAGCTGCGCGATGGGCGTGGCGACCCCGAATGCTTCTACGAGGCCATCCCATTGCTTGGGCGTGAGCGCCGCGACCATGAAGCGCATGCCGTCCTTCGTGCGAAAATCGCGCCCGAACGCGCCCCAGATCGCATTGCCCAGCCGCTCACGGTTGCTCCCGCGATAGAGCATTTCCGCCATCATTCCCGAATTCGCAACCGTCCCGATCGCCACATCGCCAAGCGGCACACGCACTTCGCTGCCCATGCCGGTTGTATCCCGGTGGCGGATCGCGGCGAGCAGAGCGAAGGCCGCATAGGCGCCGGTAATGAAATCCCATGCGGGCAGCACCTGATTGACCGGCGGGGCGGTCTGTATGTCCCAGTCTTCCGGCCCGGTCATCAACGGATAGCCTGACGCCGCGTTCACCGTGAAATCCATCGCTTGGCGTCCATCGTGCCAGCCCATAATCCGCAAGCTCACCATGTCGGGAGCGCTAAACGGCTGGACCGCTTTCATCGCATCGTGATCCAGAAAGCTCTTCTCCGGCAGATTGGTGATGCACTGGCCGGTTTTTGCTGCAAGCTCGACGCAAAGCTCGCGCCCTTCATCCGAGCGCAGATCGAGCGCGACCGATTTCTTTGCCCGGTTGAGGTTTTCCCAGCTGAGCGAGCGGCCCTCTTTCGTCAGCATGTAGCGATCGTAATCTAGCCCACCCGCCTTGTGATCGACGCGGATCACTTCCGCGCCCATCTGCGCGCAATAGAGCCCGGCAGTGGGGCTCGCGACGAAGCTGGAGACTTCAACGATCGAAAGGTCGGCGAGCAGGTTATACAATCAATGCCGCCTTCCTCGACGGGAGGTGCCGAGCGAAGCGAGGCGGAAGGGGTAACGCCGGGCAAACCCCCACCGTCAGACTCTGCGCGTCTACCACCTCCCCCAGCGGGGGAGGGGGCAATCGGCGCTTAGCCATTCGCCGCCTCCCATTCGCGCAGCATGTGCTTGGCGATCTGGAGCTGAAGGATCTGGGTCGTACCTTCGTAGATGCGGTAGATGCGCGCGTCGCGGAAGAAGCGTTCGGCATCGTATTCGGCGAGATAGCCTGCGCCGCCATAGACTTGCACCACCCGGTCGACCACGCGGCCGCACATTTCGGAGGCGAAGACCTTGAAAGCGGCGGCCTTGACCAGGATGTTCTCGCCCCGGTCGGCTCGCTCCGTCACGTCGCGCATCATGCATTCGGCGGCGTAGATCTCGGTCTCGCTGTCGGCGAGCATTGCCTGGATCAGCTGGAAGCGCGCGATCGGCTCGCCGAACGCCTTGCGCTCGGTTGCGTAGCGGATCGCACTGTCGAGTGCCCGGCGTGCATAGCCGGTCGCCGCCGCGCCGACCGAGATGCGGCCATTGTCGAGGCTCTGCATAGCGAAGCGGAAGCCGTGACCGGTCTCCTCGCCCAGCAGTGCATCGCCGGGCACGCGCACATCATCGAGCATGATGTCAGCGATGTGGCTGCCCGCCTGCCCCATCTTCCTGTCCGGCGAGCCAACCGTGACGCCGGGCGTGTCCATCGGCACCAGGAACGCGCTCACATGCGCGTTCTTGGGCAGCGCGTCCTTTTCAGTGCGCGCCATGATGAGCGCGACATCGGCGTGGGGGGCATTGGTGATGTAGCGCTTGGTCCCATTGAGGATCCAGCCATTGCCATCGGGATCGGGCGTCGCGGTGGTCTGCATCGCGGCTGAATCGCTGCCGGAACCCGGTTCGGTCAGGCCGAAACACGCGATCTTGCCTTCGACCAGCTTGGGATACCATTCGGCCCGCTGCGCCTCGGTCGCGCCGTTCTTGAGCGCGCTGGCAAACATGCCGACATTGATCGAAAAGATCGAGCGAAAGGCCGGCGCGGCGCGGCTCATGATGTTCACCACGCGGGCATACTGGCTCATATTAAGGCCGGCGCCGCCATAGTCCTGCGGAACCGAAATGCCGAACAGACCCATCTCGCGCATTTCGTCGACGATCTCTGGCGGCACGGCATCGGCCTCGATCATTTGCGGTTCGGCCGGGATGAGGCGTTCGGCGACATAGCGTTCGAGCTGCTCGGCGAACTGATCGAATGTATCATCGTCCATCCCGTCATTGGCGATCAGCGGGTGTTTGGGTTCGGTATTCATGGTTCGGCTCCGTCGCTGGCCGGTTCGCGGGAGAGGGCCCGGGTCTATCGGCGAAATCCGCGGCCTATTCGCCCTCTAGCTCGGCAGCTTCCGCGGCCTGAAGCGCCGCTTCGGCCTCAGCGGCCACATCGACCGCGGCATCGGCGGCTTCCTCGGTCGTCACCGGATCAGGCGGCGCTGGCGTGGCTGCGGGTGGTCCGGCGACTTGCCTGTCATCGACCGGTTCCTGCTCGACTGGCGCAAGCGCCTCTTCAGCCGGCATTTCGACCGTATCGGGCATCGCTTCGGTCGAAGCGTCATTGCTGTCGCCGCACGCCGCAAGCGCGAGGCAGATGCCGGTGGCAAGCAGGATCTTAGGGGTGGTTCGCATGGGAATTGGGCCTTTTTGAATGATCGTAACAGTTCGTGCACGATCCTAGCCGCGCTGCGCCCCGCGCGCCAAGCGCGAATTCACCGTGCGGTTGCGAAGGCGGAGGCATAGCGCACTTCGCCGCGAGGCACCGGGGTTTCGAAGGCAAGCCCCTGAAAATAAGCAGGCGGCGCGCCGGGATAGGTGAGGCCGGGGCACAGCGTGAAGCCGAAGCGACGGTAATAATCCGGATTTCCGAGCAGCACGATGCCCCTCGCGCCCGCAATACGCAGATCGGCGACGCCCCGGCGAATCAGCGCGCTCCCGATTCCGCGATGCTGCAGCTCTGGCCAGACCGAGACCGGTCCGAGACCGAACCAGCCAGATGTCTTGTCGGTGATGGCCACCGGTTTGATCGTTACGGGCGAAAAGGCGATGTGGCCAACGATCCGCGCGCCATCTTCGGCAACCAGCGATAGTGCCAGCTCGCCATTTGCGCGCAGGCGGTTGACGATATGCGGTTCATCGCCGTCACTATGCGTCGTGTCGCGAAAAGCCGCTTCGATCAGCGCGAAGATCGCGTTCGCGTCGCCGGGTGTTTCGGGACGAATGGTGATAGCGAGATCGGGTCCGATCATGTCAGCAAGTGCCCTGCCCGGTCCCGCTTGCTTTGCAAATAGCGCCGATTGTGCGGATTGTCGGGCAGCTGGTGCTGAATACGCTCAACAACCGCAATGCCATGCGCTTCGAGCGCTTGGAGCTTGGCCGGATTGTTGGTCAACAGCCGGATCCTCGTCGCCCCAATCAACTGCAGCATGCGCGCCGCCAGCGGGAAATCGCGCGCTTCGTCGGGCAAGCCGAGGCGCTGGTTCGCCTCCATCGTGTCAAAGCCCTGGTCCTGCAGGCGATAGGCGCGCAGCTTGTTGATGAGCCCGATCCCGCGCCCCTCCTGCCGCATGTAAAGAAGGATGCCCCACCCGCCTTCCTCGCGCGCATGCCGGGCCATGGCGTCTAGCCCGGCATCGAGCTGTGGTCCGCAATCGCATTTGAGGCTGCCGAGGACATCGCCGGTCAAACATTCCGAATGCAACCGGACGAGCGGCACCCGGTCACCCGTTTGCTGACCGATAATGAGCGCTGTGTGTTCGCGTGTGTCGGCGGTGGAGCGGAAGGCGATGATCTGCGCATCGCCGCAAGCTTTGACCGGCAGGCGCGCGCGCGTCACGATATCGAGCTGCCCTGCATCGGTATAGGCTGCCAGGTCGCTCGCAAGGAGCGGATGGGGCTCCCCCCCTTCCACCGGATCTACCATGAAGGCGGGCAGGATGCCGGCGATCCGCGCATATTCCATCGCCGCCACCGCCTCGTGTGCCCATTCGATCGGTTCCGCTTCAAACGGACCTTT
>JAZBPE010000135.1:0-11800 GCA_036353345.1 Erythrobacter sp. | reverse complement strand
TTTGTGCGTAAGCACGTCTGGCGCTTGCTAATAGGCACATACCGGTTGCATTTAGGTCAATCGTTGCTCTTAGGTTTGCGATATGGCTCGCACAGACCAATCCGATCGAACCGACCTTGTTGATTTTCCAACCACCGGCAATTTCCTGCGCGGGCGGTTGCGGCAGCATTTTGACAGGGATGACCAAAGCTACATCGAGGAACTCATACAGGAGGAGCGGGTCTTCTCGGATGGGCAAGTCGTGATGGAAAGAGCGCAGTTCGCTACCATCAGTGCAATCCTGGTGGACGGGTTCATCTTTCGAACCATCGAGCAGAACGATCGCAGATTTATCGTCGGCCTTAACGTTCCTGGCGATTTCGTCGATCTGCATGCTTTCGCATTGAAGCGGCTGGACCATAACGTGGTCACGGCAGGCAATTGCAAGCTCGGACTGGTCAGCCATGACCGGCTTGACGAAACCATGCGCGAGCGGCCGAAGATTGCTCGTGCCATGTGGTTCGCAACGCTACTTGATGCCGCAGTTCACCGCAAATGGATCCAAATCCTCGAGCAACTGGATGCGCCGCAATGTGTCGCTCATATTTTTTGCGAGCTGCAAACGCGTCTCGAACATGTCGGGCGCGCTTCCCAGAAGGCGCTGCGAACCCCGTTCAAGCAGTTCGATATTGCCGATATGACTGGCATCAGCACGGTTCATGCGAACCGGGCGATAGTCGCCTTGAAGGAAATGGGGCTCGCCGAATGGCGACGGGGCACGCTTTATGTCAATGACTGGCAAAAGTTGAAGGAGTACGCCCGGTTTGAAGCCGACTACCTTTACGGGGAGGGGGCGCTGAAGCTGAGCGAGCCTTTCGAGTAAGTTCGGGCTCGGTAAAACCAGGCTATACGGCGTCGGTCTGTCTCGGTGCGCTCGCACTATCCTTTGTTTCACGCGCATCTTTGAAAAGATAGCGCCAAACGCCCCAAGCGTTGATGATTAACAGCGCGAGATTCATGGCCGCTATCGGAACGGCTTTTTCCACGATGCCCGATACGATCCATAATATCGAAACAACGCAGAACAGCACGAAACCATAACCGGTTACTCGGCGCGAGAGGTCAATCGCGATAAGGGTTGCAGCAAGGATTGCGCCGATCGATGCCGACCATTCAAGTACGCCATTCATATTAGTTCACCGACCTACCGTCTGAGGTCTTTCAACGCCTACCAGAGCATCTGCTTCGTCAATATCGATATCCATCTTCGGGATGACGGATAAAGTACCGTCCGTTTCGAGGACCACCCAGTTTGCATGTCCTTTGCGCGCAACGCCCGCCTCGCGAAGGGCTGCACTTATTTCCTCCTCGGACACGCGAACCCGGTCCATCGCGTCTCTTAAGAACTCGCCGTTATGCGTGAGCAAGGTCGGGTTCGCCTTGACAACCTTCGAGCCCAGATCGGTCTTTCGAACCCAAATCGTCGTGAGGTATTGGCATGTAGCCAAGACTATGATGGCTGCGAGCGCATCCAGCGTGGCAACGTCTTTCAGAAGGATCCCGGAGGCGGCTAGGCTTCCTACCGTGATATTGATGATCCAGTCGAAGTTGTTGAGTTGAGCCGTGGTTCTCTTTCCCAGGACCCGGACGAGAACAACGATGAAGACGAAGAACAAGACGGCGGAGATGGAAACTTCCGCGATCCGGTTAACGCTGGAAAATACGTTGGGTACTTCGTTCATGATTTTTCGATGGTATAGTCTATGGGTTTGAATGTGCCGCCATTCGAAGCATAGGCAGAACAAGCCGTCAGACCCACAATAAGGTCCATTTCTGCACGCAAGGCGATCGCATCTCCGCTTTTGCTGATCGGTGGATCGACCCGCAACGAACCAGAACCGGGGTCTACCGGTACGTTCATGAAGATATTGAACGCCGTAGGAATGTCGTCTTCGTTGATCCCGTAAGGTTCGAGCGCGGCAGCAAGATTACCGAAGCAGCCGCGATGGACCGGCTTGTCCGGGTAGAAATGCTCGAAGGTGGCATAACTGCATGGGGTCAGCAGGAAGTCGTGTCGTCCTACACTGTCTTCTATGATCGATAACATCGGATTGGACCTGTTCGACCATAATTTGTGACCGCGCGTGAGATTGATGGTTTCCTCATAATCGAACGTGCGTCCGTTCGAAATGACTTCGCGAGGGTCATCAGCGCTATAGGCCAGCAAGTCCGATACTTGCCCGCCCTTAGGATCGAATACCCTGAGTATTTCGCCTTGGCCTAGGTGAAAGGCCACGCCCGTTCGCGGTTCGATCCGGTTCATTCAGTTTCCCCATCTGCGGCGTCTGCGCGCGGATCGGCGAACGGGCACTGCCAATCTTCGGTCACCTTGCGACCGCTATATTGCCTTGCCTCGCTGCTTTCACCGTGGCGTGCGAGCATCGGGTTGATTGTTCCGTCCAGCTTGTGGTCTCGCTCCAGAATGGCTTCGCGCATACGTTCGTAACGGCCATCGGCGCGCAGCGTCTCGAATTGATCGTGAAGATTGAAGATCAGGCTTGGCCGTGAATGACGACGGGCCCTGCGCGAAGCTCCGGGGTGGAGCCCGACAACGAAGTAGGCCTCGCTACCGAAGCTGAGCGAGAAATGGGGGTCTCCCGGATCGCAGCTTACCGCATCGCTATACGATTGTCCGCGCCAGGCATCCTTTTCCGCAAGCGATTGCAACCGATCCCACATTGCCGCTTCGAATGCGTCTTCTGTAAGTTGGCGCGGCTGATCGAACACGACGGCAAAGCTTCGAAGTCCGGTAGGATCGGTCCGGTATGCTTCGCTCCATGCAAGCAGCCGGTCATGGATACGAACATCGTCCCACCCGCTGGTGATGGACCAGGCGCATTCTATATGCAGCCGGTTCTGACCGAGTGCAGCCTTTGCACCAACACAGGGAAACGCGGCATCGTTGATATGCGCGACCAGGCCGTCGCGCAGTTGGTCGTGGTCGAACGCCAGGATCGAGCGATCGACGCGCCTTTCAAGTATTGTACTCATGGCTGTGCAAGCCCTGAGCGCTGCTTAGAGGTCGTCAAACAGCAAATGTGGGTTTTGCTAGACGAAGGATCGTTTTGTCGGCCATTCGCATCAAGGGTTCATGCAACGGCTTGGAAGCTTGGTATCGGGCGCTCTCACATTCTGGCAAGCTGATTGACAGGGGCGCGGCGTGGGCCCCTCATGAATGCGCCCCAACGGGGCGTGTTCGGTTCTCGCCAAAAAAAAGCCAATTGGTTTGGCCCGCGTCCGATACTTAACCGAAATCAAGTCTTGATTCCGGAATAAACATTTGTTTATTCAGTGACATAACGAATGCCTTTAGTTCCATTCGCCGGAAAATCCCCACGCTTCGTCGCTGCTCTGGAGCAACTCACCCGTCTGCCCATTGGTAAATTATAAGCCAATACAGGTGGAGACAAAACATGACGCAGCAGACGGGGGAGGCGATGCCTTCCGATGATCGAACAGTAAAAGATGACCTTAAGAATGACGCACAATCTATCAAGCAAACTGCGCAGCATCGCGCAGAGACGGAAGCGCGTCGCGGCCGCGACCGGGTTGTGGGCACCGCACGAGCGACCGGCGACGCGCTTGATAGCGCGGCGGATGAGCTTCGACATAGCGAACAGGCGCCGGACTGGCTCGCTTCGGCACTGGGTTCGGTATCCAGCCAGATCCAGCAGCTTGCAGCAGAACTCGACGGTACTGAACCGCGGGAGATGAAGCACAGCGTTGAACGGTTTGGTCGCGAAAAGCCTGCCATGTTCCTCGCCGCGTCGGCCGCCATGGGGTTTGCCGCCGGTCGCTATCTGCGCGCGGGCGCGGAACAGCATGACGATATAGATGCAGTAGAGCCGGGTTCGCAGCGAGAAGGAGGGATGTCGCACGGCGAAGCGTCCCATCGACCCGTGACGACGTGGAGCGCTAGCGGTCGAAATGAGCCTGTGACCAATAGTGAGCCTGTGGCTACTTCGGGAGGTCAGATCCGATGACTACTCGAACGAACGAAGCGCCGGCAGCGCGCGCATCTGCACCAGGCGGAACGACCGGCGCGCGCGATGGCGAGAATGTCGTCGATTTGATCGGCCGCCTGACCTCGCAATCGGCGCATCTGGCGCAGCAACAGATCAGCCTGGTGCAAGCCGAACTGCGCGAAACCGCTGACGACATCAAACAAGGTGTCGGCGCCATGATAGGCGCAGCCGTCCTCGGTATCTCGGGTCTTGGCGTTACACTCATGGGGATCGCCTACCTCATAGGGGACGCGATCGGCGATCGAGATCTGGCTACGCTGCTAGTCGGGCTGGTGGTCCTGCTGGTCGCCGGCATTCTCTACGGCAGCGCTAAGAGCAAGATGAGCGCTGTAAATGCCCGCCCCGATCGAACCATTGAAACTGTAGAGCGCTATCCTGACGCAGTGACTGGCGACGCGCACAACGAACATAAAGGTTGAAGCTCATGAACACGACGACTGAACACCGCTCGCCCGATGAAATCGAACGCGAGATTAAACACACGCAGGATGATATGAGCCGTACGGTGGACCGCCTCGGCGACCAGTTTACGATGCGCAATCTATTCGGTGCCTTGTTCGACAAAGCCGAACAGAACGACATCGAAGCGCGCCGCATTTACGATAGCGCCAGGCGCAATCCGCTTGCTCTTGGTCTGCTCTCGGCTGGCGCCATCTGGTTGGTCAGCGATTACGATGCGCATCCTCGCGCGTTCACTTCCAGCGGATCCGACAACAACGAAGCGGACGAAGACGCCTTGCCTCTCGATCGCGACCATGAACGTGAGCATCGCTCCTATGTCGAACACATGGCGTCTGTTGAACGTCGCGATGGAGAGGATAATTTCGCTTATCAGCGTCGTCGCAATGACGCGCGAGCGACCTTTCTCATGGTAGAACGCCGACACGACGAGGACGAGACCACTTTCAGCGATCGTCTGGAACAGGCAACCAACGACTTGCGGCAGAAAAGAGATGCGATGGCCGAGGGTGCAAAGCGTCGTCGTGATGAGGCACTTGATCGAGCCCGGGACGCGAAGTCGAAGGTAAGTGCAAAGTCGCGTCGAGGCGTTCAGCGTGTTTCCGAAATGTACGACGACAATCCGCTTATCGGGGGTGCAATGGCAGCTTTGTTGGGACTAGTTGCAGGATCGGCGACACCAGCAACGCGCATGGAGCGGGACGCGTTTGGCGACCATGCCGAGGGTGCGCTCGAAACCGCAAAGGGTAAAGCCCAGAGCGCCGCCGAGACTGCCCAGCACAAGAAGGATGAGGCTGTTGCGAAAGCCGAAACGGAAATGACAGCCTGAACCGATACGTCGGGACGTCCGGGGAAACCGCTTTCAAACTCGCTTGCCGGCGGGGGCGGTTTCCCCAACTTCAGAGAACGGATGCAGCGCGGGTCATTTTATCGCCTTGGAAGCCTTAGGCAGAATGGCACCGCTCCTGCATGACAACATCAGCAAGCGTGCGCTACCAAGCATCCCTCCGCGCGTGTGGCGCGGTTTTCACCCTTGATAGGCTGGAACCTCCCTCAAGGTCTTGCTCAAGAAGCAGCCTCCTGCGCCATACCTGGTTTGAGCACGACTTTTGTCCAGCTATCCTGCTCTTCGCGGAAGCATTTGTAGCCACGCGCGGCGTCTTCCAGCGGAAGACGATGTGAAATCAGAAAGGTGGTGTCGAGGGTGCCATCCTCGATCTTGTCGAGAAGCGGCTTGGTATAGCGCTGGACATGGGTCTGCCCCGTTTTGACCTTCAGCCCTTTTTCCATCAGCGCTCCGAGGGGAAACTTGTCAGTCATGCCGCCGTACACACCCGGGATGGATACGTTGCCACCCGGTCGCACAGCCAGGATTGCCTGTTTGAGCGCCGCCGCACGGTCCGCGCCCATACCCACGGTCTGCTTCACTATGTCGAGCATGTTGTCGATCGCGAACCCGTGCGCTTCCATTCCCACTGCGTCGATCACGGCATCCACGCCGATCCCGCCCGACATTTCCATCAGCGCTTCGCGCACATCCGTTGTCTCGAAGTTGATCACTTCCGCACCAAGCTGTTTCGCCAAATCGAGGCGGTGCGGAAAGTGATCGATCGCGATCACCTTGCTTGCGCCCATCACGATCGCTGACTGAATCGCGAACAGACCAACCGGCCCGCAGCCCCACACGGCAACCGTATCATCCGATTGGATCTCGGCGTTCTCTGCGCCCATCCAGCCTGTGGGCAGGATATCAGACAGGAACAGGACCTGATCATCCTCCAGATGGTCCGGAATCACTACAGGTCCGACATCGGAGAATGGCACCCGGACGTATTCAGCCTGTCCGCCGGAATAGCCGCCGGTCATATGCGAATAGCCGAACAGCGCCGACATCGGATGTCCATAAAGCGTTGCCGACATATCCTGCTTTTCAGCCGGATTGGAGTTTTCACACGCCGAATATTGCTGGATCTTGCAGTGAAAGCAGCCTCCGCAGCTGATCGTGAAGGGCACCACGACCCGCTGCCCCTTCTCCAGCGTGCTGTCCTTCCCGGTTTCGACCACTTCGCCCATGAACTCATGGCCCAGCACATCGCCGGGTAGAACGCCGGGAATGACGCCATCATACAGGTGCAGGTCGGACCCGCAGATCGCTGTCGAAGTGACCTTCAGGATCGCGTCTCGTGGATTGATGATTTCGGGATCTGGTACGGTGTCCACGCGAACGTCGTGCGTACCGTGCCAAGTAAGTGCGCGCATCATGCGTTCTCCTGCTGCTTCGCTTCGCGCGTTTCGCTCTTGCGACGCGCAGAGGTGGCGATCTCGCCGGTTTCCATCAGCATCTTGAAACGCTTGAGATCGTGCCGGGCCTGCACTTCGGGTTCGCGCAGGAACGCCTTTGCGATGGCTCTGCCCAACGCGCCGCCCGGTGCCTTGTACTCGATGATCAGGGTCACCCGCGTGCCTCGGTCTCCTGGCGCGTCGGTGAAGGTCACCTCGCCCGTGGTCTCGATATCGGATCCTTCGATCGATCGCCAGGCTATGCGCTCGTTCTCGACCTCTTCGGTGATCTCTGTCCTGAGCTCAACCGTGCTGCCGCCGGGTGCCTTGATGATCCAGACAGCGCGGTCTTTCGGCCCACCCTGCTTGGTTATCCGCTCGACGTTTTCCATGAATTCGGGGAGGTTTTCGAAGTCCCGCCAGTGCTGATAGAGTTCAGACGCCGGTTTGCGGATCGTCACCGACCGCCCCACCAGCGTATGGTCGCCATGATTGCTGCGCCGGGTGAATTTGGGTGCGTCATCCTCGCCGCCCTTGTGCCTGCGGGAGAGGAACACGCCAAAGGCCGCCGCGCCCAGCGCTACCCCGGCTGCAGCGACACTGCCCGCAATGCCGATTTGTCGATTGCTTGCCATGATCGTGTCCTTTCCACTCAGTTCTGCTTCAGGCTCTTGCGGTCTTGGAACCGCCGCTCTCTGCACGTTTCGATGAACGCGCCGGCCGCTTCAACGCTCAAGGACGCGACATGAAACCTTCATCCATCCGCCCATATTCCTGCCGCCTCGAAGATTGGCTTCGCCGCCGGGATACAACTCGCGAGCCTAGCGTGAACGACGACATTGCTTACGGAATAATTGCTCCGATACAGAGATCAAACGAAGCGAGCCTTGTCGCGTTTCACCGCGGGTAAAATAAATCGAGCGATCCTGAACAACAAATATCACCGCAATCATTTGGCAACCCGTGCGGTCCGAAGGTCAGCTCGTACCGAAGTGAACGACCGCTACTTCTACGAGCAACCCGGCTTCGGCTGCTTCAGTCGCTGGAACCCCTCACCCATCCATCGATGCGATCAGGTCCGCAATGGAAACGGTTGCGAACCCGACAGCGCTGTCGGAAATCCCGTACGGCAACAGGACCCGCTCGCCGATCCTCATCGCACCGCAGGTATAGACCACGTTCGGCACATAGCCCGAGCGATCGGCATCGACTGCCGTCAGCACAGGTTTGCTGGTGCGTGCGAGAACCGTGGAGGGATTGTCCAAATCAAGCAATGCGCAACCAAGCGAGTATTTCCGCATCGCACCGACGCCATGCGTGAAAAACAGCCAGCCGACATCGGTTTTGATCGGGCTGCCGCAATTGCCGATCTGAATGAATTCCCAGGGAAATCGCGGCTCCATCATCGCCACGCCTTCACCGTTCCAGCAAGCGAGCCTGTCGGAGGTCAGCAGATAAAGGTTTTTGCCATCCTGCCGCCCGATCATCGCGTATTTCTCGCCAATCTTCTCGGGGAACAGGGCCATACCCTTGTTTCGTCCCGCCGCGCCTTCGATCGGTTCGAGCACAAATCTGCTGAAGTCGCGCGTCCGCAGCAATTCAGAGCGGATCGAGCTGCCCGAATACGCTGTATAGGTTCCGATCCACTCGTAATCGCCATTGCCGTGATCGAAGCGAACCAGTCGCAGGTCTTCCAGCCCGTTTCGTTGCTGTTCGGTAATCGGGAAAATGACGGTGTTCGACAGATTGCTGTCGGGATTGCGGTGCACGGTAACCGACCCGTCACTGTTGATCAGACTCGCATCGTCCAGTTCGACCGAGGTGGCAAATGCGCTTTGGGGCCACAGCTGAAAACCGCCATCGGGCTCGGCAATCCCCTCGCGGAACGCGACCGAGCTGATGTGCCCTTCGCCCACCGCCCGCAAGCTCAGTACGAACCGCACCGCTCCGCCCTTCATACCCGTTTGATCGGGGTGCGGCACGATCGACGGGTTCATCAGTGCAGCCGCTGCGTAGGTATATTCGTGGCAGAAAAACGCGCCCACGAGCTTGCGCCGGGTTTGGGAAAAGTTCGCAAAATCGAAACTACTCGCCTCTTCCAGTTCGGCGAACCGCTCGAGAAACATGGCTTCGGTCTGCCAGTGCCGCTCGGCAAAATCCTGGTGCACCCGGTCATATTCCGCCTCGACCGCGGTTTCGGTCATTCCGTCGATGTCCTGCAACAGCTTGAGCGAACGACCACCGGACGCGTTTCTGGCCTGCCAGCCCAAGTGAAACGGTCGCAAAACGACGCGAGACGGATCGGCATGGAGCCGAACATCAGATATGCGCAATGGCCCGTCCAGCTTGCGCGGTATGTCCTGCTTCATCAAACGCCCGTCCCGAATCACGCTCTTGCGCGCGTCGGAGCGCTAGCATGGAGTGATAGGAGAGGTGAAAGGCCAGGATGGATTCAGCCCCGCAATTCTGGTTGATACCACGTGGATTGATACCGTCACGGCACAATCCGCTGCCCAGATCGGCTAGCGTAACACCGCGATCGTTGGCTCCGAAGAACCAGTTCCAAGCCGCGTTCGCGGTATGGAGCCAGGTCGTATCAACAGTGGCAGCGAAAGCCGATCGCGAAGCCTCGATGGCGGCTTGTGCCTCCAGCGGTTGCTGATCGAAAGGCATGCTGTCATGCGCCTTGCCGAAACTTTCCGAGCCGATCGGGCGAAATTGTCCGGTATTCGACATTTGCCGCCTCGAGATCCAGCGCAGCGTGGAAAGTCCGGCCTCGAGCATATCAGCGCGGTCAAGCCACGGACCTGCCTCCACCAAAGCTTGGCAAAGGCGCGGATTGTCGTAAGCCAAAGACTGCTCGAACCACACCCAGTCCGGCCGTCGCGTGGCGTGAAGTAGCATCATCAGTTTTTCAGCACCGCGTTCGACCAACTCGCGCGATGCTTGATGATCCGGATCAGCTTTCAGGTAGGCGCAGGCGCCCAGAATACCGAATGCAACGGCGCGGGGAGAAACATACTTTGAAAAGTTCGGCAATGCTGAGCAAAAGCAGCGCTTGGCCCATCCGCGCAAAGCCTCGTCCCGCGTATCTGCCACAGTGCGCCCGAGGGCCCACAACGCACGCCCGTTAGAGTCTTCCGACCCGCTGTTCTCGCACCAGGTCCGATCATAATTCATGAAATTGCGAAAGCAGCCCAGATCCTCATTCCAGGCGTGCTGGACGAAGCTTGCATAGGCCTGTGTGTGGCTGGCACATTCCCGCGGGGAGGTTTCGGCGGCGACATTCATCAGCATGAGCGCGCGAACATTATCGTCCAGACAATAGCCATGCCGGCGGTCGGGCACCGGACCAATGCTATGCTGGAGGATCCCGGTGCCATCGCTCATTCCGAACACACCGGCAAGGTTCGGAGCGCGGTCCAGCGCCGCAGTACCGCGTTTGCTCGCAATTGCGCGCTTGATTACCCGAGCCGCACCTTCGGCGAAGCGAGGCCAGATCGTCTCGCGTCCCTTGCGATAGGCGCGTTGCTGCATCGCCAGGAGTTCTTGTGGATTACCGAGCAAATCGATCACCGCCTGCGCGATCGAGCTCGCATCATCAGGAGCGACCAACCGGCCCACATCATTTGCCAGCAATTCGCGCGCATGGAGATACGGCGTAGAGACCACCGCCTTGCCCATGGCGACGGCATAGCTCAAAGTGCCTGAGGTGGATTGCTGGAGGTTGCAATAGGGCGTGACATAGATGTCGCAAGCCTCGAGCTGGTCGAGCAATTCCTCAGTATCGAGAAAGCGATTTTCCCACGAAATATTGTCAGACACGCCGCGCTTTCGCGCGAGGGCCTTCAACTGGTCGCGATACGCTTCGCCCTGGCTCGCCAGCAGGTTCGGATGGGTCGCGCCGACGATGCGGTACAACACGTCGGGGCAGCGTTCCGCGATAGCCGGTAGCGCCTCGATGACCTGCTCGATACCCTTGCCGGGTGACAACAATCCGAAGGTCATCAAGATCGTCCGATCTTCAAGACCCATTTTCTGCTTGAAGCGATGCGTGCGCCCGAACGGACGATCCGG
This sequence comes from Erythrobacter sp., assembly GCA_036353345.1. Taxonomy (GTDB): domain Bacteria; phylum Pseudomonadota; class Alphaproteobacteria; order Sphingomonadales; family Sphingomonadaceae; genus Erythrobacter. The sequence continues at coordinate 920 of JAZBPE010000135.1, read as the reverse complement.
CGCGCCGTGCGGTACGATGTCCAGCAATGTATGCGGAGCGTCGTAATGCTCCGCCAGCAGATCGCGCGAATGGCTGCTCATCACCATGATGCGGCTTGCCCGTGCTACCAATCGCGCGAGAATGCGCCGCTGATTTTCAGAAGGAGTGGCGAGCACCGTGTGGGGCGTGAGGATGAGCGGGGCGGCAATACGATCAACGAAATCGAGGATCATTTCGCCATCGGAGCCGCCGAAGATGCCGTATTCGTGCTGGAGCCAAACGGCGTCATAACCGTGCGCATTGATACGGTAAGCGGCCTCGGCAAGGTCGCGCGCGCTCTCGCGGTCAATGGATCCATGCACACCACCATAGACAAGCGGTCCATCGGCATCATCTAGCGCATAAACATGCACCGCCACGCCGGGTTCGAACTGCGCGAGTTTTTCAGCGATATCGGTAGTAAAGGTGGCGATGCCGCATTTGCGCGGCGAATAATTACCTATTAAGGCGACTTTCGCAAAACAATGCTGTTCGGCGACGTTATCGAGGGTGGTCCGAATGAGATATTCGCCCGGATCGTCCTTTTCCGCAGTAGCATTCCATTCGAAATTCATTGCTGATCACTCAAAAACCATCGGACATATTCCCGTCTGGCCCCGTATCGTGCAATGCCGCAAACCGGCGAATGTTCCAACGCGCCCCTACCTATTATCGAGATATTTTCTTCACTTACCCCTCGCGTTCCGTTGCGTCGCAACGACATCTCGGCGAGCCCCCGCGATCGAGACTGGTAGGAACAGCACCGAAAAGCTGGTGGCTTTTTAAGGGGGCACACGCACTGGACCGAAGTGCAGCGGCCCGCGGCGCAATGGATGGTGAGCCCTGCTGGGGTCGAACCAGCGACCTACTGATTAAAAGTCAGTTGCTCTACCGACTGAGC
>JAZBPE010000134.1:0-5923 GCA_036353345.1 Erythrobacter sp. | reverse complement strand
GCTATCAAATGCCCGATCCGGATTGGCGCCACCTGCCACCCCTGACAACCTTGCGCGCATTCGAGGCGACGGCGCGTTTCCAAGGCTATTCAGCCGCGGCCCGGTCATTGAACGTCACCCCGGCTGCCATCGCCCAGCAGGTGCGCAAGTTGGAAAAAGACCTCGGTGTAGATCTGGTCCGGCGCGAGGGGCGGGGGCTTGTTCTGACAGAAGACGGGCAGGATTTGGCCAAGACGCTTGAGGACGCGTTTGACCAGATCGCCAAGGGTGTCCGACAATTGAAGCGCCGGGATGCGAAACGCGGCGTCCGCGTCTCGACCACAGACTACTTCGTGAATGTCGTGGTGTTGCCGCAGCTTGGCGCGTTCTGGCAAAGGTATCCTGACCTGCAAGTGTCCTTTTCGCCGGACGGCAATACGCAAGCAGTCGATTTTGACCGTTACGACATCGTCGTGCGTGGGGCAGAGCAGGGCGCGGTGTGGGAGGGATGCGAGGCGATACCCTTGTTTGAGACTGAGATTGTCATTTGCGCAGCCCCGTCGCTTTTGCAGAGGGGAGCAAAGGATTTGTGTGACTTTCCTTGGATTCGGGATCGTGGCATGGGCGGCGGCGCCTTCGATACGGCAATTCGGCGTGCGGGCTGTGATCCTGACACGCTGACCTATGTGGACGCGGGCAGTTCCAAATTCGAGTTGGACGCGGCCTTGATGGGGTATGGGCTACATGTCAGCCCGGAAATGTCCGTGCGCAAAGACGTCCAGAACGGGCGTTTGGTTGTGCTGGATGTCTCGTTGGACATGGAGGGTGTGTACTATGCGCTTGTCCGAAAAGGGCCGGTTTCGACACATGTCCAATGCCTTCTGGATTGGCTTATCGAGGTGTCCATGCCCTTTTCTTATCCACCTGGCCTCGGGTCATCATCCCCCCGTGTTGATCGGCAATCCGGCACACGGGTTTGACGGATTGCCGCACGGCACTGATTCCTCTGGTAAAATTCGTGTTAACCGTCTGAAAGACCGCTGTTTTTCGGCGCAATCCCGTATCCCGGTCTTGGTTGACCCTCACGCGGCAGAGGTTTAAACGAAACCCATACCAAGTTCGCCACTTGGGCGTGCCGTTCGCGTGCGCGTCGGAAAAAGGAGCCTCGTCTTGGAAGACATGCTGCGGGAATACCTGCCAATCCTCGTGTTTCTGGCCATTGCAATCGGTTTGGGCCTTGTCCTGATCCTTGCGGCCGTGATCATCGCTGTGCGCAACCCGGACCCGGAAAAGGTGTCTGCCTACGAATGCGGGTTCAACGCATTCGATGATGCCCGGATGAAGTTCGACGTGCGTTTCTATCTTGTCGCGATCCTCTTCATCATCTTCGATCTGGAAATCGCATTCCTGTTCCCATGGGCCGTGGCCTTTCAGGACATCAGCATGGCCGGCTTCTGGTCGATGATGGTTTTTTTGGCTGTTCTCACCATCGGATTTGCCTACGAGTGGAAGAAGGGGGCGCTGGAATGGGAGTGATGGCTGGCGCAAACACCGCTGGAGCGGACAAGGAAGTCACTACGCAGGCCCTGAATGCGCAGCTTGCGGATAAGGGCTTTCTGCTGACCTCGACCGAAGACATCATCAACTGGGCGCGTACCGGATCGTTGCACTGGATGACGTTCGGTCTGGCGTGTTGCGCTGTCGAGATGATGCACACGTCCATGCCGCGTTATGATTTGGAGCGGTTCGGAACCGCCCCGCGCGCCAGCCCGCGCCAGTCAGACCTGATGATCGTCGCGGGAACGCTGACCAACAAGATGGCCCCGGCGCTCCGGAAGGTCTATGACCAGATGCCCGAGCCGCGTTACGTGATCTCGATGGGCTCCTGCGCCAATGGCGGCGGGTATTACCATTACAGCTATTCGGTGGTGCGCGGCTGCGACCGGATCGTGCCCGTGGACATCTACGTGCCCGGCTGCCCGCCGACCGCCGAGGCGCTGCTCTACGGCGTGATGCAATTGCAGCGCAAGATCCGCCGCACCGGCACGATCGAGAGGTAATCCGGCGCCATGCCCGTCCATTCCGCCCCCAAATTCGCCTCCAACGAAGGCGTGCTCGATGTGCTGATGCCCGCGCTCAGCGTGTGGCTCGATGGCGCGCGCGAAAGCCACGGGGAGATCATCCTCAACGCCAAGCGCGACGTGATCGAAAAGGTGCTGCAGACGCTGCGCGACGATCACGGCTACCAGCAGCTGATGGAGATCGCCGGCGCCGACTATCCCGACCGTCCCGAGCGGTTCGAGGTGGTCTACATGCTGCTGAGCCTCACCAAGAACCACCGAATCATGGTGAAGGTGTCGACCGACGAGGAGACCCCGGTCCCCACCGTGACGACGCTGTGGCCCAATGCCGGCTGGCTTGAGCGCGAGGTGTTCGACATGTTCGGCGTCACCTTCGCCGGCAACAAGGATCTGCGCCGCATCCTCACCGATTACGGCTTCGAGGGGCATCCCTTCCGCAAGGACTTCCCGATGACCGGCTATATCGAGCTGCGCTATTCGGAAGACGAGAAGCGCGTCGTCTACGAGCCGGTTGAACTGGCGCAGGACATGCGCACATTTGATTTCCTTTCCCCGTGGGAAGGCACCGATTACGTGCTGCCGGGCGACGAGAAGGCGGCAGGTCCGCCGCATGTGGACAAGCCCAAGGTCACCGAAAAGCCCGCCGATACCGGCGCCGGTCCGAAGGCCGAGGAAAAAGCCGCCGAAGGCACCGACGCGGTTCCGCCCGACATGATCGAGGTGGACATCGAAACCGACAATCACCCGACAAACGCGACCAGGGAGGGCGACGACTGATGAAACTCGAAGAATCGCCCACCACCGATGGCGGGGTCATCTCCAATTACACGATCAATTTCGGCCCCCAGCACCCGGCCGCGCACGGCGTGTTGCGCATGGTGATGGAGTTGGACGGCGAGGTGATCGAACGCGTCGATCCGCATGTCGGCCTGCTCCACCGCGGCACCGAGAAGCTGATCGAGCAGAAGACCTACCTGCAGGCGCTGCCCTATTTCGACCGGCTCGATTACTGCTCGCCGCTGTGTCAGGAGCATTCCTACGTGCTCGCGATCGAGAAGCTGCTCGATCTCGAAGTGCCCGAGCGCGCCAAGTATCTGCGCGTCCTGTTCGCCGAGCTGACGCGCATCTGCAACCACATGCTCAACATGGGCGCGCACGTTCTCGACGTGGGCGCGTTCACGCCGAACCTGTGGATCATGGACCTGCGCGAAGATTGCATGAACTTCTTCGAGCGGGCGTCCGGCGCGCGCATGCACAGCGCGTACTTCCGCCCCGGCGGCGTCCACCAGGACGTGCCCGAGAAGCTGCTCGTCGATATCGGCGACTGGCTCGACAACCGCTTCTTCCAGCTGTTCGACGATGCGATGAGCCTCGTGATCGACAACCGCATCTTCAAGCAGCGCAATGTCGACATCGCCGTGGTCAGCCGCGACGATGCGGTGGCGTGGGGCTTTAGCGGGCCCATGATCCGCGCGGCGGGCATTCCGTGGGACTTGCGCAAATCGCAGCCCTACGACGTCTATGACCGGATGGAATTCGACATTCCCGTGGGCACCAATTCGGATTGCTACGACCGCTTCATGGTCCGCGTCGCCGAGGTCCGCGAGAGCGCGAAGATCATCAAGCAGTGCCTTCGCGACATGCCCGGCGGCCCGATCGCCAGCACCGACAACAAGGTGGTGCCCCCCAAGCGCGGCGAGATGAAGCAGACGATGGAAGCGCTGATCCATCACTTCAAGCTCTACACCGAGGGCTTCCACGTTCCGGCGGGCGAGGTTTACGTCGCGACCGAAAGCCCCAAGGGCGAATTCGGCGTCTATCTGGTCAGCGACGGCACGAACAAGCCGTACCGCTGCAAGATCCGCCCCACGGCGTTCAGCCACCTTCAGGCGATGGACATGATGTGCAAGGGCCACATGCTGCCCGACGCGACCGCCATCCTCGGCGCGATCGACGTGGTGTTCGGGGAGTGTGATCGGTGAATCTAAGTCCAATTCAAGACATCTTGATGCGCGTTTTCTGGATGCTGGCTGGCTCGATAGCGACGATGGGTCTTTTTGGGCGAGAAGGTGGCATAAATTACGGGTGGGAAATGCTGGCTGTTCTGCTCGCCATGCTTTGCATCGGGACGATGGCTATTCTGGATCGAAAGATTCGCGTTAGACAAACCTTCAATGGGGATGTTCAAGATGGCTGACCGCACCCCCGCACCCGACACGCCCGAACTGCGCGCGCGCTGGGGCTCGTTCGAATGGACGCCCGAGAACCGCAAGAAGGCCGACTGGCACATCGCCAAATATCCCGAGGGCCGCCAGAAATCGGCGGTGATGCCGCTGCTCGACCTCGCCCAACGGCAGGTCGGGGCTGAGACCGATACGCAAGGTTGGCTGCCCATGCCGGTGATCGAATATGTCGCCGACTATCTCGATATGCCCGCGATCCGCGTGCTCGAGGTCGCGACCTTCTATTTCATGTACAACATGAAGCCGGTCGGCAAATTCCACGTCCAGGTCTGCGGCACGACGCCGTGCATGCTGCGCGGCAGCGACGACATCATCGCCGCCTGCAAGAAGCGCGGAATGGTGAAGGGCGGGGTGTCCGAGGATGGCCTGTGGACCCTCACCGAAGTCGAATGCATGGGCAATTGCGCCACCGCGCCGATGGTCCAGATCAACGACGACAATTACGAGGACCTGACGCCCGAACGCCTCGACGCGGTGCTCGATGCACTGGCCGCGGGCGAGCAGCCGAAAACCGGCACGCAGGAACCCGGCCGCCACACCTCCGAACCCGTCGGCGGGCCGACCACGCTCAAGGAAATGGTGGAGGCCAACCACGATTACCGGGGTGAATGGTGATGGATGGCGGCGTCATCTCGCTCGCCATGGGCGGGCTCATCAATTTCGGCGTGGGGGCCTATTTCTCGGCGACGGGCGAACTCAACATGGGCATCGGCTTCATGGCTTTCGGGCTGGTGCTGCAAGTGCTCTCGCTCGCGCGGATCAAGTCTCTGAAGAAGAAGGGATCGAATGATGCTGGCTGACAAGGACCGCATCTTCACCAATGTCTATGGCTTCCAGGACTGGGGCCTGAAGGCGGCGCAGGCGCGCGGCGACTGGGACGATACCAAGGCGCTGCTGGCGCGCGGGCAGGATTCGATCATCGACGAGATGAAGGCGAGCGGCCTGCGCGGGCGTGGCGGGGCGGGGTTCCCCACCGGGCTCAAATGGTCGTTCATGCCCAAGGAGAGCAAGGACGGTCGCCCCAGCTTCCTCGTCATCAATGCCGACGAATCCGAACCCGGTAGCTGCAAGGACCGCGAGATCATTCGCCACGATCCGCACAAGCTGGTCGAAGGCGCGCTGATCGCCGGTTTCGCGATGCGCGCGCGCGCGGCCTATATCTACATTCGCGGCGAGTATATCCGCGAGGCCGAGACGCTGCAGGCCGCGATCAACGAGGCGTATGACGCCGGTCTGATCGGCAAGAACGCGAGCGGTTCGGGCTACGATTTCGACGTGTTCATGCATCGCGGCGCGGGCGCCTATATCTGCGGCGAAGAGACCGCGATGATCGAGAGCCTCGAGGGCAAGAAGGGCCAGCCGCGCCTCAAGCCCCCGTTCCCGGCGGGCGCAGGGCTGTATGGCTGCCCGACCACGGTCAACAATGTCGAGAGTATCGCGGTCGTCTCCACGATTCTGCGGCGCGGCGCCAGCTGGTTCAACAGCTTCGGGCGCGAGAACAATGCGGGCACCAAGCTGTTCCAGATCAGCGGCCATGTCGAGCGCCCCTGCGTCGTCGAAGAGGCGATGAGCATTCCTTTCGAGGAACTGATCGAGAAGCACTGCGGCGGCATTCGCGGC
>JAZBPE010000133.1:0-11380 GCA_036353345.1 Erythrobacter sp. | reverse complement strand
GCCCACGCGCGCCGCGGCCTCGTGCCGATCAACCAGCGCGACGAGCCGGGCGGCCAGTTCGGCTAGCTCCTCGCGGTGATGCGGTTTGGTATGCTGGCCCGGCTCGATATCCATCTCGACCAGCCATTCGAGCGGGAGGTAGCAGCGCCCGGCCGCATCGTCCTCCACGATGTCGCGCGCAATGTTCGAAAGCTGGAAGGCGAGGCCAAGATCGCACGCCCGGTCGAGCGTGTCGCGGTCCGCGGGATCGACGCCCATCACCACCGCCATCATCACGCCGACCGCGCCCGCGACATGATAGCAATAGCGCATCATGTCCGCTTCGCTGCGCGGGCGCCAGTCCTCCGCATCGAGCGCGAAGCCCGCGATCACATCTTCGGCCATGGCCGGGGTGAGCCCAACCTCCACGGCGACCACGCGCAGCGCATCGAAGGCAGGATCGCCCGTCGGCTCGCCAGCGAAGGCGCGCGCAGTCAGGCGGCGAATAAGCGCGAGGCGCGTGTCGAGATCGGACTGGTCGCCCAATTCGCCGCCCAGCACCTGATTGTCCGCAATGTCGTCGCAACGGCGGCACCACGCGTAGAGCAGCCAGGCGCGCTCGCGCGTTTCGGGATCAAACAGGCGGGCAGCGGCGGAGAAGCTTTGCGAGCCATACTTGATGGATTTGCGCGCTTCCTCGACCAGCGCGGCGCGGGTCACGGGATCGACGCTTTTGGGGGCGGCGAGCATGGCTGGCGGATCGTGGCTAGAGGTCCGCCGCCTTCATGCGGAAGATCGGCGTATGTGGCTCGTATGCGGCCATCTTGTCGAGCAGGGCGGGCAGCGTTTCGGCGTGGATCAGGATGTTCTGATGCGCGGGCCTGACGAAGCCGACTTCGCCCATTTTCGCGTTGAAAGCGATCAGATCGTCATAAAAACCAAAGGCGTTGAGGAGGCCAACCGGGTCGGAATGATAGCCAAGCTGCGCCCAGCTCATCGCTTCCCACAATTCGTCCATCGTGCCGACACCGCCGGGCAGTGTGACGAAACCGTCAGAGAGGTCGGTAAACTTCTGCTTCCTCTCATGCATGCCTGAGACGGTGACGAGTTCGTCGCAATCGTGGTTGGCAACCTCGGCGCGAACGAGGCTTTCGGGAATAATGCCGATCACCTCGCCACCCGCCGCCTTCGCCCCCCTGGCGACCGCGCCCATCAGCCCAAGCTTGCCGCCGCCATAGACAACGCCGATGCCGCGCTGGGCCAGCGCCGCACCGACATCTTCGGCCAGTTCGACATAGCGCGGATCGGCAGGCGTGGCGGACCCGCAATAGACGGCGAGGCGTTTCATCGCAGCTATGCCGGGACCTTCGCCAAATCCTCCAGCACGATACCCGCCGTCGCCTTCGCGCTGCCGACCACGCCGGGGATACCAGCGCCCGGATGCGTGCCTGCGCCCACGAGGTAGAAGTTCTCGATCACGTCGTCGCGGTTATGGCCGCGCAGATACGCGCTCTGCCACAGGACCGGCTCCAGGCTGAAGGCGCTGCCCATATGCGCGGACAGGTCCTGCGCGAAATCCTTGGGCGCGTAGCTGAACTTGGTGACGATCTTGTCGTGGATGTCCGGGATGAGGCGGCGGCCCAGCTCATCGAGAATCGCCTTTTCGAGCCGTGGGCCAACCTCATCCCAGTCGACCGCCAGTTTGCCCATATGGGCGACCGGCACCAGCGCGTAGAAGGTGCTCTTGCCCTCTGGCGACATCGAGGGATCGGTGATGGTCGGGTGGTGGAGGTAGATCGAGAAATCCTGCGGCAGGACGCCGTGCTTGTAGATGTCGTCGAGCAGCCCTTTGTAACGCGGGCCGAACAGGATCATGTGGTGTGCGACGTCGGGATAGGTGCCTTCGAGACCGAAATGCACGACGAAGAGCGAGGGGCTGAAGCTGCGGCGATTGATCGCCTTGGTCATCGATTTCCCGCGCGCGCTGCCCGAAAGAAGATCGCGGTAGGAATGCATGATGTCGGCGTTGGAGGCGACCGCATCGAAGCGTTCGCGCCATCCCGATTTTGTCTCAACCTCGCTCGCGCGATTGCCCATCGTGTGCACCTGCACCACCGGATCGCCGACCCGCATCGTGCCGCCGATCCGTTCGAAATGCTTCACCATGCCTGCGATGAGCTTGTTGGTGCCGCCGCGCGCCCACCACACGCCCCCATCCTTCTCCAGCTTATGGATGAGCGCGTAGATGCTGGACGTCTTCATCGGATTGCCGCCGACGAGGAGCGAGTGGAAGCTGAAGGCCTGTCGCAGCTTCTCATTTTCGATGTAGCTTGAAACCATGTCGTAAACGCTGCGCCAGGCCTGCTTCTTCACAAGCGCAGGTGCGGCTTTCAGCATGGTCTTGAAATCGAGGAACGGGACCGTGCCGAGCTTGACGTAGCCTTCTTCATAGACCTCGGCCGAATATTCGAGGAAGCGCTGGTATCCTACGACATCGTTCGGGTTGAGCTTCGCGATTTCGGCGTTCAGCTCTGCCTCGTCATTCGAATAATTGAAATTGGTGCCGTCGGGCCAGTTCAGCCGGTAGAACGGCATGACCTTCATCAGGTCGACATCCTCGGCGATGTCGTGACCGGTCAGCTGCCACAGTTCCTCAAGGCAGGGCGGATCGGTGATGACGGTCGGCCCGGCATCGAACGTGAAACCATCGCGCTCCCAGAAATAGGCGCGGCCGCCGGGCTTGTCGCGCGCTTCGATGACTGTCGTGGCGATGCCATGCGATTGCAGCCGAAGCGCGAGCGCCATGCCGCCGAACCCTGCGCCGATTACGCAGGCGCTGCGACCCGCATAGCGCTCAGCCATCAGCGGATCGATCCCCTTGGCCCTGGTGCTGGTAGGATCGATGGTCAGCTTGGCATTGGCATTCATGCCTTGGTCTCCGTTTCGAAAGGGGTTCCGGGCGAAAACAGCGCTCGCACGGCGCGCGGGATAGCTACGGGGGGACGTCCTGACAGGATGCGGATACGGTCGCCCCAGGTCGATCGGGCGGCGTAGAACCGTTCCACCAATGTGCCCGAAAGCTGATAGAAATGCTGGAACACATTTACACGCTTGTAAGGATCGGCGGCTTCGAACAGCATACGCCCGAGCATGCGGTAAAAATGCGTGCGGCGCCAGTGCGCACGGGCGCGCGCCTCGCAAAAAGCGGCAAGCTGTGCGCCGGTGGTCCGCGGCTTGCGATCGAGCAGCCGGGCGATGGCAAGCGCGTTTTCCGCCGCGAACGGCAAGGTGTAGCTCGTCAGCGGGTGGGAGAACCCCCCGCGCGTGCCTGCAACGGCAACGCCAGCGATCCGCTGTGCTTCTTGTGCCGCGTCAAAATCGCCACCGGTGACGACGGGCAGGATCCCGGTTTCATGTCCGATGACCTCCCCGCGCCAGCCCTGCTTTTGCGCGTAGCCTTGAGTGCGGTTCCACAAGGCTTCCCGGTCCATGCGCGGCTCGTCGGCGTAATAGGTGTCCTCAACGAACACTTCGTCTTCGCTGAGCGGCAGGACGTAGACGAAGCGATAGGCACCCCCGTTGCCATAGGGCGCGATCTGATCGACGCTTGCATCCATGATCACCGGACGTGTGAGACCGTGCGGCGTCTCGCATTTGATATGTTGGCCAAGGAAGACCTGCCAGCCGCCAGCCAGCTTGTCCGAAGAGGCGAAAGTGCGGCAGTCAATAACGCGTCTTGCATCAAGGCGCGCGCCGCTTTCCAGCGTGACGCTGGCGGCATCGACCTTGGCAACCCGGGTGCCGAGCTGTACCGAACCTTCTGGCAGAGACGCCATCAGTGCCGCGTGGAAATCGTCGCTGGATAGCGAGCGATATCCGGTATCGAGCTGACGTGCATATTGGGGAAACCTGATCTCGTATCCCGCTTCCCAGGTCTTCAGCGGGAATTCGGCCAGGAGCGCCGCGCTCGCTTCGGGAAGGTCGCTCGCAAACCAGCTCCAGCGGTGGTTGCCGCCCAGCGTTTCTCCCGCTTCGATCAGGCAAAACCGGCAATCGGGCGCAAGGATTCGAAGCGCGAGCGCGATGAGCCCTCCGGCGAGTCCGCCGCCGACAATCACGCAATCGTAGTCGGTCTGGTGCGCTTGTGGAGTGTCGCGATCGGCCTCGGCGGTGGGTAAGTCCATGTCGCGATGGCCCTAGGGGAGGTTCGCTGCCGGAGCAATGATGCCGAAGTGTCGCATTGCAGCAATTGTTGCAACGCTTGGGCGGTTTGAGGGAAACAATGATACACGGCGCGAGTAATGCGAGAAAACCCCAGGAGAACCGAGTGCTTGTTGTGACCAGACCCCGAATTTCGAGCCTTGCGACAATGCTAGCCGCTTTTTTGCCGCACGCGCTCGCCGCGCAGGAGGTTGGCGCGCCCGAAACACCTGTGATGGTTGATGAAGATGCGCTGCCCTCTTTTGAAGGCAGCGCGCTCGATGGCGATTTCCTCAGCATCGGCGTCGGGATTGGTGCCGGGCCTACCTATGTCGGGTCGGACGATTATACGGTGCTTCCGATTCCGTTGCTGCAAGGCAGTGTTGCCGGGATCGATATCAATCCGCGACCCGCGGGCTTCGCGCTCGACGTGATTGCCGACAACGAAAAGCGTGTCTCGTTCCAGTTCGGGCCGGAAATCAAGCTCAATTTCAACCGCGTACAGAACATTCAGGATGAAGAGGTTCGCGCATTCGGTGAGCTGGACCTGGCGATCGAGGTTGGGCCGACGTTCGGAATGAACATTGATCGCGTCCTGAACCCGTATGACAGCCTGAATATCAACGTCGATGTTCTCTTCGACATTGCCGGTGCGCATGACGGCATGACCGTGCGACCCACGCTGACTTATTTCACGCCGATAAACCGGGGGATGGCGGTGACGTTCTCGGCGCACACGACCTGGATGGATGACAATTATGCCGACTACTACTTCACCGTTGACCCCACCCTTGTGCCCGACACCCCGCTTGCGGCGTTTCAGGCGGAGGGCGGGTTTCAGGACGCGGGACTGACTGCGATCTACATCGCCGACCTCAATGGTGAGCTGATCGATGGCGGCTTCGCGGTGTTCGCGATCGGCAATTACAGCCGCGTCCTCGGTGATGCGGCGCAATCGCCCTTTACCAGCGAAGTCGGCAGCGCGGACCAGTTCTTCGGCGGCGTCGGGGTGGGCTACACCTTTTGAGTGACACAAGGTATCAGTGCGCTACGGCGGTTAGACAATGCCTTGCACAGCACCCACGACTTCGATGATCGCGCTTGCCGCGGCGGCACTGACGCCGGCGGATAATGCTGCCGCCGGGGAGCAGGAACAGCCCCCGCCACCCACCGCGCCCGTGCCTGGCGAGATGCCTGATAGAAAAGACTTGCCAAGATCGCCGCGGGAAAAGCCGGTGTTCGATGAAACCTGGGCGACTGTCGGCATCGGGGCCGGGCTTGTACCCAGCTATTCGGGCTCCGATGATTACGTGCTGTTCCCCTTGCCGCTGATCGTTGGCCGGGTAGCCGGGATCGGTGTCACGCCAAACGGGCCGGGCTTCAATCTCAACCTGTTCTCACCGCGGCCTTCCAGAGCGCCGCCCGAGACCGCGTTTTCCTTTGGCCCCTCGTTCCGGTTCCGTAACGATCGCGCGCAACAGACCGAAGACGAAATCCTCGAACTCGCAACCGAGCTTGACGTGGCGATCGAGGTCGGCGTGAATGGCGGCGTTTCCATTCCGGGCGTCTTGTGGGCGCAGGACCGTCTTGCCATCAATACGCAGGTGCGCTGGGACATCGCGGGCGCGCATGATGGCATGCTGTTCGAACCCGGTATTGCCTATTTCACGCCGCTCAGTCGCGGGGCCGCCGTGCAACTGGCCTTCAATGCAAGCTTTGTGGACGATGATTTTGCGGATTACTACTATACGGTCACGCCGGGGGATGCGGAGGCGACCGGTCTGGCCGAGTTCACCGCCGATGGCGGCCTGAACAGTCTCGGCGCCGTGGTTATCGGGACTGTCGATCTGAACGGCAATCTGCTCGATGGCGGGTTCAACATCTACAGTGTGGCGGGCTATTCGCGGCTGGTGGGGGATGCCGCCGAGACGCCGTTCACCGACCAACGCGGAAGCGCCAATCAATTCATCGGCGGCATCGGGGTCGGCTACACGTTCTAGCGCGCGCTCTTGTCAGCGCGGCATGTTTCAGGGCAAGGTCGCCAAAAGGGAGCGGACTAACATCATGAGAACTTTGCTGGCAGCCATCGCCGCTGTGTGGGTCCTCGCAGCGAGCTTGCCGGTCAGCGCGCAGGACGCGGTGATCCTTGCCGGATCGCTCATCACCGATGCTGATAGCGAGCCACGCGGTCCTTCGACCATTTTCGTCGAAGATGGCCGTATCCTGAGGATCGAGAATGGCCATCAGCGCGAGGGCGACAACGTCATCGACCTGTCGGACAAGACGGTGCTGCCCGGTCTCATCGATCTGCACACCCACCTTTCCAGCGATCCCAGCGGTGAGTTCTGGCGCGCGGCAACCACCGCGCCCGAATACTACACGCTCATCGCCGCCAAGAACGCGCGCATCACCGCCCTTGCAGGCTTTACCACTGTGCGCGATCTGGGCTCGCGCACGGATCAGGTGACGCAGGCGTTGCGCCGCGCAACCGAGGAAGGCATCGTGCCCGGGCCGCGCATCGTAACCAGCGCGCGAACCATCGCGATCATCGGCGGGCATGGCGACATCTCGGGCTTTACCGAGCATGTGAACGATGTGCTCGATGCGGGTTACACGTGCACCGGCCCGGTCGAATGCGCAGCCAAAGTGCGGCTTGCCTCGCAGAACGGCGCGGACCTCATCAAGATTACCGCGACCGGCGGTGTGCTTTCGCAACAAGGCCGCGGGCTGGAAGCGCATTTCTCCGATGAGGAGATGCGCGCGATCGTCGAAACCGCCCGGACACTCGGTCTCAAGGTTGCAGCGCACGCGCACGGCGCACGTGGGATCGAGGCGGCGGCACGCGCGGGGGTCCACACGATCGAGCATGGAACCTATCTTGACGAAGCGGCGGCCGAGGCGATGAATGCCGGCGGCACGACGCTCGTTCCCACATTGATGGCGTTCGAGGGGATCCGCCAGAACCTCGGCACCGGCTATTACACCCCGGTGGTCGATGACAAGGTCCGCTCCGTGAGCGAGATCGCGGGAACAATTGTGGAGCGCGCCCGCGCGAACGGGGTCAAGATCGCGTTCGGGACCGATGCAGGCGTCTTCCCCCATGGCGAGAATGCTGGCGAATTCCGCCTGATGCTGCGCGGCGGCATGACGAGCCGCGAAGCGCTCGCCGCGGCAACCACGATCGCCGCTGAGATCGTGGGGATGCAAGGCGATATCGGGCGGATCGCACCGGGTTACTCCGCTGACATCATTGCGGTCCAAGGCAATCCGCTTGCCGATGCGACCGTGCTCGAGACCGTTGATTTCGCAATGGTGCGTGGCCGCGTGATCGAATGAGGCCCAGGGCGCCGTTTCGCCCCCCCGGCCTGTCTTGCGTGGGACGCTTCCTAGAACTCCCCGGCGATCCCGGCGCGCACGGCTGTTGAATTTCCGCCCGCATAGGTGACGCCTGCGGTAATCGCGACGTCTCCTTCGAACCGGTGCATCAGCCCTGCCGAAACGCCCACTTCGCCGCGATAGGTCGCGACATTGCTCGCATAGCTTGTCCGCCCCGCCACGCTCGGGAAGTGCGGATTGGCCTGTGCCGCGATCGAGGCAATGCCGCGCTGTGCGTCGCGGTCCATGGTGCTGGCGAGATCGAAGACCTGCGCGACCTGTCCTTCGATCGCGGAGACCCGGGTCTCCAGCTGAGTGAACTGCGCGCCTGAAACCATGGCGAGCTGGTTCATCGACACCTGCACATTTGCAACCGATGCGGCGGTGGCGACCTGCTGGCGGCCGAGCGTTCCAGCCTGATCGACCGTTACGACATCGACCGGACCGACCTGTGCGAGCGTGGAAGCCGCCATGTCGCCGATCCGCACCGCCGACCCTTTACCGCCCAGCGCGACTTCGTTTTCGGCATTGGTTGCCGCATTTGCGCCCACCGCGGTCGATCCGGCGAAGTTCGCTTGCGCTGCCCCGCCGATTGCGGTGGCCTCGTTCGCATTCGCTGTCGCTCGCGAACCGATGGCTGTCCCGAAGAAATTGTTCGAGACCGCGCCCTGACCGATCGCCGTCGCAAAAGCCCCGCGCACCGCAGCGCCTTGTCCGATCGCGGTGCCCTGTTCGCCGCTCGCGAGCGAGGCGGTTCCGATTGCCGTAGTGCGCGCTGCCTGTGCCTGCGTGCCTTGTCCTATAGCAAGAGATTGCAGGCCAAGCGCGGAGGCCCCCTGACCGATCGCCGAGCTGCTTTCGCCCTGCGCCGCCGCCGTCGGTCCGATTGCAAGGGTACCAACCGCAACCGCCTTGGCCGCCCCGCCGAAAGCCAGCGCGTTCTCCGCCGTCGCCCGCGCATCCACGCCGAATGCGACCGACTGGAAGCCGGAAGCGAAAGCGCCGAGGCGATCGCCGTCCGAGCCGTTGCCGCCGATGGCCAGAGCGCCATCGCCTTCGGCTTGCGAAGAATTGCCGATCGCCACGGCGCCAAGACCCGATGCCTTGGTTCCGAGAGGCTCTGCGAACCGGATATCTGGTGCCCCGATAGCAATTGCATTATCGCCATCCGCCAATGCACCGTTTCCTAGCGCAGTGCTTCGTCCACCAGACGAGGCAGCGGCAACGCCAAGTGCGGTCGCACCGCGCCCGGTCGCCTCGGCTCCAACTCCCACCGAAGTGGAAAAATCGCCTTCCGCGCTGCTAAAATATCCTAGTGCGGTACTGCTAGTCCCCTGAGCAACCGCATAACTGCCCAAAGCCGTGCCACCGCTCCCAAGAGCCTTTGCTCTATCGCCAATCGCTATGCCCCCGCCTCTTTCGGCCAAACTGCCATTACCCACAGCTATATTCCAGAACTGCATGGCCCGTGCGTCTTCTCCGATCGCAATTGTGCCGAACACTGTCGCGGCTGCGCCTTTACCAACCGCTATGCTGCTGATGCCCGACGCTGCTGCGGAGTTACCCAGAGCAATTGCGTCTCCTTCGGTAACAGTTGAAGAGGCGCCGATTGCAATACCGCTGCGGCTAAGATCCGTGACGTTCGCTTGAACCCCCAGCGCAATTGCTTGCTCCGCCGCAGCTGTGGAGTTGCGTCCAACAGCGATGCCGCCTCGCCCATTCGCAAAGCTGCTCGCACCAAGAGCGACGCTCCCCGAAAACGCTCGGCTTTCTCGACCGATCGCCACAGCATCGTCACCACTGGTCTGGGTTGATTGCCCGATGGCTATGCTGGACCGCCCTTCTGCTGCGCTTCTTTCGCCAATCGCAATTGCGCGGTCTTCGACGGCATCGGCTAGCTGGCCAACGGCAATGCTACCTATTCCAGTGGCTGACGACAGAAATCCGAGCGCGATCGCCTTGTCGGAACTAGCCTGCGCCGCGCCTCCGACGGCCGTCGCTCGCGGTGCATCGGCTCGAGCGCTCTGGCCGATAGCAGTCGCACCGATGTCGGCAGTATCATTCCCCGCCTGCGCAAACTGACCCACCGCCGTTGTCGCATTCGCAAAGGCAACAGACCCGTCGCCCACCGCAAGGCTGTTATTCCCACTCGCCGCCGCATCATTCCCCAGCGCCGTCGCATTCGCCCCCGTGGCGCTGGCGTTCTCGCCGCATTCTAGGGGTTCGTCACCGGTATTCGCGACATTGTCCGGGCCGTTGGTGATGTTACATCCGGGCGTCGCATCGGCTTTCGCGGGCGAAGCGGCGGCAAATGCGGCGAGCGTGATGGCGGCGCAGGCGGTCGAAACCAGCAGCGCGTGGCTGCGGGCATAAAATATGGCATTCATGGTACTTCCCCTCTCCGGGTCCCGTAATGCTTGCGCAGGCGATCGGTCCCGTCCGGCCGCCCCTCGCGCGTCCCTTCGCGCTACAACGGAAAACTTTCGCTATGTTAAGGCGTTATCAAAAAAAGACGTGCCGGTGCTCAGCGACATCATACGAGACCGCTTTACCTGTTGCCTTGCGCCGCCTACACTTGGTTTATCCCCGGGGAGCGAGCTTTCGCTGAGAGGGGCAGGTAGCGCTGCCCGACCCGTCGAACCTGAACCGACTAGCATCGGCGGAGGGAGTGGGCCGGTTGCAAACTCAAGGCCTGCACTCCGCCATTAGGAGAGCGCTTATGGCCGACATCAATTCGCACCTCGAAAATGGCCCCCACCCAGGGGGCGTAGAAATTGGCGTGACCACCGGTCCGATCCGTGGCAGCCGCAAAATCCATGTCGGTGCGCGCACCGGGTCGGGCGTGCAGGTCGCGATGCGAGAAATCCAGCTTGAGGGCGGTGAGGCCCCGGTGCGGGTTTACGACACCTCCGGCCCCTACACCGACGAAGACGCCGCGATCGATATCAATGCTGGGCTACCGCCCTTGCGCGCCGATTGGATCCACACCCGCGGCGATGTCGAGCAGTATGATGGCCGCGAGGTAAAGCCCGAAGACAACGGCCAGCTCGGCCCCGATCGTTCGGGCGGCGTCCCGCAATTTCCGAATACGATCAAACGTCCCTTGCGGGCCAAGGCCGGGGCCAACGTCACCCAGATGCACTACGCGCGCAAAGGCATCATCACGCCCGAGATGGAATATGTCGCCGAGCGCGAAAACCTTGGCCGCGAACTCGCCGCTGACCTGGTGCGCGATGGCGAAAGCTTCGGCGCGGAGATTCCCGACGTCATCACGCCGGAATTCGTGCGCAGCGAAGTGGCGCGGGGTCGCGCGATCATCCCTGTCAACATCAACCACCCCGAAACCGAACCGATGGCGATCGGGCGCAATTTCCTGGTCAAGATCAACGCCAATATCGGCAATTCGGCCGTCGCCTCCGATGTCGCGCAGGAAGTTGACAAGATGGTGTGGGCGACGCGCTGGGGTGCGGACACGATCATGGACCTCTCGACCGGGCGCAACATCCACGACACCCGCGAATGGATCATCCGCAACTCCGCCGTACCCGTCGGCACCGTGCCGATCTATCAGGCGCTCGAGAAAGTGGGCGGCATCGCCGAAGAGCTCACCTGGGACATCTTCCGCGATACGCTGATCGAGCAGGCCGAGCAGGGCGTCGACTATTTCACCATCCATGCCGGCGTGCGCCTGCCTTACGTCCCGCTCGCGGCCAAGCGCGTCACCGGGATCGTCAGCCGCGGCGGATCGATCATGGCGAAATGGTGCCTCGCGCATCACAAGGAAAGCTTCCTCTACGAGCACTTCGACGAGATCAGCGAGATCTGT
>JAZBPE010000132.1:0-2448 GCA_036353345.1 Erythrobacter sp. | reverse complement strand
TGTGCGATTGCCGACGCGCAGGATGTGGGTGTCGACCGCGAATGTCTCCTGCCGGAACCAGCAATTGAGCACCACATTCGCCGTCTTGCGCCCCACTCCGGGCAGCCGCACCAGGTCCGCGCGGCGGTCCGGGACAACCCCGCCATATTCGTCGACCAAGAGCTGTGAAAGCGCGATGACATTCTTCGCCTTGGAGTTGAACAGGCCGATCGTCTTGATGTGCTCGACCAACGCGTCGTGCCCCAGATCGAGCATCTGCTGCGGCGTCTCCACCTGCGCAAACAGCGCGCGCGTCGCCTTGTTAACGCCCACGTCCGTAGCTTGCGCGCTCAACGCGACGGCAACAACGAGCTGATAGCAATTGCCATATTCAAGCTCGGTTTCCGGCTCGGGATTGTCTTCGGCCAAGCGGCGGAAGAACTCGAAAATCTGGTCCCTGGTCATCGGCGCCCTGTCACGAGCCTTGCATCACAGGCCAAGCACGTTGTCCATCGTGTAGCGCCCGGCTTCGCGCCCGACGAGCCAGGCGCCGCCCCGCACCGCGCCGCGCGCGAAGATCGCGCGGCTTTCGGCGATGTGGCCGAGCGTCAGGCGCTCCTCCTCGCCGGCGAAGATTACGCTGTGTTCACCCGCGACGGTGCCGCCGCGCAAGCTTGCAAACCCGATCGCGCCTTCGGTCCGCGCACCAGTCCGGCCGTCGCGCCCCGCTTCGCGATTGGCGGCAAGATCGATGCCGCGCGCCGCTGCCGCCGCTTCGCCAAGCAGATTTGCGGTACCCGAGGGCGCGTCGATCTTGGCTCGGTGGTGCATTTCAAGCACTTCGATATCCCAGTCTGGCCCCAGCCGCGCCGCTGCTTCGCGCACGAGATGGACAAGCAGCGTCACGCCAAGCGAGGTGTTGCCGGTCTGAAGCACTGCGATGGCTTTCGACGCCGCATCGATCGCTTCGAAGTGCCGGAGCTCAAGACCGGTCGTGCCGATAAGGATGGGAAGGCCTGCAGATTTCGCTGCATCGAGGCTGTCGTCCAACGCCTCTGGCGCGGAGAAATCAACCAGCACGTCGCATTGGTTGATGAGCGCCCGGGGCGCCCCGCCAATATCGATTCCCGCCTGAAAGACGTGTGGGCTCTCCTCGAGCGCTGCGGCAATGGCGCGGCCCATGCGGCCCTTGTGCCCGATGATCCCGAACCTTGCCGGTGAATTCGCCATTGCTCCCTCGCATCCAAGCTGTTTGAACAGGGTGCAC
Source organism: Erythrobacter sp. (assembly GCA_036353345.1). GTDB lineage: Bacteria > Pseudomonadota > Alphaproteobacteria > Sphingomonadales > Sphingomonadaceae > Erythrobacter. The sequence goes on along the minus strand of JAZBPE010000132.1, from coordinate 1,202 downwards.
CATGACACAGGCAAACCGCATCGTCATCCTCACCGGCGCAGGCATATCAGCCGAAAGCGGGATCGATACTTTCCGCGATGCGGGCGGATTGTGGGAACGGCACAGGGTGGAGGATGTCGCAACGCCTGAGGCGTTTGCGCGCGATCCTGACCTGGTGCTGCGGTTCTACGATGCGCGCCGCGAAGCGCTTGGCGCGGTAACGCCGAATGCCGCGCACGAGGCGCTCGGGCGGCTCGAACGGGAATTTCCGGGCGAATTGCTGCTCGTCACCCAGAATGTCGACGATTTGCATGAGCGCGGCGGAGCTGCGCGCGTGCTGCATATGCATGGCGAATTGAAAAGTGCACTGTGCTCTGCGTGTGGAACGCGCTCGCGCTGGGACGGACCGATGATCGAGAGGCCCGCCTGCCCGGCTTGCGGCGAGGCGGCACTCCGCCCGGACGTCGTATGGTTCGGCGAGATGCCCTATGAGATGGAGCGGATCTACGCAGCGATTGAACGCGCGGACCTGTTCGTCAGTATCGGGACCAGCGGCGCGGTCTATCCCGCCGCAGGCTTCGTCGACGCGGCGCGCGAGGCGGGCGCGCATACCTTGGAACTCAACCTGGAGCCGAGCGAAGGCTCCCACCGTTTCCACGAAGCGCGCCACGGCCCGGCGGGCATGCTGGTCCCACAATGGGTAGGACAAGTGCTGGGCGGCTGAAGTTCAGGACGGTTTGGGCGGTTCGGTTCCTTCGCTTGCAGCGCTTTGCTGCGTCGGCTCGTAGGTCGGACGCTCCTGCTTGGTCGCGAGCTTTTCCTCCGGGTGCGGATCTGCGTCGTCAGGGATCGAATCGCTTGCCTTCTTCGCTCTCGTAACTGCGAACAGAAAAACCGCGCCAAGCGTTACCAGCGCGAGAATTATCGGAATATAGGTGATGTCCATGGGTCGAATGCCTTTCGTGTGTGTCGTTGCAACGAGAGGCAAGGGACGAAGGTTCCGCTACGTCGCGCATGCCTTGCACGCCGGATCCTTCGCAATGGTGAGCGTGCGCATGGCTGGCGCGAAGCCATCGAGAAGATGCAAGCGCCCCCAGCCCGGTTTGCCGAAGCTCGCGGCCCCCTCCAGCAGGATGCGCACAGCCTGCATCGCAGCGAAGCTTCCGGTCCACCCTGCCATCGCGCCCAGGATGCCATCTTCGGCGCAGGTGTCGCAATCTTGC
>JAZBPE010000131.1:0-2625 GCA_036353345.1 Erythrobacter sp. | reverse complement strand
CTCCTTGGGAAAACGTGTTTTATGAGGTGTTTAGTGAAGGTTTTCTGCGTCGTTGATATACAGCGACGAAAGCAGGGCGAAGACATACGCCTGGATCCCTGCCACCAGAATTTCGAGCGCGCTGATCGCGATCATCAGGATCAGCGCGGCGGGACCGATCGTCGCCCCGTAGACCGCGCCCGCATTGACGCTGCCGATCACGAAGGTCGCGAGGATCTTGAGCAGGACGTGGCCCGCCATCATCGCCACGAACAGTCGCAGCGCGAGGCTGATCGGGCGGATCATGAAGGAGAACAGCTCGATCACGAACAGCAGCGGGATCATCGGCACGGGCGTTCCGTGCGGCACGAACAGCCCGAAAAAGCCGATGCCGTGCTTCCAGAAGCCGACGACCAGCACGATCGAGAAGCTCATCAGCGCGAGCACGCCGGTGATCGTGAAGTGGCTGGTGAAGGTGAACGGGTGCAGGCCGAACAGGCCGAGCGGCAGCAGACCCAGCAGGTTGCCGAACAGGATGAACATGAACAGGCTGAAGATGTAGGGCACGTATTTGCGCCCTTCCTTGCCGATATTCGCGGCCAGCATGTCCTCGATGAAGCCGGTCATCGATTCGACCGCCATCTGCCAGCGCCCCGGCACCAGTTCGCGCTTCATCCCGCCATAGACGAATGCCCACAGCAGAACGACCGTAACGGCCATCCACAGCGCGGAATTGGTGAATGCGATGTTGAACCCGGCAATTTCCCAGTTGGCCGAACCGAAGATCGGTTCGATCTGGAATTGCTTCATCGGATCGACTTTGCCCTGTTCGGCTGCCACTTTGTGTCGGTCCTTAGTGTCCTAGAGAACGCGCCCGTGGGAAAGATCGACGCGCGTCCCCTAATCTATTCGGGGGGCTCGCCGGGCTCTTCGGGGCGGGTGTTCGCCGCTGAAATAATGTTCCTGAAGGCGACGCCGATCCCGAGGAAAAGGCAGGCCAACAGACCCCAGGGCAAACTGCCGAACAGGGCATCGATTGCCCATCCGACAGCTGCCCCTCCCAGAATCCCGCCAAGCAGGTCGGCCAGAACGCGGTTGCCGCTGCGATAATTCGCATCGACCCCGCGAACCTTGGACTGGTTGCGCTTCTCTTCACGCTCGGTCGCGGCTCTCAGCCGCTGGTCGAGCGCATTGATCCGCGCATCCTCAGCGATGGGTTCCGATGCGGGTTTTTCCTCGTCCATGCCTATTCCTCCCGATTGAGAGCGTCAGGCATGCAAGTGGAGCTGCCCGCCAAGGGCAGGCGCGCCTTAGAAGGGGCCAAAACCCAAGTCAACACCGCGCGCCATGCCGATTGTGCGTTGCAGCGGTCCTAGCTGGCCGCGGGACAGCGCGGATCGAGCTCGGGAGGCGCGCTGGTGCGGGTTTTCCAGCTGCCGTCCGGCGCGCGATACTTCTCCCCCGGCTCGGTCTTCGCGATCGTCTTGCAGCCTGCCGTGAAAGCATATTGTTCGAGCGTCGCGTTGTTTTCCTGCGCCTTCGCGGCATAGACGGCGCGGCGCTTGATGTTGATGTCGTCGACAATCCGCTGAAGCTCGCGGGTCGGCTCGCCGACGATGCCGATATAGCCGTCGACATCCTCGCCGATCTTGCCCGCGGCGCGCGCGGCGGCATAGGCCGGGTCGCGCTGCGCAAGCGCGGGGGTCGCGGCCAGCAGGCCGGCGCACATCGTCAGGATACAGGCACGAACAGTATTCATCACATTTCCCCTATCGCACGATCGCGGAGCATCTGCGGCGCATCAGAAGATGTCCGGGTTCTCCTCGATCGTGTTGGCCGCGTCTTCCGCAAGCCGGTAGATCACTTCCTGCCGGATGTTGATGTTGAGCTCGATCACGATCGGCTCTTCGGGCGCGGCGACGTTGATGCAACCGCTCGTCGCACTCATGCCCGCCAGCAACATTGCGGCGACCATCACCTTGCCAGACCGCATCTTCACCTCGCCCCGCCTCTTGCAGGGACGATCCGTGGCAGTCTTGCACGGCATGGTCAATTTCGTGGCAATCATGAAGGACTCTCGCTTTCTGGAGGTTGAACGGCAGGTTCATCGCGTCGGGTGGCAGGGATGTCGGCTGCATTTGGTCCGGGTGGTGGCTCTGGCTGTGGCTCGGCAGGCGCGCCGCGCGCGCCGATCTCGCGCTCGAGCACGTCACCGGCGCCCGGCAGCGCCTCGGGATCCCAGAAGGTGCGCACCATCGTTGCCAGTTCGTAGAAATTCTCCGAGCGCACATTGACGATGAAGCGGATCGGCAGCCGCGCGAGGCGTTCGGTGATGAAATTGCGGCTCGCATCCTCGCCCTGGCGCACGCCGTCGATGCGGAAGCGGGTGATGATCTCTCCTGCAAGGTCTCCGTCGAGATCGACCTCCATGCGGCGATAGTCGAGGCTGCGCAGCGCCTGGAAGGCGAAGTTCGCCATCGCGCCCATGTCCTCGTAGGTGAGTTCGCCGATATAGGAGATGTTGCCGCCGGGCGGTCGGCTGCCGAGCCGTCCGTTCTCGATCCGGCCGTCGCCATTGGCATCGAAGATGATCGGCACGATGCCGTCGAACGTGCCCGTCGCGCCGATATTGGAAAGCTCCATCTG
>JAZBPE010000010.1:0-10596 GCA_036353345.1 Erythrobacter sp. | reverse complement strand
GTGCCTGTCCGCGATTTTCATTGTTTGCCCGGCGACACGCCCTGGCGCGACAATGTCCTCGAGCGCGGCGAGATCATCACCGCAGTTTCTCTGCCGCCTCCGGTGGAGGGCACGCAGATATATCGCAAGGTACGCGAGCGATCCTCATACGCCTTTGCACTGGTCTCGATCGCGGCAATCGTCGAGTTCGAAGATGGCCTGTTCTCGCGCGCCGATCTCGCCTTCGGCGGCCTTGCGCACAAGCCCTGGTTCGATCCTCGGGTCGGCGAAGCGCTGGTCGGCCAAGCGCCCACCACCAAGACATTCGATAGTGCCGCAGATATCCTTCTCGAAACGGCGCGCGGCTACGGAGAGAACGATTTCAAGATCCCGCTTGCGAGGCGCACCTTGCATGCAGTGCTCGAACAAGCAGCGGAGGGTGCGGCATGACCGTCCATTTCAAGCAGGACGAACCGGACAATAGCAATCGTCTGGACAGCATGAAGCAAGGCGTGCTCGGCAAGCCGATCCCACGGGTTGAAGGCCTGGCTAAGGTCACCGGCACAGCGCTCTATTCTGCCGAATATCCTATCGAGGGATGCGCCGAAGGGGTGCTTGTCACCGCGACGATCACGCGCGGCGAGGTCATAGGTATGGACAAAGACGCTGTGCTCGCCATGCCCGGCATATTGGCGGTGATCGACGATGCAAGGCTGACCACCCGCGCAGCGCAAGGGACGGCGGACGAAGCGCCCAAGCAGGGGCCAAAGACCGTCTGCTACTGGGGCCAGCCCATCGCGCTGGTGGTGGCCGAGACATTCGAACAGGCGCGCGATGCAGCCAAACATCTTGCTGTTCAATATCGCGAGGAGACGGGCGCGCCCCTCGATCCGCAGGCCACGCAGGCGGAAGAACAGGAAGACGAGACGGTTCAGCAGGGCGATCTCTCCCATGCGATGGCGCAAGCCGCCCACTCCGTCGACGTCACCTACACGACGAAGGGTCACGCATCGGCTGCGATGGAGCCTCATTCAGCGATCGCCCAATGGGACGGCGACAAGCTTACCGTCCATGCATCGTTGCAGATGCTCAACTACAATATCAGTGAGCTCGCTGATGCGCTGGATATTGAAGAGGCTAACGTCCGGCTGATCTCGCGCTACGTGGGCGGCGGCTTTGGTTCCAAGCTCGGTATAAGCGAGGAAGCGGTTGCCGCGGCGATAGCTGCGAAGGAACTGGGCCGGCCGGTCAGGGTCGTCCTGTCCCGGCAGCAGGTCTTTCAATGTATCATGCGCCGCTCCGAAACGACCCAGCGGTTGAGGCTTGCGGCCGACGATGACGGCAAGCTGCTTGGCTTTGGTCATGAAGCGCTGGTGTCGAACCTGCCGGGCGAAAGCTTCGCCGAGCCAGTCCTGCAATCATCGCATTTTCTTTACGGCGGCGAGAACCGCACGCTTATGCTGAATGTGGCGCGTATCCACCGCATGACCGCTGGTTCGGTACGCGCGCCGGGAGAGGCTGTGGGCATGCCCGCGCTCGAGGGCGCGATGGATATCCTGGCGGAAAAGGTAGGTATCGATCCGGTCGAACTTCGCTTGAAGAATATTCCCGAGAGGGACCCCGAAAAGGACCTGCCATTCTCTTCGCACAAACTGGCCGAATGCCTGAAGCAGGGTGCTGCGGCATTCGGTTGGGACAGCGGACCGCGCAAACCACGCCAGTCGCGGGACGGCGAATGGTGGGTCGGTACCGGGATGGCAAGCGCAGCACGCGTACACAACGTATCCGAAGCCCGGGCGCGGGTCACGCTGAAGCCGGACGGCACCGCGTTGGTCCAAACCGATATGACCGATATCGGTACCGGCACCTACACCATTCTTGCCCAGCTTGCCGGCGAGATGCTGGGGCTCCCAACGGATCAGGTCCTGGTCGAGCTTGGCGACACGAACCATCCGCGCGGACCGGGATCGGGCGGCAGTTGGGGTGCCGCTTCCATCGGTTCCGCGGTCTATGTAGCGTGCAAGGCCGTACGCGACGACCTTGCATTGCGTATCGGTGTCGAAGAAACTGCATTGGAGCTGTCCGACGGCGCGGCTTCGTCTGGCGAAACGCTGGTCGAACTGCTCGACGGGGAGCCCATCGCGCACGAAGGTCATTACGAACCCGGCGATATTAAGGACGATTATACCGCCTCAGGATTCGGCGCTTTCTTCGCGAAGGTGCGCGTCAATCGTTACACCGGAGAAACACGCGTGGACCGGATGCTCGGCGCGTTCGGCTTCGGGCGGGTTCTCAATCGCAAGACCGCAAGGTCGCAGTGTCTCGGCGGCATCACCTGGAGCATCGGTGTTGCTCTTACCGAAGCGCTGGAATTCGATCCGCGTGACGGCCATCTGGTCAATTGCGACCTCGCCGAATATCACGTGCCGGTCCACCGTGATGTGCCCGATCTGGACGTGCTTCTGGTTGAGGAACGCGATCCTGTGGCCAGTCCCATTCAGGCGAAGGGTATTGGAGAGCTGGGCATGTGCGGCGGCGCGGCGGCCATCGCCAATGCCATCTACAATGCCAGCGGAGCACGCATTTTCGACTATCCCATGACACCTGATCGCGTTCTGGAAGCGATGCCGGACTGATGTCACAACGCTTGGCCGCGACGAGGATTCTAGATGAAGACCACGAAGCGCTGGCAGCGGCTTGCGAGCAGGGCTTCGGGCTGTGCACCATCGTAGGCATCGAAGGGAGCTTCTCGCGGCGACTTGGTGCTCAGTTGGCGATCGAGAGTAACGGCACCACCGTGGGAAGCCTGGCAGATAGCTGCCTGGAAGCACAGTTGGCGTCGGACATTCGATGCCTGAACCGGCCACAGGTGATCCGCTACGGCGCGGGATCCGACAAAATCGACTTCCGCCTGCCGTGCGGCGGAGGTCTCGATATCCTGCTGGATCCCGAGCCCGACCGGACAGCGTGCCGCGAAGTGCTCGACACGCTGATGCGCCGTGCGCCGGCATGCCTGGCCTTGCCTCGCAATTCGCAATTGACGAAGCGCTATTACCAGCCTTCCTTACGAATTGCAGCGTTTGGCGAAGGCCCTGAGCTCGGCTGCCTCGAGATGCTGGCCCAAACGATGCGAATTGACGTTTCCGTCTACGACAAGTCGCGCCTGTCGCTTGGCAGACCGGCAATTGATTGCCCGCTGGACAGATGGTCCGCTGCGCTCTTCCTTTTTCATGATCACGAATGGGAAGCGCCCTTGCTTGAGCAAGTGCTCGCAAGCGAGGTATTCTTCGTGGGAGCGCAGGGCGGAGAAAATGCCCGCATTACCCGCTCTCTTGCGCTTGCCGCCCGCGGCTTGCCGGAAGAGCGGATCGCACGCATATCCAGTCCTGTGGGGCTTATGCCATCGTGCAAGACGCCGTCATCCTTGGCCTTGTCCGCGATTGCGGAAGTCGTTGCCCATTACGAGCAGCTTCGTGCAAGAGCTTGAACCCTCGATAGCGTTCATTCTGCTTGCAGCGGGTCGAAGTGAGCGGTTTGGTGGTGACAAGCTTATGAGCCCATACGGTGGAAAGCCTTTGTGGCGATGGGCCGCCGATGCGGCGCAAACTGCGGGCTTCCGCGACAAGTATCTCGTGATCGGCGCTCACTCGTCGGTTGATGTCCCGGATGGCTGGATGGAAGTCGTCAATACGCAAGCCGATAGGGGTATGGGCACATCAATCGGCGCCGGGGTATCCGCAGCCATAGATCACAGACGTTTGGTAATCGGGCTCGCTGACATGCCCATGATGAGTGCGGCGCACTTACGTCTGATTGCTCTGGAACGAGGCCCAACTTTCACACGTCACAAAGATGGCAAGGCAGGGTGCCCCGCTGGTTTTGACCGTGAGAGCTTTGCCACCTTGCGTCATTTAAAGGGGGATCAAGGAGCAAGCGGGATAGCCGGTCCAAGAGGTCCGGTTATCGATCCCGGGCATCCCGGCATCCTTTTCGATGTCGATACTCCCCAAGACCTCGACGGTAGGACCGACGCAAACGGTGACGCAGAGTTGATGATAGATACCTAAGTCGAAATGACGAGACGCATTCTACTCATTTGTATCTGCGGGCTGTGAAAGCCCTTGAGCTCTAATGTCGGATGTATCGAAGCGTGCGCTTGGCCTGACGGAAGGTATCTTGCTTCCTGTGATCTAAGTGAACTTGCCCCTTACGGCCCCGTGTCTCGTCATACCAGAAATAGAAAGGCGCCCTTAGATCCGTGCGACGTCTTGCGGTTTCTCTGTTCATGGCGAGGGAATAGGACCTTATCGCACAGGTCAGCGATGGCCATCCTGATATCGAGAAACGACGCTGCTCAATTCGTGCGGAAGCACTGGTTTGGAAAGCATCGCGAAGGGACGAATAGTTTCGCGTTCTTCGTCGGTGACGCTTTGCAGACTTCCACTCAAGATTATGCAAGCAACGTTGAGTTCGGTACGAAGAGCTGACGCGGCATCCTGTCCGCGCGATCCGTCCGCGAGTTGGAGATCGACAAAAGCAAGATCGGGCATGGTTCGGCGCGCAACCTCCAACGCTTGCGTGGCGGTTACCGCGGTTCCAATGACGTTACATCCCAAATCTTCCAGCTGTGTCTGAAGGTCGAGGGCGATGAAAGCGTTGTCTTCGATGACGAGCACGCGAACTTGCACATCCCTAGCCGGGGAAAAGGATGCGAGTTTTCCATCCATTCCCGCGCTCCTCTTCTATGGTTCCGCGCAGCTGTGCCGCCATGCCCCGGATGAGACGTGCTCCCAATCCCGATGATGCTATTTCCTCAAACAACAAGCCATCAGCGCCTCCCGTTCCATTATCCGACACTTCCAGCACGATTTGTTCGTGACCGTTCTGCCGAAGTTCGACCGTCACGGCTCCGCCTTCATCGGGCCAACTGGCGTGCTTGAACGAATTGGTAACCAGTTCATTGATTGCCAGAGACAGCGTCACCGCCTTGTCAATCGACAAGCGCAACGGCTCTATATCCACGACGATTTCCGGTGCGTCATCCGTCGCGGGTAGCGAAGCGCGAAGATGCTCGACCAGACGGCCCACATGGTTGTCCAGCCTTACCGTTTGTAGATCGTTATCTTCGTAAAGCGAGGCGTGGATAGCGGCGATCGCCTGCACACGGGCTGTTGCAGCGCTAAGAGAGGCACGGGCGGACTCGTCCTCGGCGCCCTTCGCTTCCAGGCTCAGGATGCTCGTGACCATCTGCAGGGAGTTCTTCACCCGGTGATTAACCTCGGCGATCAGCAGGTCGCGCACGGATATTGCCTCGTGCAGCCTCGCTTCGCTTTCCTTGATATGCGTCACGTCGAGCAGCATGCCGACGACCAGGAGCTCGTCCGTATCAGGATTACGGATGGATTCGCCCCGGACTATCAGCCAGCGCGTTGTGCCGTCCGGCCAGACGACGCGATAGTCGTGATGCAGATCGGCGCCCACCGTCCGGGAAACCCGCTCCATCTCGGCTTCCAGTCCGGGCAGATCGTCGGGGTGGACGCGATCGAGAAACGGCTGGATCGGTTTCGACTGTTCTTCTTCGGCAAAGCCAAACATCGTATCCAACTGCGGTGTTTTTGAAACTATTTGCGTGGCCGGGCACCACTCAAAATAGGCGAGGTCCGCGCCGCGCATAGCCGCACGCCGCTTTGCTTCGTGAACGCGATCGCCGAGTATGCTGGCGGTTATGTCCTCGGCCGTGTGAATGATGTGCGTGACTTTGGCGGGATCGTCGCGATCGGCGAAAACCGGCGAATTGAGAACCCGCCAGTAACGAACCGCATACTGCCCGTCTTTCAACATGAGATCGTGCTGGCGAAGCGGCATTTCTTGGGCCTCGCCCGTCGCCACAACCAGGTCGGCCGACGCCTGCAATTCTTCTTCAGCGTCCGCTTGGGGATCGTCCGGATTCGCGGGGAATGCCTCGAAGACACGTTTGCCGACAAGGTCTGACCGATCGATGCCAAGCATCTCGCAATAACGCCGGTTTGCCGCGACGACATGGAGATCGGGCCTGAATACCATTTGCGCCGTCGGTAGAGAGTCGAACAGCACGCCCATGTCGATCGACGTTTCCATAGGCAAATATTCCTCTTCCGGCTGCTCAGACCGAACCGCCAGCGATCGGACTCATACAGACGCGTGCCCGAAAACGGCCACGTTTTCTTTGGTATTCAAGTTTGTCGCCCCGTGCAAGGTCAAGGACTTGGTCCGCTGGCCGTTTCGCATCGAAAACACCGTTCGTCTTGATGATGATGCTGCGCGAGCGAGCTGCAGCTGGCGAACGATCCGAAGGGCCGTCCTTATTGACGATCGATATACCTGTCACGAAAGCGGGCCCCCAACCCAGACAAGACGTGCAAACGCCTCTGCCGCAATGCTGCGATCTGGGCGTTGCGGTATGTCTGGTGTAGCGGTCCGCTTAAGCCTTCTTCACCGATGTACGATCCCAGAAGCGCAGCTTGCCGCAGGCCTCGATGAAATCCCCGGCCGCCGGGTCCGTGCTGACGTCGACAAATCCGTCGTCCATCTTGTCCGCTATGCCGACTGCCTCGAACAGAGGTTTGACCGCCGGGACATAAGCGATGAACTTCGCATGCGCGAAAGCATCGGACACGAAGTCCTGACTTGGCTTGTCGTCGGCCATCGTCTTTGCCGCTGCTTCGCCCATCACAATCGCGACCGCGTCGAACATGACCGAGGGGCCGCCGTCGATCTTCTCGTTTGCTTCGAGAGTTTCGCCGTCGGACAGTTTCGCGCCGCCGATATGCGGTGCGACAATGCCGACCATTGCGCCGGCCTTTCTTGCGGCTTCCTTCAGGTTTTTGACTACATCGGCATTTGCACCTTCAGCGATGTAGATGCCCAGCTTGCGACCCCTGAAACTGTCCGGCCCGTTCTTCAGGATCGACAGCGCCGGGCTCTCGGGCAGATCGGTCATCGGCTCGCGCGCCAGCGGTACCTTTTCGGGCAAATTGTGCAGGCCTAATCCATCGGAAACGGTCTTCGCCAAATCGGCATCGATATGGCGAAGATGTCCGACCATGCGCTTGCGGATCGACAGCCGACCGACCTTGCTAAGTTCGAAAACCAGCGCATCGCCCAGGTGAGTCTGTTCGACCGGGGTCTGGCTGATGTAGAACTGGCGTGCCTGGCTGTAGTGATCGGCGAAGGTTTCCGACCGCGCCCGCACCTTCAAGCCTTCGACCGGAGCTTCATAGCTGGTGAAGCCGTGCATCGGGCAACCGCGCGGACCGCGACCTTCCTCTGCTCCGTCGCCATCGCCCCAACTGTTGGGTTCGTAATTCACGCGGCCCTTGGGGTTGGACATTGTCATGTGCCCGTCCTGCTGGAAGTGCCGGACCGGCACCTTGGGTGCGTTGATGGGGATATGCGTGAAGTTTGGGCCACCAAGGCGCTTCAGCTGCGTATCAAGGTAGCTGAAATTGCGACCCTGCAGCAGCGGATCGTCGGAAAAGTCGATGCCCGGCACAATGTTCTGCGTGCAGAAGGCAACCTGCTCAGTCTCCGCAAAAAAATTCTCGACATTGTTGTTCAGCGTCATCGTACCAATGATGCGAACCGGAACCTGCTCTTCCGGGATCAGCTTCGTGGAATCGAGCACGTCGAATTCGAATTTCTCGGCAAAGTCCTCGTCGAACACCTGCACGCCCAGATCCCATTGCGGGAAATCGCCGGCATCGATGGCATCCCACATGTCGCGGCGATGGAAATCCGGATCGGCGCCGTTGATCTTCAACGCCTCGTTCCAGACGACCGATTGCAAACCCTGCTTTGGCTTCCAGTGGAACTTGACGAACTTGCTGTCGCCCTTCTCGTTGATGAAACGGAAGGTGTGGATGCCGAAACCTTCCATAAAGCGGAGGCTGCGAGGGATCGTCCTGTCGGACATCTGCCACATCACCATGTGCATCGCTTCGGGTGAAAGCGAGATGAAGTCCCAGAAATTGTCATGCGCGCTCTGCGCCTGCGGAAACCCCCGGTCGGGAGCGGGCTTCACCGCGTGAATCAGATCGGGAAACTTGATCGCATCCTGAATGAAGAACACCGGGATGTTGTTGCCCACGATGTCCCAGTTGCCTTCCTCAGTATAAAGCTTGACCGCGAAGCCACGCACGTCGCGCGCCAGATCGGGCGAGCCCTTGTTGCCGGCAACGGTCGAGAAGCGGACGAAGCAGGGCGTCTTCTTGCCCTTCTCACCTGCCAAAACCTTGGCGCGGGTCAGTTCGGGGATCGGATCGGTCAGCTCGAATTCGCCATGCACGCCGTAGCCGCGCGCGTGGACAACGCGTTCGGGAATCCGCTCGTGATCGAAGTGGAAAATCTTTTCGCGCGCGATGTGGTCTTCCAGCAACTGCGGGCCGCGCGGACCGGCAGTCAGCCAGTTCTGATCATCGGCGATCGGCGCGCCCTGCGCCGTGGTCATCACGTCATCGTCGCCAGCGGGCCCTTGATGATTTGCCCCACCATCGGATAGTTCGAGTTCTTTTGTCATCGGGCGCAGCCTTGCAAGTACAGGAAATAAGGGAAGTATAGAGGGGTATCGACCGCCTTGCACGCCGTAATGTCGATTAATTGTCTTTCTGGTCGCCAGGTTCACCGAAAGCTCGGCCAGTTCGCTGGGGAAATCGTTTGAGTGTCCGACGGTCGCACGCGTTCCCGCGAGCGACGCCCTTAACAGAGCAAGCATTTGTTTGGGCATGATCGGCGGTTTCAAAATTTTGTCGACCAGATGCCCTTGTGCCGCGCGATCTCACTACCATCTCTAGACCATCCCCTTGGATGGTTGAAAGGCGACCATGACGTCCCGACACAACAACGCGGCCGAAAAGATCACGATCAATCTTGGTTTCGTCGATCTGGGAATGATCGACTTGCTGGTGCGGGAAAGTGCCTTTGCCAATCGTACCGATTTCATCAGGACCGCCATCCGCAACGAACTCGCTCGTCACGAAGATATCGTCCGCCAGGTCAAGCAGCGCGAGGTCCCGGTGCTCGGCATGCGTCATTTGACCCGGGCCGAACTTGAAGAGGCGCGAGACAAAGGCGAGACGCTCGATCTCGTTGTGCTTGGGCTGCTTAGCGTGGACCCTGCCGTCGATGCCGAACTGGCCCGTTCGACTATCGGTTCGGTGTCCGTCCTGGGCGCATTTCATGCTTCGCCAGACGTGAAGTCGGCGCTTTCGGATCGTTTCGCGTGATCCCAACGTCACAACCAAAGGACACCGACTTATGAGCTACCCTCTCTCGGCACAGATGTCGGAAATCATGGCACTGACCAAGTCGGGCCGGCTGACGGAGGCGACCGATCTCATCCAGCGTCGGCTCGATTGTTCGCGTCTTGCTCCAACTGAGCCGGCCGCGCGCTGCGATCTGGCGCCCGTACCGATCGCTTTACCCGTGCCGCACCTGCCGCAGCAGCCGGGGGATAAGGCACAGCGCGAGCAGCGCGCCCAGTCCGGTAGCAGTTTCGACCGGCGCACATTCGCCGGTGCGTCCGGCAAGCTCGACTATTTCGTTTATCGTCCCAACAGCTCGGCCGGGCCGGTCCCCCTCGTCGTGATGCTGCATGGTTGCTCGCAGTCGGCAGAAGATTTCGCACGCGGGACGCAAATGAACGCGCTGGCGGACGAAATCGGCTTCATGGTAACCTATCCGGAGCAGCCGAGGTCCGCCAACATGCAGAAATGCTGGAACTGGTTCCGACCGGGCGATCAGGGGAAGGCTTCGGGTGAACCCGCGCTGATTGCCGGAATCACTCGCGAAATCATGGCGAGCGAACCGATTGATCCGTCGCGCGTCTATGTTGCCGGCCTTTCTGCGGGCGGCGCGGCCGCCGCGATCATGGTTGAGGCATTTCCGGATGTGTACGCGGCGGCGGGTATTCACTCGGGTCTGCCATGCGGATCGGCGCGCGATATGGCGAGCGCATTTGTGGCGATGCAGGGCAAAGGAAAGGCCCATCGGCCTTCTGGCACACAGGTCTATGTTCCCGTAATTACGTTTCACGGCGATCGCGACACCACCGTCCATCCGGTCAATAGCCAGCACATCCATGCGGCATGGGAAGGTTCGCCCGACATCACGGGATTGAAGCGGATGACGACCGAAGGCGTGTCGCAGGGTGGGCAGGCCTATACGAACACGCAACTTCTGGATGCGGGCGGGCGAAGCCTGTCTGAAAGCTGGCTCTTGAAAGGAGCGGGCCACGCCTGGTCAGGCGGATCACCCACCGGGTCCTTCACCGATCCAGCTGGTCCCGATGCCTCGCGCGAAATGCTTCGGTTCTTTCTCCAGCATCGCTTGGCAGCATACGACTGATCCGCTAAATTTCGTGGACGTTTGAGAAAGACCGCGAACCCATGCGGATTCGGAATTGGTAGCGGAGGAGGGACACGCATTTCCTATACAAGCAATTGTTATTCATAGCTTTTCCCCTATCCAACCCGTGCGATACCCCCAACTGTACCCCCACCTGCGACGAACCGTTTCTAAATCTCGCCAAGCCGCTAGAGAGCGGCAGCATAGCTTATGAGAAGTATCATCCCACTTCTATGT
>JAZBPE010000130.1:0-5637 GCA_036353345.1 Erythrobacter sp. | reverse complement strand
GCGATACATCCAATCCAACAAACACATCCATGGTCATCTCTCCCTGGTTCGACCCTCGAACCATAACGGAAGCTCGACTGAAGGCTCAGTCCGCCCGATTACCCATGCTTTTGCGCCTGGGAGGGCATGGCGGTTCGTCTATCACCCTCGCTCATCTGAGTTCGGTCGGGAGACGAATTGGACCGGGGCTTGCGCTGTCAGCACTGATCGAATTGTTCTCGTGCGTCCTCCATCAGCCCGCGGACGGCGTTGGTCATTTCGGCATTCTCACCGAATTCCCTTCCCAACTCAACGACTTCGTGGGCTGCCTCACAGGCGCTGGTTTTCTCGCCCAGGATCATATGGAGTCGAGCCTTGGTGTCGTAGGTGTACATCATGTTTTCGATGTACAGAGGGCGCTGCGGTTCACGATTATAATTTGCGCGGTCCATTTCAAGGATCGGTCGGAACGCCTCCATGGCATCCTCTGAGCGGCCAAGCCGTGCCAGGGGTAGGGCCTTTTCCGAGTTGACGATCGCGATCGCGAGATCAGCGTTCGGGTTGCTGGGGTCCATGATCCGGCGGCGTTCATGGGCGTCAACGCTGATGGCAAAGAGCTCTACCGCCCGGGGGTCGTCACCACGATGGTTGGCAACGAAGTTCGCATACGCATGGTAGGCGCGGGCCTTGTACTGTTCGAGCTGGGTGTAACGCGGGTAAGGCACATCGTAGCCGGCCTCGACGGCTTCCACGCTTTGTCTGAGGAGCGATTCGACCTCGTCCTTGCGACCCTCTGGTGTCAAGACAAGGGCCAGAAGGCGCTTTGCAGTTGAAAGCTCGGTGTAGGGACGACTATTGTCCAGGATATTCTTAGCGGCTTCAGCGTCCTCAATGGCTCGCTCGAAGGCGCGTCTGGTTGCCTCGACATCGTCACCGCGACGGAGCATTTCTGCGACGGCGATATTGAGCGACAGACGCCTGCGCCAAAGAGCTTCGGATTCCGAGGCTAGAGCCATGGCCGTAGCGACATCATTGCGCGCCTCTTCGAAGAGCTTGAGAGCCTCGGTCGTCTTGAAATCCACATAGGCGAGACGCTGGCCAAGCCATAGCTTGGCCCAGCTATCGACTTCGACGTACCGCTCCTTGTTCGCGGCGCTGACCTCGATCCCATCAAGGCGCTGGCGTGCCTGCTGGTAGAGCCGGTTTGCATCTTCCGGCTCGAACTGAAGGTCGAAGGCAGCATCCCCTGCCATCCAGGCGAGGTGCAGGTAGGCCTCGGCAACGTCGAGGGCGAGGTCGCTATCCGCGCGCGGATCAATCTCGAGTTGAGTCAGGTAGCTCTGCGCGACGGCAAGCATCTCTTCTTGCGCCCGCCTGCTCTGGGGAAGCCCGTCGATCGATTCGTAGAGGTCGGTCATGACCGTCTTCGCGAGCGCCCTAAGGTCGTCTGCCCGCTCGATGGCCCGTGCTTCCGCGACGGAGGCTCGGGTGGCGAGAACGGAGGCTATGATGCCTCCCGCGGCGATCGCTATGATTAGTCCGACGGACGTCAAGGTTGCCGCGCGATACCGTTCGGCAAAGCGTTTTGCGACGATCAGAGGTGAGAGGCGTACACTGACGGGCAATGCGGCCCTGTAACGACGGAAGTCATCATGCAGTTCGTCGACCGTCCGGTAGCGCTGGGAAGGTTCGTTCGCGGTGGCTGTATCAATGATGGCGCCGAGGTCACGGGAACGCTTCACGTCGAGGCCGTCCATAAGAAGACCGAGCAACCGACCCAAGCTGTAGATGTCGCCGCGCTCGTCCCCAGGGTTGCCTTCCTTCCTCTCCGGGGCAGTGTACCCGGCGGTTTCCATCTCACTGGCATGAGCGTGGTCATGAATGGAGCCAGACAGGCCAAAATCGATGACCTTCACGACGCCGTCGCTTCGCATCAGGACATTGCCGGGGCTGAGGTCCCGGTGGACCACGCCCATCGCGTGGGCGTAGCTGATTGCCGTCAGTAGGCTGTCGAAGACGTCAAGCCGCTCCTCTGATCCGATCTCGCCGAGGGCCTTGGTAAGCGGGCGGCCGTCGATATACTCGATGATCATGTAGGGCCGTCCGTCCTCCAACTCGCCGCCGTCGAGGACGGTTGCGATGCCAGGGTGACTGAGCCGTGCGAGGACCCGTAACTCACCGCGCAATCGCTCGCGCAGCCTGTCGGTAGCATTTGCGCGTCGGACCAGCTTGATGGCCACGGTCTGATCAAAGGCGCCGTCGTCACGCTCGCCCCGGTAGACGGATCCGACACCGCCCTTGCCGATCAGGCCCGTCACGGTCCACGGCCCAACCCGGTCAGGCGGGGTGTCGTCAGCAGCAAGTTCGTGGATCGCGCCAGCCGTCTTCAGCTCTCGGGAAGCGTCGGTTCGGAGAAGCCGCTCGACCTTGGCGCGAAGAGCGGCGTTGCCCTGGGTCTGGGAATGAACAAATGCTGCGCGCTCGGTTTCGGGAACGCCATAAGATCGTTCCAGTATGCGCAGCGCCTCACGCTCGAGTTCAGCGTCTTCGCGCATGGCTAGGCCCCGGAGAGATCGTCTTCTAACGCTGCGCGCAGCCACGCCCTGGCTGCCCGCCATGATCGCTCGACGGTGGAGGGCGAGGTGTCGAGAATTTCTGCAACTTCGGCGATGCTGAGGCCTCCGAAATACCTGAGTTCGACAAGCCGGGCCTTGTCCGGATCGATCACTTTGAGCCGCACCAAGGCTTCATCGAGGCGGAGGAGTTCTGCGTTGCTGTCCGAGCCGCCATCGTCAGTACGCAGCGTGAAGACCGTGCCCGAGCGTTTCTCTGCGACCCGCTTGCGCGCAAGATCAATCAAGACACGGCGCATTGCCCTTGATGCGAGAACCCGCAGGTGAGCGGGGTCATCGACTTCAAGATGCTTGGCGCCGAGGAGCCGGGCCACCGCTTCACCAACGAGATCGTGGGTATGCAAGCTTACGTGTCGTTCGTGACGATGAAGCAGATAGGACGCGAGCGTTACGAGTTCTGCGTGAATCGCTTCGAGCATCTCTCCATGCTCGCTGTCATCGCGCCGCTGGTCTGCACCGTCCATAGCCATGCCCCTTCTAGGCTATGGTGCTCGCGCGCCGGTGAAAAGCAAGGTTGGCCCCTGCTTTTCATCCAAAAGCTCATGTGTGCTGCGAGGGGCATAGCGGTGACCCTCGCAGCCTTGAGCCTCAGCGCGATTTGCGACGACGGAGGGCAAAGCCAGCGAGAGCCGGCGCGAAGAGCAGCGCAGCGCCGGGAATCGGCACGGCGGCGCTGGAAAGGTCATCGGTCGCGAACACGTCGGTGAACGTGAAGCTGAGCGACGTCGAGCCTGCACTGCTATCCATTCCGATAATCGCGGCGAAGGTCGAAAAGGCGGCCGCAGCCGAGGGGTTGAGTGACAGCGTCGACGACCCGCTCAAGGCTCCGAGAACGAAACCAGCTGGATCGAAATCCTCGAGCAGCTCGGACAACGAACTCGAGAACGGATTGTACTCGGGATCGCTCAATTCGGTCGATAGAAGCAACGAGAAGATTTGCTGGCTGGATGCGTTCAGGCCAACTAGCCGGAGGGTCTGGTTGAAGTCGAACGGTGCCGGGTTTGCGGTGTGGCCGAGCGAACGGCTGTCGAAGGCGATATCGGAGAGATTGATGGAGGCCATCGCTGATGCCGAAACGTCTTCGACCGTCAGCGTCAGCTCCTGAACCCCTGCGCCGGCATCGAACAGCTTGATGAGATTGCCGGCTCCTGTTGCTCCCGTCTGTGGAGCTTCGTCATCAATGACAAAGCTCAGGGTCGCTGCGGTTTCGCCGCTGGAAGAGAGCCCGTTAAGTTCGAACTGGACGAGCTTTGCGTTTGCTGCGCCAAAACCGGCCAGCAATGCGGCGCCTGCCGCAAGGGTGTTTCTGAGAATGACCATGTCGTTCCCCCAGGAAAAGGTCAGGCAAGACGGCCCCCGACCGCAGACCAGAGAGAGGAACGTTCTCCAATCTCCATAGGGCTAGGCGCAAGCTGCCCACCTAACCCGTCAAATTTTTCGAAATTCTTCATCACTGCATGACGTTTGACGGGGTTTGGAATGCGCGGACGCCAAGGCCTTGTAAGATCACTCAACGAGGAAATCCCATGAGCAAGCTGTTCCATCGTTCTCTCGCAACCGTGCTGGCAACGGGTTCCGCCATCTTCGCAAGCTCGCTCGCGGCACAGGACTGGAGCGATCCGTTCTCGGGGCAGGGGGCAGCGAAGAGCTGGTCGAAGCCTTCCTCGGCCGGGATGCCTTCAATGTCCGATGTGCCCCAAGGCCATATCGCCATGATGGATATCAACGGCTTCGACGATCCGCTCCCCGCTTTCAGCTTTCAACGCCCTGCCGGCTTTGTCGTGCAGGAGGCGACAATCGCCTGGTCCGAGCAGCCATGCACGGGTCTGGTGCCGATGAAGCGGTTGTTCCTCGAGGCGCAGGACGGTCGATCCATTCGCTCCGGCGGATTGCAGGGCTGGGTGAATGGCATTGATCAACTTCGCGCTCTGTATGCCCAGAACGGTGCTGCTGCTCCGCGTCAGCTACAGAACTGCCCTGATGGGCAAGTGGTCTCCGCCGACCGCTATCTGCGCGATGTGGCGGCCCGGTCCCGACCGGGTATGCGAATTGTCTCGGCGAGGGCCCGGCCTGATCTGATTGAGAAAGCGCGGCGGGACTGGGAGAAGGAAAAGCAGTTCGCCACCCAGCAGACCCGCGATGCGGTCAATCGCCTGCAGTTCGATGCTGCAGAACTGGTCATCGCCTACAACACACCGAATGGTCCGGTTGAAGAATATATGCTGACCGCCATCGGGACGATGCGCGTCCCGGACTCTCCCGTGCCGCTGACGGTACAGGCGATGGATGGGATCATGTCGCTGGTGGCGCCGCAGGGGAAGTTGCGGAAGGCCGATCTCGACATGATCTGGCAAACCTCCGCGTCCCTCGAAGCGTATTTGCGTATCGACCAGCAAAAACAGACGGAAATCGAAAGGATGCAGGACCGCGAAATGGAACAGTTCCGTCAGCATACGGAACAGCGCCTCGCTGCTCATCGTCAGCGACGCTCTGGTGGCAGGGTGCTGCGGACATCAGGAAGCCAGGCGGCGCAATCGAACCTCATGCGCTCCGCTTCTGGGTCATCGACGAGCGCCTATGAAGGCCGGATGGCGGCAATGGACAAGCAGTCGCTGGCCCAAAGCGACGCGACGTTCGGCACCATGACCGTGTACGACGCTTACCATGGCTATGATGTTGCGGTCGAAGGCACGGACATCGATGTCTGGCAAACCCCCACCGGGAACATCTTCACCACCGACAGCAGCATTGGATACGATCCGGACACGGCCGGTGTGGACGCCGTGAAGCTCTCCCCGTCGTCAGGCAGTTCCTCGGCGTCCTCGGATATAGGTTGGGCAATCACGAACTGAACTACGGTGGGGTTGGGTTAGGCCCGCTCATCGCGTCAAGGTCGGCTGTCATCACGATGTCCGGTTTTACGCGATTGTGTTGAAAAACTCACTTCGTCCGTAGGCCGAACACGTCTGATATCTTTGCGAAGCGGCGGAGGTGCTGGCGATGATGGGCGATCGGCTGAGCGGGC
>JAZBPE010000129.1:0-3541 GCA_036353345.1 Erythrobacter sp. | reverse complement strand
GTGTTCTGGAACTCGAAGACGGTCTTGCCGAAAGCCTTGCGGTCCTTGGTGAACTTCACGGCCTCGTCGAAGGCGCGCTGCGCGCCGGCCTGCGCGCCGACCGCGATCGAGAGGCGTTCCTGCGGCAATTCCTCCATCAGGTGGATGAAGCCGCGGTTTTCGCCGCCGAGGATGTTGGTTTTCGGCACGCGCACGTCCTGAAAGAACAGCTCCGATGTATCGGCGGCGTGCTGGCCGATCTTGTCGAGGTTGCGGCCCTTCTCGAAGCCGGGCGTGCCCGCATCGACGAGCACCAGCGACGTGCCCTTCGCGCCCGCCGCCGGATCGGTCTTGGCGACCACGATCACGACATCCGCGTTCTGGCCGTTGGTGATGTAGGTCTTGGAGCCATTGATGACGAGGTGGTTGCCATCCTCCACCGCCGTGGTGCGGATGCCCTGAAGGTCGCTGCCGGCGCCCGGTTCGGTCATCGCGATGGCGGTGATGATGTCGCCCGAGATCATGCCGGGCAGGTACTTCGCCTTCTGTTCGGGCGATCCGAGCCGCTCGAAATAGTTGACGGTGATATCGTTCTGGAGGGTGAACCCGGCCGAGGAGCCGAGATAGGCGACCTCCTCGTTCAGCACGCAATTGAACCCGAAATCGAGGCCGAGGCCGCCGTTCTCCTCAGCTACCGTGGGGCACAGCATCCCCGCATCGCCCAGCGCCTTCCACGCGGTGCGCGGGACAATGCCCTGCTCCTCGTGGGTATCGAGATAGGGCTCCATGTGCTCGGCCAGAACCTTGCGCACGGTATCGCGAAAGGCCTCGTGGTCCTCGTTGTAAGCGGTGCGGTGGGCGGTATCGAGCATTGCGGCAAGCCTCTTCCAGATGCGTTTTGTTCTGGAACCGAATGAAGCGCGCAGGCGGGCAAGGGTCAAGCGCGAAAGATGCAAGCTGCGGGGAACATCGAGGAGCGGCGCCGTGTGGCGGGGACGCTCCGCCCGGAGCGCCCCTGCCGCATCGATCACCGCGATTGCGGCTGCGCGCTCATCGCTTCGCGAATCTGCGCCATGGTGGCGCGCACGGTGACCTTGCCATCGTTGTTGAGGGCCAGCGAGGCCTTGGGAAGGTTCATCGACCCGCTATCGCCCTGCACGGCCACGGCATCGGCCGAAACGCTTTCGATGGTTCCCAGCTGCTGGTTGTCCATCGTCTGCACCGGCGCGCCCTGCTTCAGCGAGGCGTCGAGCTTGGCCTTGTAGGCGGCCATGCGCTGATCAAGCTGTGTCACCAATTCGTCGCGGGTCACCGCGATCGTGGGCCCGGACGGGCCATCGCTGATCGATGCGGGGTCGATCGGCACCATGCGTTCCCCGACCTTGAGCACGATCACGCCGCCTCGTTCGCCCGCGACCGTTCCGATTTCAGCGCCGTCGGAGCCATAGATCGTCGCACCGGGCTGGATCGTGGCCGCCTGGGGCGCGGCCGGCGCCATCTGCTGTGCGGCTGCAGGGGCGGTCACGGCAAAGGCCATCGCTGCGGTGGCTGCGAAAAGTCGTTTCATGTCGCTGTCCTTTCCTTGGGTCATCGCGTGAGCGGCCGGACCTAAGCTTGCAGGACAGGGCATCAAGCGAAGGGGGGACGAGCCGTGCAGCAGACGCCACGCGCCACGCCGTGCGCCGGGGTCACGGTCCTCAGCGGGTCGAAAATCCCGCCAGCTGGCGGCGCAAGGCCTCGGGCACAGGCTTGGTGTCTGCATCGATCTGCGCGCGCGTGAACAGCGCCACCAGCCGATCCTCGACCACGGCGAGATGCTCCTGCCTGAATTCGACGACGCCCTCGTTGCGCAGAACGACCACAAGGTCCGCCTCGCCCTCGATGGTGACGATCCGCCCGATCGGCTCGCCATCCACGCTGCGCACGAGCCTGCCGGGTGCGAGAAACGGGTCGAGACTTGCGGCCTCATCAATGGCCGGATCATCGCCTGATTCCTCGCCCGATTCCTGGTCCGATTCCGGGCTCGATTCCTGGCCCGGATCGTTCTCGGCCAAGCCTGCCGAGGCGCAAACCAGCGCAGCGGCAGCGACTGTCACGGTCAGGCTATGGACTTGTCTCATCAAGGACCTTTGCGGCAAATAGTGTACCTCGCGCAGCCTACGCCTATCGCGATCGCAGGGGCAACATCCGCAGATCGCCTCGCCGCGATGCTGTTTCGCTCTGCCTCTTAATCGCGCGGCGCCGCCGCAAGGACCCGGAATTTCGGGCTATCCTTGCGGCGACGGCGAGGACGCTGATCCCTCTTCCCCGCCTTTCGCCGTCATCGCCCCGATACATGCCGACCTGCGATCATTCGCAGCGATCATGCGCGGCCCCTGGAACCGGCCGGGCGGCTTGGGCCGGATTTCTGCCGAAAGCCGATAGACTGCTATCGACCCCTCGGCGGTCATAATCTCAGCCACGCAGAGGAGCGGCATTGGGCGGTGAACGGCGTGACACCGGAAACAGGGCGAGACACAGCAACGCAAGCTGGATCGTGAAGCCTGCAGCGAAAGTCAAAGCTGGGTTCAGCGAGCCCAATTTTACGGTCGCTCCATAGCTCAGATCGAAGCCTTCCAATGCAAAATTCATTGCCTCATTGATCAGAAGGAAAGCGGCGGCAAGAAGGTATGGCCAGCGCGTTTTCGGACTGCTTGCAAACAGAAGCGCGGCGACGGAAAGCCAGAAGATCAGTCCGGTCATTGCAGCGGTTCCAAACCGGTAGAAGGTTTCGGGTCCTTCGATCTTGAACATCGGGACGAAGCTCAGCAGGGTAAAGAACAGCGCGATCCCGCCAAACTGGATCAAGGTGCTGAAAAGCAACGATCCATGCACCAGTCGGTATTTCTTCAGAACAAAGGCTAGCAGGAGAAGAACGCTCAACCCGAGCGTGCCCATAACATTCTGGGCGATCAGCGCGTCTGCCTGTCCGCTGGCGAGGTTTCTGCGGGCGGAGAGAACCGACAAGGTGGCGGTCGATGCAACCAGCATGGGGCCAACCAACAGCACCGCCAATCCGAGTTGCCTGTGAAATCCGAAATCCCGCCGCGAAATCAAGATCAGCTGGATCAACAAGAGCGAAAGCCAGATAAGAACCGTCGCCAGATGCAGGTGGTGACGGGGTTGCGGATTGGCCTCGGCGCCAAGATAGATCTCCCAGAAGCCCAAAACGGTAAAAACCGAAACGGCAGCCAGAAGGATGAACTCCGGATTATACCTGCCAATGAACCTAGGCATCGGACCCCCCTCGATTACGAGGGGTAGTTACCCTCCTTATCATTGGCAAGTTCGTGAGAACCTGGTGCGAGGCCATCACGCGAGATCATGGCGTATGGCTCTTTCCCACCCAGCCCCGGTCATCCCCGGTCCCAAGCCCGGCGCCCGGTAGCAGCCTCTTGCCGCCCCAGCCTCACCCCACGAAGGCGCGTTCGATCACGAACTGGCCGGGCTTGTTGTTCGCGCCCTCGGTAAAGCCGCGCTTTTCGAGGTCGGCGGCGTGGTCCTTGATCATCGCCATCGATCC
>JAZBPE010000128.1:0-2654 GCA_036353345.1 Erythrobacter sp. | reverse complement strand
GCCGCATTGATCGTGGCTAGCGCATTGCTTGTCGATCAATCCTGGCTTCTGGCTGGCGGCGCGCTTGTGATTGCTGGGGTGGTGCTCATCCGAAAATCATAATGAAGGAGCAACTTAATTCGTGCACGGTCACGTTACGGCAAAGCCGAACTTAATGAGGATTTCATACGCCGCACTTCAGCGACCAAGACGCATCGCGAAAAAAATTTTTCGACCTATTGCGATTGAAGGCTTATTTTCCTCAATCAGACGAAACTATGGAACGGCAGCTTTCAGGCTTGTCCTCGCCTGACTTTATGGCCGCTATTAGGGCGCATTGCTGCCAAGCGAATTAGACCCCACGACATTGAATTCGAATCTCTGGAGCGCGAAATCTCACTGACGCCAGGGGGCTTCGGATAGCGCCAGTCTGCACGCGATTTCATCACCAATTTCGGTCGCAGCCTCAAGGAGGGAGGTATCATCCAAGTGTGCATACCGAGCTGTTGTCGAAACCTGCCTGTGGCCAAGGAGGCTTCCAATCATCGGCAAAGTCTCGGATGATCGCGCTGCCAGGCTGGCATAGTTGTGCCTCAGATCGTGGAGCCTGACGTCATCCAGACCGGCATCACGCCGAAGCTTGCGCCAGAACCAGTCGATCGCTGAAACCGACTGCCCCTTGAACGGAAACACTAGCTCATCCTTCTTCCCACGCGGCAATCCATCGAGCACCGCCCTCGCCTCCTGGCCAAGCCAGACGATGCGCGGACCTGTCTTGGAATCGGTCAGTTTGAGCTTCCGCCCCTGAACCTCGCCCCAGGTGAGGTTGAGGATTTCGCCGCGTCGGCATCCCGTCAACGTGAGCAGTGTGACTACCGCCGCCTCGACGGGCTGGTCAGCGCGTCGGTCGACAAGGGCTTTCCCGAGCCGCGCCATCTCGGCGTCGCTCAGAAACCGTTCGATCTTGCGCCCCCTGTTCTTCTTCACGCCTCGAAAGGGGTTTGAATGCTCCGGAATATAGCCCCAGGCCTCGGCCTTGGCGAACATGGCTTTCAGAATTTCCATGGCGCGGTTTGCCGCGCCCGGCCCTGCCGAGCGCGTTACCTCCGCGTGCCAGCGCACCGCATCGGCATGATCGATCTCGTCGATGAACTTGCCCGCAAACGCATGGTCGAGATGGGTGCGGCGGTAGATGTCCTGGATCTCGCGCGTGGACTTCTTCCAGGTCGGTGCCGCCACATCCCAATACGACTGAAGGAACGCCGCATAGGTCGGCGTCTTCGTGCCGCGCTTCTTCTTGTCTGCCGGGTTCTGCCCGAGCTCGATCCGGAGGATCAGCCGGCGGGCAACATCCTTCGCGATGCGCTCGGTAAGGATGGCGGCATCGCCGATCGTTATCAACCGCTGCTTGCCACCGATGGTCCGCTGGAGGACGTAGCTCTTGCGTCCTGAGCGGTGGATGCGCTCGCCAAAGCCCGGAAGCACGTAGTCAAACCTCGTCCGGCGCTTCCCAGCCTCTCCCGGAACAACGCGCGCGAGTTCCTCGGCCAGGATATGCTTCAGATCGTATCCGGTCACGCCGCGATGCCCAGCGCACCGGCGAGGCTCGAACAAATCCGGTCGGCGCTCTCCGAGATGATGTCGTCTGCAAGATGCGCATAGCGCGCGGTCGTCTCGGGAAGCGCGTGCCCCAACAGCTTGCCGATGGTCGCGAGTGGAATGCCCTTGGCAATGGCCGCTGAGGCAAAGCTGTGGCGAAGATCGTGGAGCCGGACATCGGGAAGAGCGGCCTTGCGCCTGATCCTGATCCAGTGTTCTCCAAGATTGATTGGTCCCTCCCGATGCAACGCCGGAAAGACAAGCTGGTCGTCGGCCCGGCGGTCGAGGCCACTCAGAATTTCGATCGCTTGCGGGTTGAGATAAATGGTCTTCGGGCCGGTCTTGCTGTCGGGTAGCGCAAGTCGAGGAATCTGGACGTAGCGCCAGCGCAAGGTCGCAATCTCCGAAGCACGTGCACCCGTGTAAACGAGCAAGAGAAGCGCGGGGATCACGAACGGGTTCGCAAACTCGTGATTGGCCAACGCGCGCCCGAGCCTGCGGTATTCGTCGGCGGAAAGGTAGCGCTCCGGGAGCTCGCGCTTGAAGCGGGACACACCGCGACACGGGTTGGAGCATTTGGCGCGATACCCGAGCTTTTCCGCATACTGCATCATGACAGACATGATCGGGATGGTGCGATTGAAGCTCCCTTCCCTCTTTGTCATGGTGTCGCGCCAGCGGTTGATGTCTGACCGTGCGATCATGTCGACCGGAAGTTCGCCGAAATGCGGAATGAGCAGCTGATCGATGCGCGAGCGCGAGCTCGTCCTGGTCGACGGCTTCCAGTGCGGCGAATAGTCGGTCCAGAATTCCTCGGCGAAGTCGACAAAGAGCGGGACCTTTTTCTGCTCGGGCGCAGACGGCAGGTCGGCAAGCGTAGCCCTGATGAGCAATCTGCGCGCGGCAGCGCGCGCGGCGGGAGCGCCCAGCGCACCTGCCGCCACTCCCGCGCGTCCCAGCGTCACCATCCTCTGCACGCCTCGGGGCCTGTACTTCACTATCCAGCTAAGGTGTCCGGACTTGCGCTTGCGCAGTCCGAAGCCAGGCAGTTCATTATCCCATGTAATCCCGAGCGG
>JAZBPE010000127.1:0-17384 GCA_036353345.1 Erythrobacter sp. | reverse complement strand
TCCTTGGCTTTTTCCCCAGGCTCGGCTTTTTGCGGGTTGTTGCGCGCCTCGCGCTCGCGGATCCCGGCTGCATCAAGGAAGCGCAGGACACGATCCGACGGCTGCGCGCCCACGCCCAGCCAGTAGCGCGCGCGATCTTCATCGAGCTTCACGCGGTTTTCATCGTCCTTGGCGAGCAGCGGATTATAGGTGCCGATCTGCTCGAGATACTTGCCATCGCGCGGAGACCGATTGTCGGCTGCGACGATCCGGTAATAGGGACGCTTCTTTGCGCCGCCGCGCGAGAGCCTGAGTGCAATTGCCATTGTGTCTAACCTTTCAAATGTAACTGTCTGTTTTTACGTAATTGATCTATTTGTGCTTTTTCGAACCGCCCATCCCAGACACCCCAGGAGGAAGGCCGCCCGGTGCGCCCGGTCCACCAAGGCCGGGAAGCCCGCCGCCCGGCCCGCCAAAACCGGGAGGAAGCTCACCGGAAGCAGCGCCGGTATCCGGGCCCCCTGCGCCAAGCATCGCGGCCAGACCCTTCAAACCGCCCATCTTCTTGATCTGTTTCATGGCGCGGCCCATTTCCTGGTGCATTTTCAGCAGTTTATTGACGTGCTGAACGCTAGTCCCGCTGCCCGCTGCTACGCGCTTCTTGCGCTTGGCATTCATCAAGGCAGGGCTAGTGCGCTCCTTGGCCGTCATCGATCCGATGATCGCATCCATGTGGACGAGGACCTTATCGTCCATGTCCGCCGCCGCCATTGCTTGCTTCGCCTTTTTCATGCCCGGCATCATGCCGGCGAGCATTCCGAGACCGCCCATGTTCTGCATCTGTCGCAGCTGCATGCGCAAATCGTTGAGATCGAACTTGCCCTTTTCGAAGTTCGCCGCAAGCTGGGCAGCGTCCTCCTCCTTGATCGTTGCCGCCGCCTTTTCGACCAGGCTGACGACATCGCCCATTCCCAGAATGCGATCGGCGACCGATTTCGGACGGAAGGGCTCGATCGCGTCGAGCTTTTCGCCTGTCCCTGCAAACTTTATCGGCTTGCCCGTAACCGCGCGCATCGAAAGCGCCGCCCCGCCCCGCGCATCGCCATCCATCCGGGTAAGGACGACACCGGTCAGCGGCACTTCGTCGGTGAAGCTTTTCGCAACATTCACCGCGTCCTGTCCGGTCAGGCTGTCAACCACCAGCAGCACCTCGGTCGGCGCGGAGACGGAGGAGACCGCTTTCATCTCGGCCATCAGCGCTTCATCGACATGCAGGCGCCCGGCTGTATCGAGCAGGAGCACATCGAATGTCTGCAAGCGCGCCGCTTCCATCGCGCGTCGCGCAATATCCACCGGTTGCTGGCCTGCAACGACCGGCAGCGTCGCGACATCCACCTGCGTGCCCAGCACCGCGAGCTGTTCCTGCGCAGCTGGGCGGTTCACGTCGAGCGAAACCATCAAGGCTTTCTTGCCGTGCTTTTCGCGGATCAGCTTGCCGAGCTTGGCAGTGGTGGTGGTCTTGCCCGAACCCTGCAGCCCGACCATCATGATGACCACCGGCGGCCTGGCGTCCAGCATCAGGCCTTCGCCCGCAATCTGACTCTCCGCGCTGTCCGGATTGCCCCCCAGCATCGCGACAAGTTCGTCGTGAACGATCTTGACGACCTGCTGGCCCGGCTTGACCGATTTCAGGACGCTTTGCCCAACCGCCTTTTCCGTTACGGCGTCGATGAAGCGCCGCGCGACCGGCAGCGCGACATCGGCTTCCAGCAGCGCCACGCGCACCTCGCGCATGGCGTCGCGAACATCCTGCTCGCTCAGCGCGCCGCGCCCTTTCAGGCGATCAAAGACCGAGCCAAGGCGATCAGACAAATTGTCAAACATATGCCTGCAACTCCCTCCCGAGCCTTCCAGCCGGGACTAAACGCGAAAAACGCCGGCGGACGAAACCTCGTCGGCCAGCGTGCGGGAACGGCTCGTTCCCGGCTTTACAAAGCGATGGTGGAGCCTAGCGGGATCGAACCGCTGACCTCAACACTGCCAGTGTTGCGCTCTCCCAGCTGAGCTAAGGCCCCGTATCACCAGATTTGCGCGTGCGAACATAGTATTTCATATGTGCCAGCGCAAACGAGCGCGGCCATTAAGCGCCGCGCCCGATAAAATCAAGGCGAATCAGGTGTCCTCCTCGTCCTCATCGCCTTTGCCCTTGGACACGCCAAGATCATCGTCGCCGCCAAGATCGACATCGTTATCGGGCGAATCGTCATCTTCATCGATGTCGCTGATATCCTCGAGCTCATCGTCATCGCCGCTCAGATCGCTATCGGGTTCGGCATCCTTTTTCTTCTTCTCGTCTTCCTCGAACGGAATGGGCTGCTTCGACTTGAGCACCGGTTCGGGTGTCCAGGTATTGCCGCAATTGATGCAGGTTACCGGGTCCTCCTTGCCAAGGTCGTAGAAGCGCTCTCCGCAATCGGGGCAGGAACGCTTGGTGCCCCATTCTGGCTTCGCCATGTGCAATGTTGTCCTTTAGTATGAAGACGCTCCGTAGGCCTTGCGCCTGCGCCCGTCTGGCTCGGTGTTGCGGATTGGGGGCGGGAGGCGCTCGGAATAACCGTGCCAGCCCCGAAATGCGGCGCGCCTTGCCAGATGCGCGGGGCACTGTCAAAACCCGCGCCTTCATGAGCATGCGCACCGTCCATCCCCAAGGTCCCTTGACCGGGCGTATCGCCGTGCCGGGCGACAAGTCGATCAGTCACCGCGCGTTGATGTTTGCAGGTCTGGCTGTGGGCGAAAGCCGCATTTCGGGGCTGCTCGAAGGGGAAGACGTGCGCGCCACCGCCGCCGCCATGCGCCAGCTTGGCGCAAGGGTAGAGCGCGGCGCTGACGATACGTGGCATGTCCAGGGCGCAGGGCTCGGCAGCTTGCTTGAACCGGTCCAGGCGCTCGACATGGGCAATTCGGGGACATCTGCGCGCCTGCTCATGGGCGTGATCGCCAGCCATGCTATCCGCGCGACTTTCGTTGGCGATGCAAGCTTGTCGCGCCGGCCGATGAGCCGCGTGATCGAACCGCTGGGGCAAATGGGTGCGGCATTCAAGGCGTCCGCGGGCGGCACGCTGCCGCTGATGCTGCGCGGTGCCTCACCCGCAATACCGCTCACCTACAAACTCCCGATCGCCAGCGCACAGGTGAAAAGCGCGGTGCTGCTCGCCGGCCTCAATACGCCTGGGGAGACCACCGTGATCGAGCCTACAGCAACGCGTGACCATACCGAGCGTATGCTGACAGGCTTCGGGGTCCCGGTGGCAATCGGGGAGGAGGCCGGTCTGCGCACCATCACCGTTCGCGGTGAGGCGGATCTGACACCGTGCGATGTGGAGGTGCCCGGCGATCCTTCGTCGGCAGCCTTTTTCCTGGTCGCAGCGAGCATCGTGCCGGGCAGCGCGGTAACGCTGACGAATGTCGGCCTGAACCCCACACGCGCTGGGATCGTGCAGGTCCTGCGCGACATGGGCGCGGACATTCGCGAGGAAAACCCGCGCGAGGTTGGTGGCGAGCCGGTCGCGGATCTG
Organism: Erythrobacter sp.; assembly: GCA_036353345.1. Lineage (GTDB taxonomy): Bacteria > Pseudomonadota > Alphaproteobacteria > Sphingomonadales > Sphingomonadaceae > Erythrobacter. Next base: position 13,830 of record JAZBPE010000127.1, on the reverse strand, counting down.
GTTGTGCGCCACGCTGCGCTGACCGGCATCGATATCGACCCCGCCATGGGTCCGAGCATGATCGACGAATTTCCCGCCCTGTTCGTCGCCGCTGCGCTGGCTTCGGGAACGACACGCACCCGTGGTCTTGAGGAACTGCGCGTCAAGGAAAGCGACCGGCTCGCTACCATGGCCGAGGCGCTGCAGCTCGCGGGCGCGCGGGTAGAAGAGCACGCCGATGGTCTGACCATTAAGGGCACCGGCGGCGAGCCCCTTGCCGGAACGCCTCAAGGAGCCGCGATCGACACCCGGCTCGACCACCGGATCGCGATGGCGATGGCGGTCGCGGGACTGGTGAGCCGTGACGGCGTGACGCTAGACGATACCGACCCCGTCGCGACGAGCTTTCCCACCTTCTTCGATTCCCTCGATGATCTGCACGCGTGATGATTTCTCGGCCCGCCAGGCACCGGGTGTTTGCTGCGGCGACCCTGATGATATTCGCTATCGCTTCGGCGTTGTTCTGGAACGGCGGCGCTTTCGATCCGGTGCTTCTCGGTGGCAATCTGCTGGTCGCCTGCATCGGATTTCTCGTCCTCCACCACCGCTGGAAGCAGCGCGAGAAGCGCGCGGTTTCGTCAACAAATCTGAAAGACATATTCTCATGATAATAGCCGTCGATGGCCCCACTGCGAGCGGAAAAGGGACGATCGCAAAGCGGCTGGCGAAGCATCTGGGCCTTGCTTATCTGGATACCGGGCTCCTCTATCGCGCGGTCGGGCGACAGGTCGCGATGAATGACGGCGATCCCGACGTTCCGTCAGACGCCCTTGCGGCAACCTGCTTTCCGGACACACTGCTCGCCGATCAAAGCTTGCGGACTGAAGAAGCCGGCGGACTTGCTAGCCGCGTGTCCGTTCACCGCTCGGTGCGCGAAGCGCTCTACGAAAGACAGCGTGACTTTGCCCGGCAGCCGGGCGGCGCAGTGCTCGATGGGCGCGATATTGGAACAGTCATCGCGCCCGATGCCGATGTGAAGCTGTTCATTACCGCAAGCGTTCAGGCCCGCGCGCGCCGGCGCTGGCTGGAGATGATCGACAAGGGGCTCGCCGAGGAACGGGACATTCCGCTGGCCGAGATAGAGCGCGATGTGGTGACCCGCGATGCCCGCGATATCAACCGCGCCGACGCTCCGCTGAAGGCCGCCAGCGATGCGCTGATTATCGACACGACCAGCCTTGACCGCGAAGCGGCGTTTGAACTGGCGCTCGAAGCAGTCGAGGGCATTTTGACGCGTCGCGGGTCCGATACGGCCCGTTGAAGCGACCTCAGGCTTGCTTTTTTGCGCATTTGCGCATAATCGCCCGACCGTTCTCGCAATCAATCGGATTGAAGGACCCGCGCGGCCAGCACCCGGCTCCGCGCGGCCACTCGGCCTCTTGCCCGTAAGGCCAGCGCGATGGTGCGCCAGGCGGCGGTTTAAGACCCCGGTAGAACCGGTGGCCGGTAACAAAACATACAGGACTGCTCATACTTTATGGCAACTCAAGCAATGCCCACCCGCGACGATTTCGAAGCGCTGCTTAACGAACAACTAGGCGGCGCAGACGATGGCGGGTTCGAAGGCCGCGTGGTCAAGGGCACCGTAACCATGATCGAAAGCGGCAAGGCGGTCATCGATGTTGGCCTCAAGAGCGAAGGCCGCATCGATCTCAAGGAATTCATGCGCGGCGAAGACGAGCATGGGCTCGAAGTCGGCAGTGAAGTCGAAGTCTATGTCGACCGCGTCGAGAACGCCGATGGCGAAGCGATGCTCAGCCGCGACCGCGCCCGCCGCGAAGCCGCGTGGGACAAGCTTGAAAACGAATTTGGCGAAGGCAAGCGCGTCGAAGGGCGCATTTTCGGCCGCGTGAAAGGTGGCTTCACCGTCGATCTGGATGGTGCGGTGGCCTTCCTCCCCGGCAGCCAGGTCGATATCCGGCCGGTGCGCGATGTGACTCCGCTCATGGACCAACCCCAGCCTTTCCAGATCCTCAAGATGGATCGCCGCCGCGGCAACATCGTGGTCTCGCGCCGTGCCGTGCTCGAAGAAACACGCGCCGAACAGCGCAGCGAACTCATCAACGATCTGGCCGAAGGTCAGGTGATCGATGGGGTGGTCAAGAACATCACCGATTACGGCGCCTTCGTCGATCTCGGCGGAATCGATGGCCTGCTTCACGTAACCGACATGAGCTACAAGCGAGTGAATCACCCCGGCGAAATCATCGAAATCGGGCAAACCGTGACCGTGCAGATTGTGCGGATCAATGCCGAAACGCAGCGCATCAGCCTTGGTATGAAGCAGCTCGAAAGCGATCCTTGGGACGGCGTCTCGGCCAAATATCCGGTGGGCGCGAAGTTGAACGGGACCGTGACGAACATCACCGAATACGGTGCATTTGTCGAACTCGAGCCGGGGATAGAGGGCCTTGTCCACGTTTCCGAAATGAGCTGGACCAAGAAGAACGTCCACCCGGGCAAGATCGTCAGCACTTCGCAGGAAGTCGAAGTCATGGTGCTGGAGGTCGACAGCGAGAAGCGCCGGATCAGCCTGGGTCTCAAGCAGGCTCAGCGCAATCCGTGGGACGAGTTTGCCGAAAAGTATCCGGTTGGCGCCGAAGTCGAAGGCGAGGTCAAGAATGCGACCGAATTCGGTCTGTTCGTCGGCCTCGATGGCGACGTCGATGGAATGGTTCACATGTCCGATATCGCCTGGGGGATTTCGGGCGAAGACGCGCTGGCGCTTCATCGCAAGGGTGAACAAGTCAAAGCGGTCGTGCTCGATGTCGATGTCGAGAAAGAGCGCATCAGCCTTGGCATGAAACAGCTCGAAAAGGGTGCGCCCAGTGCCGATGGCGCCGATGCAAGCGCGCTGCGCCGTGGCCAGACCGTGACCGTGACCGTACTCGAAGTTCGCGATGGCGGGCTCGAAGTGCAGGTTGGCGACGATGGCGCGACTGGCTTCATCAAGCGCAGCGACCTCGGCCGTGATCGCGACGAACAGCGCCCCGACCGCTTCCAGGTCGGCAGCAAGCTCGATGCGATGGTAACCGGGTTCGACCGTTCGAAAAAGCCCAACTTCTCGATCAAGGCACGTCAGATCGCCGAGGAAAAGGAAGCGGTGCAGCAATTCGGCTCGTCGGACAGCGGCGCATCGCTGGGCGATATCCTGGGCGAAGCGCTCAAGAAATCGGACGACTGATCTGCGCGACATTCGCGTGACTGAAACTTAAAGGCCCGCCACTCATCCGAGCTGGCGGGCCTTTTCAGTTGGCGGGCAAGCGAGTAAAGATGCATTTATGCCCCTCACCGTCCATCAGTTCCCCTGCCTTTCTGACAATTACGGCTTTTTGTTGCACGATCCCGAGAGCGGAGAAACCGCCGCGATCGATACCCCCGATGGGAAAGAATATCTCCGCCAAGCCGAGGCGAAAGGTTGGAGCATCACCCACATTTGGAACACCCACTGGCATCCCGACCATGCCGGTGGAAACAGCGCGATTATCGAGGCGACCGGGGCAAAGGTTGTTGCGCCTGCGGAGGTTGAAAAACTCTCCGCAATCGACCGGGTCGTCAGCCATGGCGACACTGTAAAGCTGGGCGAGCACAGCGCGCAGGTTGTCGACGTGTCTGGCCACACGAACGGCCACATCGCCTTTCACCTGCCCGATCCCGGCATCGCTTTCGTCGGCGACAGTGTCTTCGCGCTGGGCTGCGGGCGAATGTTCGAGGGAACGCCCGAACAATTCTGGGGAAGCTTGTCGCGCATCAAGGCATGGCCACCGGAAACGGTTCTCTATTGCGCGCATGAATACACCGCAGCGAATGCGAAGTTCGCGCTTCACGCCGACCCCGACAACGAAAAGCTGCGGGAATATTCCGCCGAGATCGACGCGAAGCGAGCTCGCGGCGAACCTACCGTTCCGACTACTCTGTCGCGCGAGCTTGGTACCAATCCCTTCCTGCGCGCTGACGATCCCGCCCTGCGTGCGAAGTGGGGCGGTGAGGAACCGCATGAGACCTTTGCTGCTCTGCGCGCGGGCAAGGATACGTTCTGACCCGATATGGCGAAAATCCCGTCGATCGAGCGCTTCCACGCGCATATCTACTTCGACGCCGAGCACATGGAGCACGCGCGCAAGCTGGCAGAGGCGGCTGAGGCGCGGTTCGATCTCGAGGTTGGTCGCTTTCATTGCGAACCCGTTGGCCCCCATCCACGCGGCTCAGTCCAACTGTCGATGGGCGCTGCGGTGTTCGGTCGATTTGCACTTTGGGCGCTGGAAGCGCGCGGGATCTTCACGATTATGGCGCACGGCCTAACCGGCGATGAACTCGTCGATCACACTGAATACGTAATCTGGTTCGGCCAGTCAGAGCCGCTCGATCTTTCGGCGCTCGACTAGGATGCGGGCAGTTCGGGTTGAGCGGCTGAGCGCAGACCTGTCTGGCGTGACCCTCGCCGACATCGCCACACCCGTGCGGAGCAAAGGCGAGGTGCTGGTTCGCATTGAGGCTGCCGCGCTCAATCATCCTGACCTGCTGATGACGCGCGGGGATTATCAGTTCAAGCCGGAGCCTCCTTTTACCTGCGGGATGGAGTTTGCCGGTCGGGTCGTAGAGGCGGACACGGGCAGCGAATGGGCGCCCGGCAAGCATGTTATGGGCGGAGGCAAGACCGGCGCCTTGGCACAGTTTGCGAGCGTGCCGGCGCACAGTCTCGAGACACTGCCTGGCGGTCTCAATCCTGCACAAGGCGCCGCCCTGGGCGCTGCTTATGCGACAGCGTATACGGGTCTTGTCGAACTGTGCGGGCTGACAGAAGGACAAACCGTATTCGTTACCGGTGCAAGCGGGGGCGTGGGTCTCGCTGCGTGTGATCTGGCAAACGCCCTCGGCGCGCGCGTCATCGCGGGGACCGGCATTGAGGCCAAGCGCCAGCGGATCGAGGCAGCCTTAGCGACAGATGCGGTCATCATAACCAAAGGGCGGTTCCGCGAACAGATCGCCGAACTCACCGATGGTCGCCTGTGCGATATCGTATTCGATCCGGTCGGCGGCGATGTGTTTGACGAATGCACGCGCTGCGTCACTTTTGGCGGGAAGCTGGTCGTGGTCGGCTTTACCAGCGGGCGGATCGCTACGCTCAGCGCGAACATCCCGCTTATCAAAGGCTTCTCACTCGTCGGTCTGCGGGCTGGCGAATATGCCCGTCGCTTTCCCGAGCGGGGCGAAGCGATCCGCAAGGAGGTGGCAAGGCTGGCCAAAGCAAAGCGCATCGCGCCGGTGATCGACCGCATTCTGCCACTCACGCATTGGCGGCGCGGCTTCGAAGCGATGGCGAACCGCGAACTCGTTGGCAAGGTAGTGTTCGAGCCGGGCAAATAAATCGGGCGCAGCAGGCTTACAGAGAGGCAATGACCTGGTCGGCGAGCGCGCGATCAGATTCGCCGTCATGCCGCTCGGCGATAAGTTTTCGCGAAGCAGCCGTGGCGGCCCGAGCAGCAGCGTTGCGCACATCCTGGATCGCCTCGCGCTCGGCGGCGGCGATCTTCTCTTCAGCCATACGCTGGCGACGGGCGACCATCTTGTCGCTATCGGCTTCCGCTTTAGCGACGATGGCGTCGGCTTCGGTCCGCGCATTGTCCATCATCGCTTCCGCGTCGTTCTGTGCTGCCGCAATCTTCGCAGCATACTCATCGCGCAGCTTTTCAGCCTCAGTGCGCAAAGATTTCGCTTCGTCGAGCTGTTCCTTAATCTCGGCGATCTTGCTGTCGAGACCGCGCGTGACCGTGCCAGGGACCTTCGCCCAGACGAAGATCGCGAGCAGCACGACCATCGCGATCGAGACCCATTGATAGTCGGCAATCCCGAACACGGTCGGATAACCCACTTCGGGAGCCGCCGCGATGAGGTTGAATGTTTCAGGCATCGGCCAGCGCTTTCTTCACAGCCGAGCGCGCGGTGCGCTTGTCGACCTTGGTGCCTGCGAGCCGCCTGACGATGTCCTGCGTCGCTTCAGCAGCCAGTGTCTCGACCTCGGCCATCGCATTGCGGTGGGCGACGGCGATTTCTTCCTCGGCTGTTTCGAGTTTTGCGTCGAGGCGCTCCTGCGCAGCGGCGAGCGTTCCTTCGGAAGACTTGGCTGCGTCCGCCTTTGCCTGCGCGATCAGCGCCTGCGCGGCGGCCCGGTTCTCCGCTTCGCGCGCTCGCCAAGCCTCTTCCTGCTCGTCTGCAGCGTCGCGCGCGGCCTGTGCCGCAGCAAGATCGTCGGCGATTTGGGAATCGCGCTGGCCCTTGGCACCCATGATCTTGGGCACCATGCCCCGTCCCACGACGAAGTAGGTGATGCCGAAGAACACCAGCAGCCAGAAGATCTGGCTCGAAAGCGTTTCGGCGATCTGGTCGATCTGGGGCATGACGGGGCCTCGTTATCCGCAACCAGCGCCCGCCGCTAACCCCTGAACCGGGCCGGCGACAGACGCGTTTTGCTCAGTTGAAGATGAGCAGGACCGCGATGACGAAGGCGAGCAGGCCCAGAAGCTCCGCCGCGGCGAAACCGATGAACAACCGGCCCTGCTGGGCGTCGGCCGCACCAGGATTGCGCAGCGCGCCTTCGAGGAATGAGGCAAAGACATTGCCCACGCCGAGCGCCGCGAGACCGGCGCCAATTGCGGCAAGACCGGCACCCAAAAGAGCAGCAGCTTGTGCGTCCATAATGATTAACTCCTTGATTCAGATAGCTTGATGGTAATGGAAAAGGTGCCGCCGCGGCAGCCTCGCGATCAGTGAAGGTTTTCCGCGTCGTTGATGTAAAGTGAGGTGAGCAGTGCGAAGACATACGCCTGAATACCCGCGACGAGAATTTCAAGAGCGCTGATTGCAACCATCAGGATAAAGCTTGGCACGCCAACAAGAACGCCGAGGCCAAGACCAACCCCGCCGCCCGCGATGACGAAGCTCGCCAGCACTTTCAGCAGCACGTGACCCGCCATCATCGCTACGAACAGACGCAGCGCGAGACTGAAGGGCCGCACCATGAAAGACACGAACTCGATCGGCGCGATGATGAGCGCCATGACAAACGGCGTACCCTTGGGCACGAACAGCGACAGGAAATGCAGGCCGTGCTTCCAAAAGCCTACGATGAGGACGATCGAAAAGCTGATAATAGCTAGTATGCCCGTGATCGTAAAATGGCTGGTGAAGGTAAACGGGTGTAGCGCGACAATGCCGACCGGCATCAGACCGAGCAGATTGCCGAACAGGATAAACATGAACAGGCTAAAGACGTAGGGGAGGTATTTACGCCCCGTTTTGCCAATATTGGCTTCCAGCATGTCGTCGATGAAGCCGGTAAAGCCTTCGACCGCCATTTGCCAGCGACCGGGCACAAGCTCGCCCTTCATGCCACCGATCATGAACGCCCAGACGAGCACGGCGGTGATCGCCATCCACAGCGCGGAATTGGTGAAGGCGATGTTGACGCCCGCAATCTCCCAAGTCGTGCCGAATAACGGCTCGATCTGGAACTGCTTCATCGGATCGACTTTGCCCGTGTCGGTGGCCACGATCGCTGGTATCCCTAGAAACTTGCTTAAACAACGGCCCCGGCCGCGCAGTCTATGGCTTCGGGTCGGTTGGACCCTTGGACCCTGCGCGAATGATATTCCTGAAGGCGACAACCGTCCCGAGGAACAGTCCCGTCAACAGACCCCATGGCAAAGTGCCGGCAAGCGCATCGAACGCCCAGCCAATCACCGTGCCGCCCAAAAGCCCGCCAATTAGGTCCGCCAGCGCTCGGTTCCCAGCGCGGTAATTCGCGTCGGTTTCCTGCACCTTTGGCCGGTTACGCCGGTCTTCACGCTCGCGTGCGGCCTTGAGCCGCTCTTCGAGCGCGTCGATACGCGCATCCTCGGCGATGGATTCTGGGGCAGGCTTCTCATCGCTCATCCAGGCTTCCCCTTCGAAGGGCAGCGCGGCACGCAGCATCGAGGTGCCCGCCAAGGGCGACTGCCCCCTAGAAGAGGGCGATTCCCAAGTCAATGGTGCGCACGCGCTCACTCGCCTCTTTGCTGCGAACGGCTCGACGAACATGCGCTTTCGCTTGCACCGCCTTGTTACGAAAGGCAATGAGTGTTCGGCGACAGCGTCACCGGAGGAGTAAGCTTGGCGCAATCTGGGGACGGTATTGACTTCGGCGCGCCCTCAACGCCCCCGGCCTCTGACCTGACGTCGCCGGTTTTGGATGCGGGCAAGGTGGCCGGTCGCGGGCACCGTGAACGTCTGCGCCAGCGGCTGCTCAAGGGCGGGGCCGAGGCGCTCGCGGACTACGAAGTGCTAGAATACCTCTTGTTTGCCGGCATGCGGCAGGGTGATACCAAGCCGGTCGCAAAGGCATTGCTCGCACGCTTCGGGACGCTGGCGGGCGTGCTCAATGCGGATCCCAAGGCGGTTCAGCAGGTGAAAGGGGTGGGTGAAACCAGTGCGGCAGCCTTGCGCAGCGTCGCCGTCGCCGCACGGCGCATGGCACGCAGTCAAGTCGCTGAGAAACCGGTGCTTGGCAGCTGGCAGTCGCTGCTCGAATATCTCGCGATCGACATGGCGCACCTCACGGTCGAACGGGTACGGGTGCTCTATCTTGATAGCAAGAACCGCCTCATAGATGATCACCACGCCGCCGAAGGCTCGATCGATGAAGCTGCGATCCACCCGCGCGAGGTCATCCGCCGCGCGATGGATGTCGGCGCAGCAGCGCTGATCCTCGTTCACAATCATCCCAGTGGCAATCCCGAGCCAAGCCAGGCTGACATCGCGATCACGCGCCGGATCGCCGAAGCCGGGCGGCATATGGGCGTGGATGTACACGATCACGTCATTATCGGGCGCGAGGGGCATGTCTCGCTCCGGGCCAAGGGTCTGATCTGAGCGCTCGCTTCACCGATTGGCACGCGCGCACCCTTGCCAAGCCGACGACCTGCGCATAGCCGCCGCGCGGTCACCCACTTGTCACCAAGGACATACGCCGCTCATGGTCCCCCGCTACGCCCGCCCCGAAATGACCGCGCTTTGGGAGCCGCAAGCGAAATATCGCATCTGGTTCGAGATCGAAGCCCATGCGACGACCAAACTGGGCGAGATGGGCGTGGTCCCGAAAAGCGCCGGCAAAGCGCTGTGGGACTGGTGGTCGACCGACCCGGCAATCGATGTCGACGCCATCGATGCGATCGAGGCGGTGACCAGGCATGACGTGATCGCCTTCCTGACCTGGGTGGCGGAACAGGTCGATGCAGCGGGTTTCACCGGGGAAGCGCGCTTCATGCATCAGGGCATGACCAGTTCCGATGTTCTCGATACGACGCTTTCGGTGCAACTTGCACGGGCGAGCGACATTCTCCTCGCCGATCTCGATGCGTTGCTGGAGGCGCTCAAGAGACGCGCGTACGAGCACAAGATGACGCCGACGATCGGGCGCAGCCACGGAATTCATGCTGAACCCGTCACGTTTGGTCTAAAGCTCGCGCAGGCCTATGCCGAATTCGATCGCTGCCATGCCCGTCTGGTAGCGGCGCGTGCCGAGATCGCGACCTGTGCCGTATCAGGCGCGGTCGGCACCTTCGCCAATATCGCGCCCGAGGTGGAGGAATACGTCGCAGACAAGCTTGGCCTGACGCCCGAGCCGATAAGCACGCAGGTCATCCCCCGCGATCGGCACGCAATGTTCTTTGCAACACTTGCCGTGATCGCCGGTTCGATCGAGCGGCTCGCGGTGGAGATCCGTCACCTGCAGCGCACCGAAGTGCTAGAAGCGGAGGAATATTTCGCGCCGGGCCAGAAGGGGTCGAGTGCGATGCCGCACAAGCGCAATCCGGTGCTGACCGAAAATCTCACCGGGCAGGCTCGCATGATCCGCGCCTATGCCCTGCCTGCGCTCGAGAACGTGGCGCTGTGGCACGAGCGCGATATCTCGCACTCTTCGGTCGAGCGGTTTATCGGCCCCGACGCGACCATCACCCTCGATTTCGCGCTCTCCCGGCTGACCGGCGTGGTCGAGAAACTTCTGGTCTATCCGGACCGGATGCAGGTCAATCTCGATGCGATGGGCGGCCTTGTTCACTCGCAGCGGGTGCTGCTGGCGCTAACGCAAGCAGGGGTGAGCCGCGAGGATGCTTACCGGCTGGTGCAGCGCAACGCGATGAAGGTGTGGGAATCGAATGGAGCGCTCTCGCTGCTCGATCTGCTGAAGGGGGACGCGGAGATTACCGGGGCACTTGGACCCGATGAACTCGAAGCGCAGTTCGACCTTGCTTATCACTTTCAACACGTTGATACGATTTTCGCGCGCGTCTTCGGGTAACCCTGCCCCTGGTAACCCTACTCGAACAGCCCCATGCCGTCGGCGCACCCACCATGGTGGACCGTTCCGCGCAAAGCCTTTAAGCTCGCGATCATGCAACCGGCTGACCGCTTCAGCCGCAGCCATACGAAGGGGACAAGACCTTTGCAGTTCGTACGCACTATCGTTTGGGTGCTGATCCTGTCCGGCCTGCTGATCTTCTCCTACCTCAACTGGAAGGTGGTGGAGATTGCTCTATGGGACGAAATCGTCGTCGAGGCGAAAGTACCCGCCCTCGTCATTGTCGCGTTTCTGCTGGGGCTCGTACCGACCTGGCTCTATCATCGCAGCGTACGCTGGGGCCTCAAACGCCGTATCCGTAGCCTTGAGAACTCGATCAAGTCGAGTGCGCTTTCGCAGCCCGCGGAACCAGCAGTGCCTTCCGCCGCGCCCGAGGGCCGCAAGGGCGGTCGATCGTCCGAATACAAGCCTGTCGAAAACCCTGAGAATAATCCGGCAGAACCGCGCGAAAGCATGGCGCGGGTTCGCGGGGTGGCAGCCGATCCGGCGGCAAAGGACGCATGAGCAATCCGGTCTATCTTGCGCTTGACATGCCGCAGATCGATGCGGCCAAGGAATTGCTCACCAAGGTGAAAGCGCATGTGGGCGGGGTGAAGCTGGGTCTTGAATTCTATTGCGCCCATGGCCCGCACGGCGTGCACGAAATCGCGCATATGGGCCTGCCGATCTTCCTCGATCTCAAGTTTCACGACATCCCCAACACCGTCGCAGCCGCAATGCACGCGGTACATGTTTATGAGCCTGTGATCGTGACGGTCCATGCCAGCGGCGGGCGCGCGATGATGGAGGACGCCAAGGCGGCGGCGGCCGACGGGTGCAAGGTGGTCGGAGTGACAATGCTGACCAGCCTGGATGAAGCCGATCTTGCCCGGACCGGAATCGGCGGTTCGCCCACGGACCATGTGATGCGGTTGGCGGATCTCGCCCACACCGCCGGGCTGGACGGAATCGTGTGTTCAGGCCGGGAGGTAAAGGCGGTGCGACGCGAATGGAAGGACGGGTTCTTCGTCGTCCCCGGCCTTCGCCCCGCCGGCAATGGAGCGGCGGACCAGAAGCGCACCGTCACCCCTCGCCAGGCCCGTGACGACGGGGCAAGCGTGCTTGTCATTGGTCGCCCCATCAGCCGAGCGGACGATCCCGAAGCAGCGGCTCGCGCGATCGAGGCAACGCTGTAGGCGCGCAGGTATGCTTATCAAGATCTGCGGGTTGTCGACGCCCCAAACCATCGCTGCAGCGGCGCAGGCAGGCGCGACCCATATCGGCCTTGTCCATTATGAGCCGAGCCCACGTCATGTCTCGCTCGAGAAAGGGGCGGCGCTGCGGGCAGAGGTGCCCGACGGGACGAAGACCGTTCTCCTGCTGGTCGATGCGGATATTCAAACCACCGAGAAAGCCATCGCGAGGGTGCGACCCGATGTCGTCCAGTTCCACGGCAAGCAAACCCCACAATGGTGCGCGCTGGTGCGCGAACAGTTGCAACTCGAAGTGTGGCGGGCGATCGGGGTTCGCAGCGCGCAGACGCTTACACAGGCGGTAAGGTTCGAAGGTGCAGTGGACCGATTGCTGTATGACGCGCCCCCGCCGCAGGCCGCAGGGGCGCTGCCGGGCGGAAACGGTATTGGGTTTGACTGGCATATGCTAGCGCACCTGCCTCACCCAATGCCCTGGGGCCTTGCCGGTGGACTCACACCCGCCAATGTCGGTGCTGCCATCCATGCGACGGGCGCGCCGCTGGTCGATGCATCTTCGGGCGTCGAAAGCGCTCCAGGGGTCAAGGACATCGACAGTATCACGGCGTTCTGTCAGGCAGCGCAAAACGCGAGCAAATCGATATGAACGAACACCCCAATTCCTTTCGCACCCAGCCCGATGAGCGCGGTCATTTCGGCGAGTTCGGCGGGCGCTATGTTGCCGAAACGCTGATGCCGCTGGTGCTCGATCTGGAGCGTGAATATCGTGCCGCGCAGGCCGATGATGCCTTTGCCAATGAATTCGACGACTTGCTTGAACACTACGTCGGCCGCCCCTCCCCGCTTTATTTCGCCGAGCGTTTGACCGAAGCGATGGGTGGCGCGCAGGTCTGGTTCAAGCGGGACGAATTGAACCACACCGGCGCGCACAAGATCAACAATTGCATCGGCCAGATCCTCCTCGCGATTCGCATGGGCAAGACGCGAATCATCGCGGAAACCGGCGCGGGCCAGCACGGCGTCGCGACCGCGACCGTATGCGCTCGCTTCGGCCTTCCCTGCATCATCTACATGGGTGCCGAAGACGTGCGCCGCCAATCCCCCAACGTCTTTCGCATGAAGCTGCTTGGCGCTGAGATCGTGCCGGTCGAAAGCGGGCGCGGAACGCTCAAGGATGCAATGAACGAGGCCTTGCGCGACTGGGTCGCGAATGTGGAGGACACGTTCTACATTATCGGCACCGCGGCGGGCCCGCATCCCTATCCGGAGATGGTGCGCAACTTTCAGAGCGTGATCGGTACCGAAGCGCGCGCGCAGATGCTGGACCGAACCGGGCGGCTGCCCGACCTGCTGGTCGCGTGTATTGGCGGCGGGTCGAACGCTTTAGGACTATTCCACCCGTTCCTGGACGATCCTGACGTCGCGATGCTCGGCGTCGAGGCAGGCGGGCACGGGCTCGATGGGGACGAACACGCCGCAAGCCTGCTCGGCGGTGCGCCGGGGGTGCTGCACGGTAACCGCACCTATCTGCTACAGGACGAAGACGGCCAGATTACGGAGGGCCACTCGATCAGCGCCGGGCTGGACTATCCCGGCATCGGGCCGGAGCATGCGTGGCTGAAGGAGTCGGGCCGGGTCGAATACATCGCGGTCACCGATGAGGAAGCGCTGGAAGGTTTCCAGCTGCTTTGCCGCACCGAGGGGATTATTCCTGCGCTGGAGCCGAGCCACGCGATCCACGCGGTGGCGAACCGCGCTAAGAAGATGAGCGACGACCAGATAATCCTGATGAATCTGTGCGGACGCGGTGACAAGGACATCTTTACCGTGGCGGAGCGCCTAGGCGTAAAATTGTGAGCAAACGCAACACAATCCTATTCTTGATGATTTTCGTGCTACTCGTGGTCATAATAGTTCAAACTGGTCTGACCGCCGATGATAGGATTTTCTATGGATTTATCGCCCTTTTTATCGTGACTCAGATTGTTTGGTTGAACCATTACTTGCGCAAGGAAAAGCTCGTGCGGAATTTGGATCGACTGTATCCCGATGACTGACCGCCTCGCCACCGCCTTCGCCAAACCCAAGCCCGCTTTTGTCGCCTTCATCACTGCTGGCGATGGCGATACCGCGGCCAATCTCGATGCGCTCGTCGCTGGCGGAGCGGATGTGATCGAGCTCGGAATGCCTTTCACCGATCCGATG
>JAZBPE010000126.1:0-9885 GCA_036353345.1 Erythrobacter sp. | reverse complement strand
GATCACCTCCCAACCTTCTATCGCGCAATCGTCAACGCTCGCGCAGGCCAGAGTACCACGGCCCAGAGCCGCTCCGGCGGTCGCATCCGCGCCCGCTTCGGCCCAGCTCAGGTAGATTGTGCGCCCATCAAGAGGCTGGTCCGCCTCGCTCGGCAAAAACCCGATATCACCGAGGCCACCCTGCCCGGCATCGAGCACTTCGGGTGTACCGGAGACGGTTCCCGTAGCGCCGCTGACTATATCCATCGCAATGAGCGTGCCGCCTTTTTCGGTGATGAAAAGCACCTCACTGCCCGGCGCGAACTCGATAGCCCATGGCCGATCGAAGGTGCCCATCTCCGCAATCTCGAAATCCGCTTCGCCTGCCTCCGGCACGCTATCCCCGGATTGCGCGTTGGCACAGCTTGCGAGCGCAAGGGCTGAAAGTGAAAAGGCGAGCGATGTTTTTGCGATATATGTCATGCCGGACGTAACTCCCTCCATCCATTTGGGTGCCCGCCGCATAACCATTGGCGTGGATGAGGCGGGTCGAGGACCGCTGGCAGGGCCGGTGGTGGCCGCTGCGGTCATGTGTTGTGACGCGCTACCGGAGGGTCTCGATGATTCCAAGCGGCTTTCCGCGAAGCGCCGCGCGGTGCTGGACAAAGCCATTCGCGCGAACTGCGTATGGGCGGTCGCGGTGGTTGAGCCTGAAGAGATTGACCGGCTCAATATCTTCGTGGCAACGATGGAGGCAATGACGCGCTGCGTCGGCGAACTTGCGTCCACGCTCGCGTCGGACCTGCACGAGGTCCTGATCGACGGCAACCAGACTCCCCGGCACCGCTGCGCCGACTGGCGCTGGCCGGCGCGTGCGATCGTTGGCGGCGATGGCATAGAGCCCGCCATCAGCGCTGCTTCCATCATCGCGAAGGAATGGCGCGACCGGCTGATGATTGCGGCCGCCAAGGCTCATCCGGCCTATGGTTGGGAGCGCAACAAGGGATATCCCACAGCCGAACACCGCGAAGCTTTGCGCCGGCACGGGCCGACGCCACTTCACCGGCGCAGTTTCGCGCCCGTCGCTGCGGTGCCCTTGTTCTAGCGGCGCTTTTCCCTAAGCAGCCGGGCCAGCATGATCGAAGCGATTCTACTTAGCCTTGCAGGGCTCGTCGGCCTCGCAGTGGGGGGCGAACTGCTAGTGCGCGGCGCGGTTGCGATCGCCAACAGGTTGGGCCTTTCGACCCTGTTTACCGGCCTGGTGATTGTCGGGCTGGCAACTTCGATGCCGGAGATGGTCGCGAGCGTCCAGGCCAGCCTTGCCGGATCGCCTGAGATCGCCTGGGGCAATATCGTGGGATCGAACCTTGCCAACACACTGCTGATCCTGGGTGCCTGCGCCATGGTTGCGCCGATTGCGCTCGGGGGTGGTGGCAGGCGTGATGCGGTGTTCGCGCTAGCAGCAACGCTCCTTTTATGGGCGCTCGCTTTGTCGGGGTTTGGCGCGCGCTGGATTGGACTGGTGCTCTTGATCGGGATCGTGGGTTACATCGCATGGCGCTACATCTGGCCGGGCGGAGCGAACCCTGAAGACAATATCGATGAGCCGCGCTCGAACCTTGCAACGGCAATCATCCTGTTTGTCGCAGGGGTCGGCATCCTTGTCCTGGGAGGCGATGCGCTGGTGACCGGCGCCATCTCGCTCGCAACCATCTTCAAGGTGCCTGAAACCGTGATCGGCCTGACGGTCGTTGCGGTGGGCACTTCGCTCCCCGAACTTGCCGCTTCGATCGCCGCCGCGCTGCGCGGCAAGTCGAGCCTTGCGCTTGGCAATGTGGTCGGCTCCAACATCTACAATATCCTGCTGATCGGCGGCGCGACCATGATGATCGCGCCCGTTCCCTTGCCAAGCGAGTTGGCGGGTATCCAGATGGCGTTGTTGACCGCCAGCGCTGCGGGATTGCTTGCGCTGATGTGGTTCGCAGACAAAATCGGGCGGGGGCTGGGCGCGATCCTGCTTGTCGCATTTGTCGCCAATGTCCTGTTCGTGTTCGCCGACAGCCCTGACCCGGTTTCCGAAGAACTCGACATCACGCGCCCGGCCGAGTCCTGAATGCAACACCCACCGCATATGGAGCGAGCGTAACGGGACGGGACTCCACATCTGGTGTCGATCCCCTTTCGTTCCCAACGCCGCGCCAGCCGACACGGACAAAACCGCGCTTGACCTGGAGTCCGCGAGGATTCATGCCTGTGGATAAGTGAGGCGATCGAGGCGGTTCAGGGCGGGATCATGGGTGCGACAAAGACGGCTGACATACGGGCAAAGGTGGCGCGGAAATCGCCTCCGAAACCGGTCTCGATCGAGGCGGGAAATGTCGGCGAGGACCTCCCGCTCGGCCGGATCCTCCCCGGTGATTGCGTCACAGCAATGCGTTCGCTCCCGGACAATTCGATCGACTGCGTGTTCGCCGATCCGCCTTACAATCTGCAACTGGGCGGCGACCTCAACCGGCCCGATGGCTCGCAAGTCGATGCGGTCACCGATCACTGGGACCAGTTCGCCAATTTCCGCGCCTATGACGCCTTCACCCAAAGCTGGATGAGCGAAGCGCGCCGCGTTCTGAAGCCGGACGGCTGCCTGTGGGTGATCGGCAGCTATCACAACATCTATCGCGTCGGTGCTAAATTGCAGGATCTCGGCTTCTGGATCCTCAATGACATCGTCTGGCGCAAGACCAACCCGATGCCCAACTTCAAGGGTACGCGCTTTACGAATGCGCACGAGACGCTGATCTGGGCCTCGATGGGCGAAAAGGCGCGCTATCACTTCAACTATCGCGCGATGAAGACGCTCAACGATGAGTTGCAGATGCGCAGCGACTGGGTGCTGCCGATCTGCAGTGGCGTGGAACGGTTGAAGGAAGGCGGCAAGAAGGCGCATCCTACGCAGAAGCCCGAAAGCCTGCTTTACCGGGTATTACTGGCTGCGACCGAAAAGGGCGATGTGGTGCTTGATCCTTTCTTCGGCACAGGGACCACCGGCGCAGTCGCGAAGCGGCTCGGTCGGCAATGGATTGGTTGCGAGCAAGAGGAATTCTATCGCAATATTGCGTACAAGCGGATAAACCAGGAACTATCGCTGGACGAGAGCGCTTTAACGACAATGCAATCGCGCAAGACTGCGCCCCGGGTCGCCTTCGGGTCGTTGGTGGAAACCGGCATGATCGCGCCCGGCATCAAGGTGTTCGACAAGAAACGCCGCTGGAGCGCGATCGTCCGGGCAGACGGTTCACTCGCTTGCGAGGGTCAGACCGGCTCGATTCACGGCCTTGGCAAGGACCTGCAAGGCGCACCGTCCTGCAATGGCTGGACCTTCTGGCATTACGAGAAAGGCGGTGAGGTTCTGCCGCTCGATGCCGCGCGCGAGCTTTACCGCCTCGCGAACGAGGATTAGACGCTGGCGGGCGTGCCCACTCCATCGGTCTATCTCCACCCCATCGGCCTGTCCGCCGGACCTCAGTTCGAGGCTGGCGAGGGCCCCGGCGCGATCCGGCTCGGCGGCTCGATGGCCTATGCCAGCCGCTTTGCGCTGGTGGTGCGCGAAGGGCCGCGCGTCACTCACCGCCGTGTCTTCGGCCTGGCCGAGGCGGCTGACGCGCTTGCTGAGCCGGGCGGCGAACTGGCCGCCGAAGCCGAGCGTCAATGGGCCAACCTGTCGCGCGTTCACGCACCGCTGAAGCTTGGCAGCCGCATCATCCGCCTCGACCAGCCGCAAGTGATGGGCATCCTCAACGTCACACCTGACAGTTTCAGCGATGGCGGAGAATTTCTCGACAAGCCTCAAGCCGGGCACGATCACGCCGCGGCCATGCTGGAGGCAGGAGCAGCCATCATCGACATTGGCGGGGAAAGCACGCGGCCGGGCGCACAAGCGACCTTCGAAGGCGACGAGATCGAGCGGATCGTTCCCGCGGTGGAATATTGCGCCGACATGGGTGCAGCGATCAGCATCGATACGCGCCGCGCCGGGGTTCTGGAAGCCGCTCTGGCCATGGGCGCGCATCTGGCCAACGACGTATCAGCCCTGCGTTACGATCCGCGTATGCGCGAGCTGGTCGCGAATGCCGGCTGTCCTGTCATCCTGATGCACGCGCCGGGCACGGGCGAGGACCTGCATGAGGGCGGAGAGTATGACGATATCGTGTCCGAGGTGTTTGACGCGCTGAAGGACCTGCGCCGCGCGGCTATCGAAGGCGGCATCGTCGAAGCACAGATTATCCTCGATCCCGGCATCGGCTTTGGCAAATCGCTTGGCGATAATCTGGCGCTCGTGAACGCCCTGCCGCTTTTCCACGCGCTCGGCTCGCCGCTGCTCGTCGGGGCGAGCCGCAAGCGCATGATCGGAGCGCTCTCGAACGAGGAGCCTGCGAACGAACGGCTGGGCGGTTCGCTAGCCCTTGCTGTGAGCGCGATGGATGCCGGAGTGCAATTGCTGCGGATCCACGACGTTGCCGAAACGGTGCAGGCGCGCAATGTCTGGCGAGGCCTGCGTGATGCGGCGCTGACCGATTTCAGCCAGCTGCCCTGAGGCTTTCGTAGCGCCGTCGCAATTCCGTCATGCGAGCGCGGCATCTGCGCCCAAGACCCGACCAAGGAGACCCTACATGCGCCGCCCCGCTCTTATCGCCACTGCTTCTCTTATCGCCATGGTCACGTCCGCGCCGCTTCTCGCCGATGCGCACCGGGGTGGCTCGGAGATTCCCGCGCCGCGCGAGGTCTCGCTCAGCCCCGATGCGCTGCTTGCGCCCTATTATGCGGAACTGCGCGAGAATATTGCGCTGCCCGAGGCTGGCCCGAACCCCGCACTGGCGCCGGACACGGTGCTGACCCGGCTCGCATTTGGCAGCTGTAACCACCAGTCGGCCAGCCAGCATATGTGGGACCAGATCGCGCGCCAGAACCCTCAGGCTTTCCTGATGATCGGCGACAATGTTTATGGCGATAATGCCTGGAACGGGGACGCGGCGCTCGAAAGCCTGCGGATCGCATATGCCGACCAGGCTGCACATCCCCAATTCCAGCGCTTTCGCGGGGCCGTGCCGATGATGGCGAGTTGGGACGATCACGATTACGGCCTCAACGACAAGGGCGCCGCTTTTCCCTTCCGCGGCTGGGCGGAGGAATTGTTCGAAACCTTCTGGAATTCGAGCGATACGGTGCGCTCGCGACCCGGCATTTACGACAGCACGATCGTCGGCCCCGAAGGACAGCGAGTGCAGATCATCCTGCTTGACACCCGCTATTTCCGCTCCGACCTGAAGCGCATGGAATGGAGCCGCGAACGCGCGCCGCTGGGCGTGTATGTGCCGGTTACCGATCCGTCGGCGACGGTGCTGGGCGCGGAACAATGGGCGTGGCTGGAGCAGGAGCTGGCAAAGCCTGCCGATCTGCGCATCGTCGCCTCTTCCATCCAGGTCCTGACCGAGGCGCACAATTACGAGAGCTGGGAAAATTTTCCGCGTGAACGCGCAAAGCTGCTCGATATGCTGGCGGGGCGCGAAAATAGCGGGCTGGTGCTTCTGACCGGCGATCGCCATTCGGGCGGCATCTATACGCACAAGCATGGCGGCGAGGATATCTGGGAGCTCACCAGCTCGTCGCTCAACCTCTCCTTCGGGGATATCGAGGAAAACACCGCGCGCGAACTCGATCCCAAGCGGGTGACCCCGTTCTTCGGGATCGAGAATTACGGTCTCATCGATATCGACTGGCGCACGCGCGAAGTCACGATGACGCTGAAAGGCAATGAGAGCGATACGCTCGCCATGCAGACCATTGGTTGGTAGCAGGTACCTAGGTCACAACGTGTAGCCGCCATCCGAAACCAGCACATGTCCGGTGACGTTTGATGCGCCATCGGACAGCAGGTAGAGGATCGTGTCGGCGATCTCTTCGGGCGCGGCGAACCGGCCCGAAGGCGTCGTTTTCGCCATCGCCTTTAGGGTTGCCTCGCGACCGTGCTGTTCGACCGATCGCGTGAAATCCTGCGAGCTTTCCCAGATCGCGGTGTCCACGCCACCCGGCGCGATGGCGTTGACGCGGATGTTCTGCGCCGCTCCTTCGAGCGCGGCGATGCGCGCCATATGGGAGACGGCAGCCTTCGAGATACCATAGGGGCCAATGCCGGCAACCGGCTTCATCCCCGTGGTCGATGAAGTGATCACGATCGACCCGCCCCGCTCGCTCGCCATCATGGATTGCATGGCGGTGCGCAAGGCCAGGAACGCGCCGTCGAGATTGATTGCCATGACGCGGCGCCATTCGGCGAGGGACAATTCGGACAGCAACCCGCCTGACCCGATACCGGCATTGACGATCGCGTGGTCGAGCCCGGACAAATGCGGCAGCAATCGCTCCCACAAGGCTTCTTCGCTGACGCTGCCTACGACACGCTCAATTTCGCACGGGAGATCAAGTGCTTCGAGCCCTTTCGCATCGATATCGACCAGATACAGCTTCGCCGCGCCGCGGGCCACGAGCGCCTTCGCGCACGCAGCGCCGATACCCGATGCGGCTCCGGTTATGAGCGCGCTGCGCCCCTCGAAATCGTTCAACGTGCCCATTGATGAGCGGGCTAAGCTCTCACCGCAGTAGCATCAAGCCGCACTGTCGATCCCGAGATCAGCAAGCTTGCGGTAAAGCGTCGAACGGCCGATGCCCAGGCGCCGCGCGACTTCGGTCATGCGTCCGCGATAATGGCCGATCGCCAGACGAATGACATCGGCCTCGATCTCTTCGAGCGGGCGCAGATGGCCGTCTTCGTTATAGATCATGACCCCTCGGCCCTGACCATTGGCGTTCGGCTTGGCCGGTCCGATATCGCCCACCATATCGGCGATCTGCGGGAAGTTTTCGACCCCCAGCATATCGCCTTCGCAATAGACTGCCGCGCGAAACAGCACGGACTGCAACTGGCGCACGTTTCCGGGCCATTGATAGGCCTTGAGCAAGCGCATCGCCTGCTCTGCGATCGATAGCTGTTCGATCCCCGGCTGTTCGCCGATCCGCTGCAGGAAGAAGCGCGTAAGGGCAGGGATATCGCCGCTGCGTTCGCGCAAGGGGGGCACGGTGATATGCGTGGCGGACAGGCGCTCTGCCAGCTTCGCGTCGAAACGGTGTTCGGAGACCAGGGCGGCAAGCGGTACAGTCGTCGAACTCAGGATGCGCACGTCGACGCGAAAACCATGGGTGGCACCAAGCGGGCGCACAATCCCGGTTTCAAGCGCATCGTTTAGGCGGGTTTGCAGTGCCGGGTTCAACCGATCGACCTCGTCAAGGATCAGCGTCCCGCCATCGCAATGTTGTAACGCTCCCAGATGCCGGTCGAACGCGCCGGGAAACGCATTGGGCTCATGCCCGAACAGCGCGCTTTCTGCGGCATTGGAGACGATGCTGGCCAGGTGGATGATCCGCATCGGTTCACGTGCGCGCGGTGAGGCGGCGTGCATGGCGCGCAACACCATTTCCTTACCCGTCCCGCTTTCGCCTTCGACGAGCGCATGGCCGTGGCCGCGCGCAGCTTTAGCGGCCTGAGCCAATGCTGTGCGGAAATTCGGCGCCGCGCCCACCATGGTATCGAAATCGAGGTCGACCGAGAGCTTTTCGGTCAGCGGGGCGAGTTCGTCGCGTGGCTGCGCAGCGCTGGCCGCCGCACGCAGGGCCGCCATCAGGCGATCGGGCGATACGGGCTTTACCAGATAATCACACGCGCCCGCGCGCATGGCTTCGACCGCGAGCTGCGGGGATGTGCTGGCTGTCAGCATGATTATCGGCAGCGTTGGTCGAACTTCGCGCAACCGGCCAATCAGCTCGCAGGTCTCGCCATCGGGCGTCCACTGGTCGAGGATCACGGCGCATAAAGCGTTGCCGTCCCTGGTCCCGACAATCCGCAAGGCGTCGGTATCGTCGGTGGCCAGCACGGTGCGCCATCCTTCGCGCGCGGCTATAGCGGACAGGAGACGGCTGTGTTGCGGTTCGTCATCGATCAGCAGGAGCGAGCGTTCCCTTCCGGCCTCGCCCTCGGTAATATGCCCGACACCATCCGTGACGGGGTCCTGCTGCTCGCATCGCTGCGCGCCTGCTTTCTTTACGCCCGAATTTCCGTCCGAGAGCAGCTGTTCTTCCGACTTTTGCGCCATGGCGTTATGACCGGCCCCCTTCGCGCTTTTAAGAAAACCAACGAGCGCTTACTATACCAAATTGATACAGATCCGAAGTAAACGGCTGATTAAGCAGACCGTCAGGAAAGCCCATCATGTGCATGTTCCTCTCTGGCCTCGGTGCGCACGATACATCAACAAACGCAGCTTGAGCTAGCGCGCTCGCTCCGATACGGCATGCACAAGAGGGCTTTTTGGTGGATCGTACCTTTGTGCGTATTGCCCCCAATTCTCCTGTCCAGTCTGCATTCGAAAAAGGACAATTCGATGGCTTCGCATGACTTAAAAGATGCGCGATCGACCTATGATCGGTTCATGTCGGCGGTAAGATGGGCGGTTCCCGCTATCGCTCTCATCGTGCTCTTCGTCATGATCCTGATAGCCGATTAGGGCGCTGCACGCATGAAGATCGCCGTCCTGAAAGAACGCGCGCCGGGCGAAACCCGCGTCGCAGCAACGCCCGAAACCGTGAAGAAGTTCGCTGGCCTTGGCGCCGATATGGCGATCGAGGCGGGGGCGGGCATACACGCGGTGATCCCGGACACAGCTTACCAAGAGGCGGGTGCTTTCGTCGGCGATGCCGATGCGGTGGTGAAAGATGCGGACATCGTGCTCGGTATCCAGGCGCCCGATGCCGCGTTGCTTTCCAACACAAAGAATGGCGCGATGGTCGCGGCGTTGTTCGATCCCTTCAGCCATCGCGAGCGGGTCGAGGCGTACGCGAAAGCCGGGCTCGAAGCGATGTCGATGGAGCTGATGCCGCGCATTACCAGGGCGCAAGGGATGGACGTGCTCTCCAGCCAGTCGAACCTGGCCGGGTACAAGGCAGTGCTGGCTGCCGCCGACACCTATGGACGCGCTTTCCCCATGATGATGACCGCTGCCGGAACCGTGCAGGCGGCGAAATGCTTCGTCATGGGCGTAGGCGTCGCCGGATTACAGGCGATTGCGACCGCGCGGCGGCTGGGCGCACAGGTTTCCGCCACCGACGTGCGCTCGGCAACGCGCGAACAGATCGAAAGCCTTGGCGCCAAGGCAATCTTCGTCGAGGAAGTCGAAGGGATCGAGGGCGAAGGCTCGGGAGGCTACGCCACCGAAATGAGCGAGGAGTACCAGGCCGCGCAAGCCAGCCTCGTGAGCGAACATATTGCCAAGCAGGACATCGTCATCACCACCGCGCTCATCCCCGGACGTGCGGCACCGGTGCTGATTACCGACCAACAGATCCGGTCGATGAAGCCGGGCAGCGTCATTTTCGACCTCGCGGTAGCGCAGGGCGGGAACGTCGAAGGCTCGGCAGCGGACGAGGACGTGGTGAAGCACGGCGTGACGATCATCGGCTACGCCAACACGCCCGCGCATCTGCCTGCCGACGCATCGGCGCTGTTTGCGCGCAACCACTTTACCATGTTTCAGGCGTTCTGGGACAAGGAGACAGGGGCTCCCGAATTCGACGAGGAAATTGGCGGCGCAATCCGCTTGACGAAGGGCGGCGAAGTGGTGAACGAGAGGCTCAAGGCGTAGCGATCTCGCTTCGGTTTCGGAACAGGGTGCGATCCGGCTCATTGTGTTGGTGAACCTGACCCTCAACAATTCCGGAGCTTTCGCCCAATGAAAATCCCTACGATTTCACTCGTCCTTGCCGCCGCCCTTTCGACCGCTGGCTGCGCGACTTATAATGACG
>JAZBPE010000125.1:0-19042 GCA_036353345.1 Erythrobacter sp. | reverse complement strand
GAAATCCGGATTGGGGTTGGCGAGCTTCATATCCGTGATCTGGATCGCGGTTCGCAGCGCCTTCGTCTGCGTTTGTGCGAGAAAGGCTGCGATCATGCGCGCAGGCGTCAAGGCATTTACGACAAAAGCTTCGCGCGCAATATCCGCGGAAATTTGTTGAGCATCGTCGTAGCGGAATACGGACGCTGAATTGATGAGACAGCGCCAGTCGGGCAGGCGCTGCGCCAAAGTTTCAATCATCGCGACCGAAGAGTCCTCGTCGCGCAGGTCGCAAGCTATGGTCTCCGCGCTTGGTAGCGAGCGGGCAAGCGCTTCGGCAGCCTCGCCGGAATTGCGGTAGTGGATGACGACGTGCCAGCCGTCCCTGGCGAACCCGCGTGAAAGAGCCGCACCGATCCGCGTAGCGCCCCCGGTTACGAGTACGGCGGGACGGGGCGAAGAATAGCTCGTCATCGGCTGGCAGCGCTATCAGAGCCATGCGTATGCCGCAATCTTGAGCGCTTGCGCGTTCACTCTTGGAACGGTCGCTCTTGGAACATGCCAATGTCCAATTCGTACCCGAACCACGCAGGCAAGGGGAACGCGCATGGCGCTCGAACGCTCGATGGGGCTGGGCAATCTCATCTTCTACGGTACCGGTACGATCTTGGGGGCGGGCATTTTCGTCGTCATCGGAGAGGTAATGGGGGAGGCCGGTGCGCTGGCGCCCATCGCCTACGCTGCTGCCGGTCTGGTCGCGGTGTTTACCGCACTTTCTTTCGCTGAAGTCGCAGCGCGCGTCCCGACTGCGGGCGGCGCGATTGACTATACGGAAAAAGCGTTCGGCTCGCCTGCGCTTGCTGCGACGGTGGGCTGGTTGTTGATTATCGCAAACATCGTTTCTGGCGCGACGATCTCGACCGGCTTTGTGTCCTATCTCAACAGCTTCATCGACGTGCCGCAATGGATCGCAACGACCGGTCTCGTCGTGCTGCTCGGGGCCATATCGAGTGCAGGGATGAAGCAAAGCGCCTGGTTCATGACACTGACCACGATTATCGGCATCGCGACCCTTCTCGTCATGCTTTGGCTGCTGCGGGACAGTTTGCTGAGCTGGCCTCAAGCATTTGCCCAAGTGCAGGGGCTGGGAAGTGCTTCGGCGGCGACCGGGATCTTCGCCGGTGCCTTTCTCGCGATCTACTCCTTTATCGGATTTGGCGACGTCGCGCAGACTGCTGAGGAAGTGAAGGATGTCAAGAAAACGCTTCCGCAGGCCATGTGGATCGTGATCATCATCGTTTTCGGGTTCTACGTCGCGGTCGCTGCAGCGCTTGGCGGACGTGAGGATATCAAGGAGATCGCCAATGCCGATGCACCGTTGGTATTCGCCGCGACGCAGGACAGCGAATTTCCAGCCCTGCCGCTAGCCATTGCCAGCCTGTTCGTGATCGTCAACGGAGCATTGACTCAGATCATCGCCGCGAGCCGGTTGATGCTGGATATGGGACGCGACGGGCGTTCTGGGATGCCCGAAATACTCGGACGGGTGAACGAGACGACCAAGACCCCGATCCCCGCCACGTTCGCGGTTCTGGCGGTCGTGCTGATCCTTGCCCTGTTCGTGCCACTGGGCACGCTGGCGAGCGGAACCAGTCTTGCGATCCTTCTGGTTTTCATCGCGGTCAACGCTTCGCTGTGGAAGCTTAAACAGGAAAGCCAGCCCGAGGATGTGCCGAACATGTGGAGCATCGTCCCGATCCTGGGAATGGTGTTCTGCACGCTCACCGTAATCGGGCAGATCATCCTGTGGGTATCGGGCATCGGCGAAAGCGGCGGGTAAGAGAGCGGGGAAGGGCGCCGCCGACCACAACCGCGGACGACGACGCCTTTCCTGTCTGGATACACCCCCTAGCGGCAGCTTAGCTCACTGCGATCAATCTCGCGCCCGATCACCGCTCCCAGTGCGCCTCCAAGTAGCGTGCCGACCGTGCGGTCCCCGCGCCGGTCGATTACTCGGCCTAGTAACGCGCCGCCGACGGCCCCGACAACCAGCCCGGTCGTCCCATCGCCGCGGTCGCAATAATAGCGTCCGTCACGCCCGCGCCACACCCGATCGTCACGGCGCAGGCGGCGCTCATCGCGATAATCGCGCCGCCGATCGTCCCAGCGATCGTCATACCGTCCGCGACCCCGGCGATAGCGACGGTCGTCATCGTCCCAATCACCGCCATAGGCGAGGACTGGCGCGTCGTAGATAGACGTGGCGGCTGTGGCTTCGATGGGACCAGCCGCAATGTCGATAGTGGCGGCGTTTGCAGGCAATGCGACGGCGGCAAGCAATCCGGCGGCAATCAGTGTGGGAGTTTTCATCATCCAAGTCCTTCATCCGGCCCTTTATCGGGTGAAGTACTTTTCGTTCATTTCAGACGAACGATAGATGAACGAACGAACGAATTATGCGTGCTGAGGCGGACTGAAGCATCTTTGCGACGAAATGACGCAGTCAGACGCGTTTGGCTGCTTTTGCTCGCAGAGTTGGGGTTAGCCGCTCCAGCGCTGACAATTCGGCAAAATCCGACGCAGTCCCTTGTCCAGCGATGAGTGCCGCAAATGTCCGCGCCACGCTCCAGTCCTCATGGCCTGTCTCGACCCGCTCGAACGCGTCGCCCGCTTCGACCTCGCCCGTCTCAATTACGCGAAAATACCATCCGGCACGGCCCGTCTGCACGATGGTCGCGACCATGCCCTTCGCATTGCGAGCGTTAGCGCAGGCGTTCCCAAACCGGTGCTCGATCTTCCAGCAGGGTTTGCGTGGCTGGCTGATTTCAAGAAGCGCCGTGCCTGCCCGGAATCGGTCGCCGATATACACGTCGCTTTCATCGAGCTCGCGCACCGCCAGGTTCGAGCCGAACGCGCCCGGCTGTTCCAGCAGGTCGATCGCGCCCAGATGCTCACGCCAGAAACTGTGATGATCGAGCGGATACAGATGCACCGCCATTTCCGGACCGCCATGGTTCTTGCGATCGGCCTGTTCATCGGGTGCGAGCCCGCCGGGCAACACCTGCACCGGGCCTTCACGCGGATATTTGGCTATCGCACTTGTTTCCGCGCCGTTGAACGGACGGGCGGTGCCGGTGCAGATCGCTTCGAGAACGCGTTTCATGTGCGGCCAAGTCTAGGGACGCCGAACTACGATGTCGATCCAGTCGCGCTGTGTTTCAGTCTCTTGGTTTCAGCGCGGTGGATGCTCGAGAGAGCGTCAACGCATCGAGCTGGCGCGAATGGCTCTGCGCGGAAGTGAAGGTATGATGCGGCGCGCGCTGGGTATAGAATTCGCAGGTCGTGCGATCGATGCTTAAGGCTGCGGCGAAACGAGAGCTGTCGCCTCACGGTCACGCTCGGCCCGGCTTTTCTTTTGCGCGGCAGTCTTCAACTGACCGCAAGCCGCATCAATATCCCGGCCGCGCGGTGTGCGGACCGGAGCGCTGATGCCGCCCGCAAAGACAATGTCGGAGAAGGCCCGGATCCGTTCCGGCGTCGAGCATTCGTACGCTGCGCCCGGCCAGGGATTGAATGGGATCAGATTCACTTTGGCGGGAAGACCGAATTGTTTGAGCAGCCGCACTAGTTCGCGCGCGTCATCATCGCTGTCGTTCTTGTTCTTGAGCATCACATATTCAAACGTGATCCGCCGCGCGTTCGAAGCGCCGGGATAATCGGCACAGGCCTGCAGCAATTCCTCGATCCCGTATTTGCGGTTCAGCGGCACGATCTCGTCACGCACCCGCTTGGTCACTGCGTGAAGGCTGACGGCCAGATTGACGCCGATCTCTTCCCCGCAACGCGCCATCATCGGGACGACTCCGCTGGTCGAAAGTGTGATGCGCCTTTTCGACAGGCCCAGTCCATCGCCATCCATGATGAGATGAAGCGCGTCGCGCACATGCTCAAAATTGTAGAGCGGCTCTCCCATGCCCATCAGCACGATATTGGTGAGCAGGCGCCCATCGGAGGTGTAGTGACCCGCCTCATCGTCCTCGTCTTCTGCCTCACCCAGATCCAGCATCGTGCGCGCCGGTTCGTTCCCCTGGGGCCATTCACCCAGCGAATCGCGCGCAAGCATGACCTGACCGACGATCTCCCCCGGCGTCAGGTTGCGTACAAGGCGCATCGTGCCGGTGTGGCAGAAGGTGCAGTTAAGCGTGCAGCCGACTTGACTGGAAATGCACAGGGTTCCGCGCGTCTCATCCGGGATGAAGACCATCTCGAAATCGTGGCCGTCATCGGTACGCAGCAACCATTTGCGCGTCCCGTCGGATGAATGCTGCGCCTCGACGATGTCAGGGCGGCCAATCACAAAACGCTCGGAAAGCCACGGGCGCATGGTCTTGCCGATATCGGTCATCGCGGCAAAATCGATGACGCCGCGATGATAGAGCCAGTGAAATACCTGCCGCGCACGCAGCTTGGCCTGGCGCGCGTCGAGCCCGGCGTTTTCGAACAGGTCCCGAATGCGTTCGCGCGGGATGCCGATCAAATCCACGCGCCCATCGGCTCGCGGCGTGATGTCGCGCGCGAGCGGCACCGTATCGAAGGCGCCGGGAATGGTCATGAGCGTTGTATCAGACATAATCAGGCGCGCGATATAGGGGCTTATTTTGCGAAACCCAAGCGATGCGGCATCTGCAGGACATCGATCGCGTGGCAGAGGGTTCCAGCATTCGTCGTCTTTTGAGCAACTTTCGTAGAATTTTCCGTTCGATTACGTCCTGTCGACGATTTATCACGGCTCAGCGTAATAATTGTTGCATTATTGCACTAAAGGATTGTTGTCGCACGTTCATGAAACTGAGGTTCATGCTGGGAGGTTACGTCCCCTGAAGCGCTCTTCCCCTGAGTGCAAAAACAAGAGGAATAACCCATGAAGACCCCTATCTGGATTCTCTGCCTTGGTTCTACCGCGATGCTCGCGGCCCCGGCCGCCGCGCAGTCTGACGACCCGTTCACTGGCTTCCGGCTGGAAGTGGTCGGCGGCTACGATCAGAGCCGTGCCGGCAGTTCGATCGACGACGATGCGGACGAAGATAACGATGAGTCCATCGAAGGTTTCACCTACGGCGCTGGCGCTGGCTACGACTTTAACGCGGGCGGGTTTGTGGTCGGAGTTGAGACAGAGCTGACCGATTCAACCGGTGAGACCGACTTCATCGACGGCGATTTTGAAGGCATTGGATTCGGCACCGCGGTTGATGTGGGCCGCGACATCTATGTCGGCGCACGTGTCGGCGCGCTCGTAACTCCGTCAACCCTGCTTTATGCAAAAGGCGGCTACACCAATGCCCGCTACAACATCGAAGCGAGCTTCGATGGCGATGAATTCCGCCAGTCGATCGATGCTGACGGTTTTCGCATTGGCGCGGGAGCCGAATATACGTTCGGCTCGAACAGTTTCGCCAAGCTCGAGTACCGTTACTCGAACTACAGCGACGGCGAGATCGACTTCGAACAGGACGGCTTCGATGACGTCGATCTTGGCGATATCGACCTCGATCGCCACCAGGTCATGGCCGGTGTCGGCTTCCGCTTCTAAGTGAGAACGAGGTGAGGGGCCGTGGCCATTTCGGCTGCGGCCCCATAGCCTGGGAGGGCGCGCTAGCGGATTCGCGCACAGGCAACTCGGGCTGCGTCGATTGCGGTTGCGGCACCTGTTAGCATATAGTGATCGACCATCCGTGTTCCGCCAGTGCTACGGGTGGTGAGTCGCATTCGGCTCGCCGATCGCATCGCGGCGAGGATGGCGGCGTCCATTGCCGCGTCTTGCGCCCATGCGTTGCGCCCTTCAGCCTTTAGTTCGAACCGTGCCGTTCCAACGGCGAGCCGCGTTTGCGCTCCGTTTGCTACATCCTGTGATAAGCGGAAGTGCACCTGTCCGCGCACTCCTTCGCCAGGCCAGTCGGCGACGCTGATAAAGGCAGACGATTTGCGTTCGGCTCTTTCGGGTCGCGCGATGGCGTAGCACCGCCCAGGCTGCACATCACGAAACGCCGCCCAGCTTTCGAACACGCCCAAACTGTCTTTCGCCGCGAGTGGGGCGGCGATCAGGGCAATAAGGCAAGCAACGCCAGCGACGCGATCAATCATAGCGGATCGCCACAATTTCCCATTCCTTTTCGCCGTCGGGCAGACGGACCAGTCGTACATCCCCGACTTCACCCCCGCGTAACGCCTTCGCCATGGGCGAATTCCAGCCGACCCGCCCGGCATCGGTATCCTGTTCATCGTCGCCCACCAGCGTGACAGCGCGCCGCCGGTCTTTTTCATCGGCAAGTTCGACGTGCGCGCCGAAGAACACCCGGCTCTTGTCAATATGCGCAGCGGGATCGACAATGCGAGAGGCCACCATGCGACGGGCCAGATAGCTCAGCTCCCGGTCGATTTCCCGCATGCGCTTGCGCCCATAGAGGTAGTCCCCGTTCTCGCTGCGGTCGCCGTTGCCTGCCGCCCAGCTGACGATTTCGACAATTTCGGGTCGCTGGACGCCGAGCAGGTCGTCATAGCGTGCGCGCAGAGCCATCATCCCCGCGGGCGTGATCGGGTTTCCGGGCTTGGGCGGCACGTCTCTACGGCAGGAAAGCGTCGATCGGACGCGCGATACCCGCTTCTTCGGGATACATGTGCGAATAGCTCACCGCATTGCCGAGCACGCGCATGATGTAGTAGCGTGTCTCGAAATTCGCCGGGATCTTCTCGATCCAGGTTACCCAGTCGATCTCGCCCTTGCGCGGATCGCCGTTCAGGCGCAGCCATTGGTTTACCCGGCCTGGGCCTGCATTGTATGCCCCCACCGCGAGCGGATAGGCACCGCCATAATAATCCATCATGCGCGCGAAATAGGCGTCACCAAGGCGAATGTTGTAGTCCGTATCGGAAAACAGGCTCGCCGACATATACTGCATGCCGAGCTTGCCCGCCTGTTCACGCGCCGTTCCAGGCATGAGCTGCATAAGACCGCGCGCACCGGCATGGCTCTGGCGGGTCTTGTCAAACTCGCTTTCCTGCCGCCCGATTGCATGGACCATCGTCCAGTCGTTTACGCGCGGTGTCCGGTAAGTGGGAAAGCCGATCCGTTCGAACCCAACCATTGCGTTGGCGCCTGCTTCCATGCCTACGACGACAGCCATTTCGGGCATGCCGACTTCCGCGGCAAGCTGATTGGTCATCGCCAGTTCCTCGGGCGTATCGGCGCTTTCGCCGATTGCTTCGAAGAAGCGTCGTTCGGTCCGCCAGTCGCGCCGGTTGTTCGCCATGGCGCGGATCGCCTGAACAAGCGGGCGCTGTTCGAAGGCCGCGCGCTCGTCCCGGCCGATTGCAAGGTTTGGCACAGGAGCGAAAGCGGGCATCGGACGACGCAACGCTTCGATTGCCAGCTGGCCGTAATAATAATGCGGAAATTCCGCGGCCATTTCGAAATAGCGTTCCGCTTCCCCGGAAAGGCCAGCCTGACGCGCGGCACGTCCGGCCCAATAGAACCCTTTCGAACGCGTTAGCGGCGTGCGCCCTGCCTGGCCGTAGCGAAGGAAAAGCGGTGCGGCAGCGGCACCATCGCCCATCTCCCACAGCGCTTTCGTGCCGCCTAGCCACATAAGATCGGTATAGCGATCGCGCAGGCGGAAGGAGCCTTTCGAAACGTCGGTGCCCGGCGCGAACAGATCGTCGCTCCGGCTGGCGATCTGGACCGCGCTGGTCGCTCCGGCAGCCTTCGCCACTGCGAGCATGTCGCCGACGAATTCCTCTGCATCAAACGCGGGTGCATCGAAGGCCGGCCGGTTGGCAAGCAGGCGGATCGCGGCGTCAGTATCGCGCTGGGCACGCAGATAGTTGACGCGGTTGAAAACATAGCCCGCATTGCGCATCGCATAGTCTGGGATCGCGAGCCCCGCTTCGTTCGGAAGGCTGCCACGCAAAAGCGCAAGCCTGGCCATGGCCAGATCGCGCTCGGATGCGGGTAGATAGGCCATCTGGCGGGCGGCGGCATTGACATCACCCTGCCACAGCAGCGCATCCATCCGTGCGGCGTGATCCTCAGCGGTGAAGACATTTGCGTGCAGACCAAGGAGGTAGGCTTCGGCGGCATCGCTCATGCGGCCACCGCGCCAGGCCGCTCGGGCCACGACAAGCGCATCGGGGCGCCCGGCGCCGGACAGCGCCAGCGCATAGGAGGCCCGTCCACGATTGGTCAGCGGAGGCGCTGCGTCAAAGAAGCGCAGGATTTGCGCAGGCGCCGGCGTTTCGCGAACCAAGGCTGCTTCAGCCCGGCGTCGAATAATCTCCATCCGCGGAAATTCGGGATATTGCGCAGCAAACATGGCATAATCATTGAAGGAGAGGTCCTCTTTCTCCTGCAAGAACTCCCAGCGCGTAATCGCTGCTTCTATTTCGGCAGGCGCACGTGCAACCATCTGTGTACCAGAGGTCTGAGTTGCCCCCATGGCCGCAAGCGGCGCTGCGCCTGCAAGAACGGAGACACCTGCCAGGAGCAGGCCGGAAAGCGAGGCGTGACGGTAAAAGTGCTGCATGCTGGACATTATGCGATAGGCCTCCTTATCAAGCGCTGAACACGAACCGGCTCAAAAGAGCCAAAGTTCCGAAGAAACTGCGTTATTATAGGCGAACAGGACTTCATATATGTTTAGCGGCTCTATCCCTGCGCTGGCGACTCCCTTTCGTGACGGAGCGGTGGATGAAAGCGCGTTTCGCCGGTTGGTCGATTGGCAGGTCGAGCAGGGAAGTGCGGGGCTGGTGCCGTGCGGGACGACCGGTGAGGCATCGACGCTTTCCAATGCCGAACATCACCGCGTGATCGAAATCTGCGTCGAGCAGGCCGCGGGCCGCGTGCCGGTCATAGCCGGGTGCGGTAGCAACGACACGATGAACGCGCTGCTGCATATGAACTTCGCGAAGAAAGCAGGCGCGAGCGCTGCGCTGTGCGTCGCGCCCTATTATAACCGCCCGAGCCAGGACGGCCTGATCGCGCATTTCAGCCATCTCGCCGAGAATTGCGATCTGCCGATCGTGCTATACAATGTGCCGAGCCGGACCGTAACCGATATCGAGGACGAGACGGTCGTCGCACTGGTCCAGAAATATCCCGATCGGATCAAGGCGATCAAGGATGCAAGCGGCGACCTTAGCCGGGTTGCCGATCATCGCATGGGGATCGGGCGTCATTTCTGTCAGCTTTCTGGCAATGACGAATTGTGGCTGCCCCACGCCGCCGCCGGAGGGAAGGGCGCGATTTCGGTCACCGCGAATGTCGCTCCGGCCCTGTGCGCCGAGTTCCACAGCGCGATCGCCGCTAACGAACTGGAGCGTGCGCGTGAACTCAACGATCGCCTGTTCCCGCTCCATTATGCCATGTTCTCCGATGCCTCGCCCGCCCCGGTCAAATATGCGCTGAGCCGGGTCCATGACTGGATTGAGCCCGACGTCCGCTTGCCGATCTGCCCGGCGAGCGAAGCTTCGCGTGAAGCCATCGACGCAGCGCTCGTTCATGCCGGGTTGGCGTGATGGAGCGGTTGCAACGCGCGATGACCGGCTACTGGTTCTACTGGCTACTGCCGCTGGGTCTCGTTGCTGCCTGGAAATTGGCACTCACTCCTGATTCGCTCGCCAATCCGATCATGACCGAAAGGGTCTTTCTGTTCGACTTCGCGGTATTCCTGCCGTTGGTCTATTTTCTCTACCTCCGCTCCCGCGTCACCCGGAGGGCGGCGCTCGTGCGGGCATTCGCGCTGGGAGGGGCCGGAATCTCATATGCCGCTTGGCTGATGCCCGATGGTACCGGCGAGGTCCTGCCTTTCCTCGCCTGGCTGCGCTGGACCGCGCTACCGCTTCTTATCGCGATCGAATTCGCCGCCTTCGTCGCGCTGATGCGTTATATCTACGGGAGCGAGCCCGAGGAGGCGAAACTGGTCGAGCAGGGCATTCCGCGGCTGGTGGTAAGACTCCTGATGATCGAAGCGCGCTTCTGGAAACGCGTCTTTCGTTTTCTTACGGGCCGCCACTGATCCGTTTCAACCTTTGTCAAACGCGCAAGGCCCGCCTATCTGCTGCACCCATCATGGCTCGCCCCAAACCCGAAACCTTCGACAAGCAGAAGACCGTCGCGGAAAACCGCCGCGCACGTTATGATTATCAGATCGAGGATCGCTTCGAAGCAGGTCTCGCGCTACAGGGTACCGAAGTGAAATCGCTGCGTGCAGGCGAAGCGACGATTGCCGAAAGCTATGCCGAAGTGCGCGATGGCGAAGTCTGGCTCATCAACGCGAACATTCCCGAATACAGCCACGGCAACCGTCTGAACCACGAGCCGCGCCGACCGCGCAAGCTGCTGCTTCATACGCGCGAGATCGGCAAGCTGTTCGGCGCGGTTGAGCGCAAAGGCATGACGCTGGTTCCGCTGTCGGTCTATTTTAACAAGCAGGGGCGTGCGAAGGTCGAACTGGCCCTCGCCAGAGGCAAGCAGGGGCATGACAAGCGCGCCTCGATCAAGGAGCGCGACTGGAAACGTGACAAAGCGCGCCTGATGCGCGACCGTGCCTGACTTCGGTGCGACCTTTGCTTCGAGTTCACGACTTGGTCAGCCGCACCGCGCTACCCATATCCCCATCATGATGTCCCACGATTCCCTGCGTTCGGACCGGACCGGCTCGACGCTGTGCCCTGAAGAGGGACGGTTCGCATGAGCAACTGGCGCGATCTGTGGGCCAGCAAGACAATGGGCGCTGACTTACTCCGTAAATACACCCCCACGCGCGAAGGGATGGCCAACAACCGCTTCCTCAAACCCATCGCCCACCGGTTCCTGACACCCGAGTTATGGCGCTTCACCCGCCGCTCGGTTCCGCGCGGGGTGGCGCTCGGTCTGTTCGCAGCGTTCATCATCCCGCTTGGCCAGGTCTTTCTCGCTGCGTTTCTGGCACTTCCCGCCCGCGCGAACGTTCCGCTGGCTGCAGCGGTGACCTTCGTGACCAATCCGTTTACCATCGCATTCTGGGCGTTGATTGCGAACCGGGTCGGTCAGTTCATGCTCAAGCTCGATGCTGCGGCAGAGGAATACGGAGCGCCGCGTATCGATCCATCGACCTGGCAAACAATAATCGATGTGTTCGAGACCGCTGGCGTCACCGTTGTCGGTTTCGGAGTGCTTGCGGTTCTTTCCTCCAGCGTGGGTTACCTCGTCGCGAGCGCGGTCTGGCGGATCATTGTCGCGCGGAAGCGGAAAAAACGTCTTTTGCGGATGGAGGCACGGCTCGACCGGCGACTGAAAGCGAAATAGAAGAGCGTTTTCAAGGATAGCTGGGGCGCGGGGGTCCTGCCTGATATGGCGACCATCAATTTTTCAGATAAGATAGCGGATAGACGCGCGCGGTTCGAAGAGCTGCCGGCATTGGGTGCGGTGGGTGCCGCGTTCCTGATCAGCGCTGCGCTGATCTATCTGGTGACGCAGGAGCCGTTAATCGCGCTTGCATATGGCGCGGGGCTGCTGGTTCTCCTGATCGGTTTTGCCACTTTCACCCGCGAGCAAGCCGAAGCGAGGCCGGTCGAGTTCCCCCTGCCTGATTGGTCCATCATGTCCGCCGCGATCGAGCACGATGACGAGGCGATTGCGATCACCGATCGGGCCAACCGCCTCGTTTGCGCAAACACCGCCTTCGTCAAGGCGTTCGGCGTCGATAATGCGCCGCCCGCATTGTCGCTGCGTCCGGCGGAACAGGAAGCGATGCTGCGGTTCGCACGCGAAGCCTGGCGCGATGGCGAAGCGCGCGTGGAAGGCGATGGTTGGAGCGATGGCAAAGACGATGGCGAGTGTGACCATGCAGCGAATGCCATCGCAGGCTGGTCGGTCGTCGCAAGTCGAGCTGGCCGCGCGCAGGATCACCTCATCTGGCGCTTCAGTCCGGCAATCGTGCAGGAGGAAGATACCCTCGATGCCCTGGATTTGACCGGGCCGCTTGGTGCCATGCTCAGCCGCGCGGGGATCGAGACCGTCGTAACAGGACCGGAAGGTATCATTCGCGCCGCCAGCGAGGGTTTTGCCGAACGCGCTGTGGGCGATCCGTCGCGCTCGCTGCTGGGTGAGGATTTCGTATCGTTCCTGCGCTCCGATCAGCGCGACCGTATTTTCTTCGCACGAGAGGGCCGCGCGGGCACGCCCCAGACCCTGATCGACGTGCCGCTGCGCGCTCCCGACGATCCGGCATCCGATAATGGACCGGACGAAAGCACCTCGCTCATGCTGCTTGTTGATAGCGGCGTTGGGATCGGTAGCGGCTGGGACGGACAAACCCATGCCGGTGTCGCCCAGCTCGAGGCGCTGCTCGCGCAGCTGCCGCTGGGCCTTGCGATGACCGATCGCGACGGGCGGTTCCTGTTCGGCAACGAAGCCTTCCTGCGCTCAGTCGAGCGCGAGGGGCGTGGCATGCCTTCCTTTCCGACCGATCTCGTCGTGCCGGAAGACAAGGCGGCGCTTTCCGATGCGGTGCGCCGCCACGGACGCGGTCCGGCAACCAGCGGCGAGATGGGCGTACGGCTGAATGCGCAGCCCGATGAACCGGTTTCGATCGGACTTGCCGGCGTGCGAGGACTGGGTGATGCGTCAGTGCTGATCACGCTAACCGATTCGACCGAAGAAACGCAGCTCAAACGGCAGGTTGCGCAGGCAACGAAGATGCAGGCGGTAGGCCAGCTCGCCGGCGGGGTCGCGCATGATTTCAACAACGTGCTCACCGCCATAATCGGCACTTGCGATCTGATGCTCCTGCGCCATACGCCGGGCGACAGCGACTATGACGATATTCAGCAGATCCGTGCAAACTCGAACCGCGCTGCTTCGCTGACCCGCCAATTGCTCGCTTTTTCGCGCCAGCAGACGCTGCGTCCCGAAATCCTGCAACTTCCCGATGTGGTCAGCGAGGTTAGCCCGCTCATCAAACGGTTGCTTGGCGAGAAGATTACCTATCGCGTCCAGCATGACCGCAATCTGGGGCCGGTGCGCGCCGATCCGCGCCAGCTCGAACAGGTCATCATGAACCTCGCCGTCAATGCGCGCGATGCGATCAATTCCACCGAGGCGCTCGGCACGTCGGGCCATGGCGGGGCTTCCGGCCGGATCACGCTCATGACCCGCAGCCTGCATTCCAAGGAAGTGTTCAAGCTCGGCTCGGAAATCCTCCCCGCAGCTGACTATACCGTGCTGATTGTGCAGGATAATGGCGGCGGTATTCCCAAACACGTCCTGCCCAAATTGTTCGAGCCGTTCTTCACGACCAAGGAGCAGGGCAAGGGAACGGGTCTTGGCCTTTCGACCGCCTACGGTATCGTCAAACAATCGGGAGGCTTCATCTTCGCCGATAATGTGACGGACGCAGGCGGCCGGATAAAGGGCGCGCGCTTCACGGTCTATTTCCCGGTCCATCATGGTGAGGTTCCGCGCCGGCGCGAAATGCCCGTGCCCGAAGCCTCGTCCGACTGGTCATTGGGCGGCTGCATCCTGCTGGTCGAAGATGAGGATATGGTTCGCGCCGTTGCCGAGCGGGCGCTTATACGGGCGGGCTATGAGGTCGTGGCGTGCGCCAGCGGCGAAGAGGGCCTTGTCGCAATCGCTGAAGGACCGGAATTCGATCTGGTGGTGAGCGATGTTGTCATGCCCGGTCTCGACGGACCGGCAATGGTGCGTGCAATACGAAAGGAGCGTCCGCGGATCCCGGTGCTTTTCATGTCCGGCTATGCGGAAGAATCGCTGCGCAACGACATCGACATTCCGAACATGCACTTTCTCGCCAAGCCTTTTAGCGTCGCGACGATCGGAGAGAAGGTCGGGGAGGTCATGCGCGCAGCGAAGGCCGAGGAGCCCGCTTGATCGGTCGCGCTGCCACTGCCACCCAACGGGTTTTGTTCTTCACTTGTTCTTAAGGAACAAATAGGATACGTCGTTCTACGCAGGGGGCGGCAAATGTGCTGCTCGCGGCAGGCCGGCAATTCTTTGTGCATCGGCCTAGGCAAGCTGAGGAGAGCGTGCGATGGCTACCAAATTGAAGCTCGTGGAAAAGGAAAAAGACGTGGACCGTCAAAAGGCGCTAGACGCAGCGCTCGCGCAGATCGACAGGGCCTTTGGCAAGGGTTCGGCGATGAAACTGGGCTCGCGAGAGGCAATGCAGGTCGAATCGATTTCGACCGGATCGCTCGGCCTTGATATCGCGTTGGGAATTGGTGGGCTGCCCAAGGGCCGGGTCATCGAGGTCTATGGCCCGGAAAGCTCCGGCAAGACGACCCTGGCGCTGCATGTTATCGCGGAATCGCAAAAGGCCGGGGGAACGGCGGCCTTTGTCGATGCCGAGCACGCGCTGGACCCTGTCTATGCAAAGAAATTGGGCGTCAACATCGATGAACTGATCGTCTCGCAGCCCGATACTGGCGAGCAGGCGCTTGAAATCACCGACACGCTGGTCCGCTCGAATGCGATCGACGTGTTGGTTGTCGATTCGGTCGCGGCGCTGGTGCCCCGCGCGGAAATCGAAGGCGAAATGGGTGATGCTCATGTCGGTCTTCAGGCGCGTCTTATGTCCCAATCCCTGCGCAAACTGACCGGATCGATCAACCGTTCCAAGTGCATGGTGATCTTCATCAACCAGCTGCGCATGAAGATCGGCGTGATGTACGGCAATCCCGAGACGACAACCGGGGGCAATGCGCTCAAGTTCTATGCCTCGGTCCGGCTTGATATCCGCCGTACCGGCCAGATCAAGGACCGCGATGAGGTGATCGGCAACTCGACCCGCGTGAAAGTGGTCAAGAACAAGGTCGCGCCGCCCTTCAAGCAGGTCGAGTTCGACATCATGTATGGCGAAGGCATATCGAAGATCGGCGAAATCCTGGATCTCGGGGTCAAGGCGGATATCGTCGAGAAGTCAGGAAGCTGGTTCTCCTATGACAGCATCCGCATCGGGCAGGGGCGCGAGAATGCGAAAGCCTATCTGAAGGAAAACCCTGAGATCATGGACCGGCTCGAAGCAGCAATCCGCGGCAAGACCGACGAGGTCGCCGAGGAGATGATGACCGGCCCCGATGCTGATGCGGTTGCTGACAGCAACGCGGACGCCGAGGATTAAACGCGAAGTGGCCCGAAACACGCGGGTGCGGCACGGCCGACTTGCGGGTTTCGGGTGGTAAGCTTGTTGGATGCAGCTTGAGCTTTGTCTTGTCGCCGTGAAGCGCTGCGCCTAGTTCGGCGAAGATGACTTCGACCAACGATATTCGCCGTTCCTTTCTCGAGTTTTTCGGGGATCTTGACCACGCGCAGCTGCCCAGCGCGCCGCTTGTGCCGCACAATGATCCCACACTCATGTTCGTCAATGCGGGCATGGTGCCGTTCAAGAACGTCTTTACAGGGCTTGAAACTCCGCCCGCCCCGCGCGCTGCATCGTCGCAAAAATGCGTGCGGGCCGGGGGCAAGCACAACGATCTCGACAATGTGGGCTACACGGCGCGCCACCATACCTTCTTCGAGATGCTCGGCAACTTCTCCTTCGGCGACTATTTCAAGGAACAGGCGATCGATCACGCCTGGACTCTGCTGACGCGCGAATGGGGCTTGCCCGCCGACAAGCTCACCGCGACGGTCTTTCATACCGATGATGAGGCTTACGACTTGTGGCGTCGCATCGCCGGCCTTCCCGACGAGCGTATCATCCGCATCGCGACGAGCGACAATTTCTGGTCGATGGGCGAGACCGGGCCCTGTGGTCCGTGCTCCGAAATCTTCTACGACCATGGCGAGCACATCGCCGGCGGACCGCCTGGAAGCCCGGAAGAAGACGGCGACCGTTTCGTGGAGATCTGGAACCTGGTCTTCATGCAATACGACCAGCAGGACGGTGGCACGCGCTGCGACCTGCCGCGCCCTTCGATCGATACCGGCATGGGCCTCGAACGGATCGCCGCTGTCTTGCAGGGCGTCCACGACAATTACGATACAGACACCTTTCGCGCGCTGATCTCGGCTTCGCAGGATCTGACCGGCGTGCCCGCTAGTGGCGAACATGCGGTGAGCCATCGGGTCATCGCAGACCATCTGCGTTCCAGTGCGTTCCTGATGGCCGACGGCGTGCTGCCGTCCAACGAAGGGCGCGGCTACGTGCTTCGCCGCATCATGCGACGGGCGATGCGTCACGCGCATCTACTTGGCGCGAAGGAACCGGTGATGCATCGGCTGTTTCCGGTGCTCAACAGCGAGATGGGCCAGGCCTTCCCGGAACTTGCTCGCGGACAGGCGCTGATCGAGGAAACGCTTGAGCGAGAAGAAGCCCAGTTTCGCCGTACGCTCGAAAAGGGTCTCAAATTGCTTGGCGAGGCGACCGATGGCATGGCGGAAGGCGGCGAACTCGACGGGGCCACGGCGTTTCAGCTCTATGACACCTTCGGCTTTCCCTACGATCTGACCGAAGATGCGCTGCGCCTGCGCGGCATCGGGGTCGATCGCGCAGGTTTCGATGCCGCGATGGCCGAACAAAAAGCTGCGGCGCGCGCGGCCTGGAAGGGCTCGGGTGAAGCCAAGGATGGCGAAGTATGGTTCGACATCGCCGAGCGTGAGGGGTCGAGCGAATTCACAGGCTATATCGAGACATCGGGTGAAGGCCGCGTGCTCGCCATCGTTCGCGACGGCGTCGAGATCGATTGCGCGCAGGCTGGGGACACGGTCGCGATCGTCACCGGGCAGACGCCCTTTTACGCCGAAAGCGGTGGTCAGACTGGCGATGTGGGCACGATGACCAACCAGAGCGGGCTACAGGCGAGCATCACCGATACCACCAAACCGCTGGGCCGTCTCCACGCGCACCATGTTGTCATCGAAGCGGGCACGGTTGCGGTCGGGGACGATGTGCAACTCGCTGTCGATGCGGAGCGTCGCGCGCGGGTCCGGGCGAACCATTCGGCAACGCACCTCCTTCACGCAGCCTTGCGCGCGCATCTGGGCGGGCATGTCACTCAGAAAGGCTCGCTTGTGAGCGAGGACCGGCTTCGGTTCGATTTCTCTCATCCCAAAGCGCTCGAACCGTCCGAGATCTCCACGATCGAGGCTGATGTGAACGCCGAGATCCTCGCGAACGAGGCGGTAACGACGCGCCTGATGACGCCCGACGACGCGGTGAATGCCGGAGCGCTCGCGCTTTTCGGCGAGAAGTATGGCGAAGAGGTTCGGGTGCTCTCCATGGGTCGCGCCAATCCTGCCGCACGGCACTATTCAGTCGAACTGTGCGGCGGGACGCATGTTCAGGCTACCGGTGATATCGGCGTGTTCCGCATCATTTCTGAAAGCGCCGTGGCCTCAGGCGTGCGAAGGATCGAGGCGCTGACCGGTGAAGCCGCGCGGCGCTGGCTTGTCGGGCGTGAAGAACGACTTAAAGAGGCGGCAAGCGTGATCCGTTCAGCCCCCGACGAGGTGCCCGAGCGCATCACCGCGCTGCTTGACGATCGC
The DNA here is from genome assembly GCA_036353345.1 of Erythrobacter sp. Taxonomy (GTDB): domain Bacteria; phylum Pseudomonadota; class Alphaproteobacteria; order Sphingomonadales; family Sphingomonadaceae; genus Erythrobacter. The sequence continues at coordinate 1,527 of JAZBPE010000125.1, read as the reverse complement.
CGACGGCTCGAAAAGGAACTGGCGGAAGCAAAAAAGGCGCTTGCACTTGGCGCGGCAGGCGCGTCACAAACGGCCACTTCAACGGACGAAGACATCGGCGGGATAACCTTCGCCGGTCGGGTGGTAGAGGGGCTCGACCCAAAGGAATTGCGCCCCCTTCTGGACGAAGCGAAGGCGCGCATTGGTTCCGGGATCGCGGCGATCGTCGCGGTAAACGAAGGCAAGGCGAGCATCGCTGTAGCGGTGACTGATGAACTTACCGACCGCTTCAGCGCCGTTAATCTGGTACGTGCGGGCGTTGCAGCGCTGGGCGGCCAGGGGGGGGGCGGCCGCCCCGATATGGCGCAAGGCGGCGGTCCCAATGGAGCGAGCGCTGCCGACGCGCTGGCAGTGGTCAAGGATCAGCTAGCAAGCGAACCGGCAGCCTAGCGCCTCGGCATTCAGGGCTTCGGTGTCGATTTCGTCACGCCATCGCTGCCTTGGGACACATCGTTGCCGCCAGTGTCACCCGGTTGCCCGCGCCGTTTCGAGGTTGGCGCCTGGTCCTTCAGCGGGCCTTTCACGTTTTGCGGCTTGAACTTCTCGTCGTTGGGGATCGGCTTGGTCGGGTCAAGATCTTCGCTCATGGTTGGTTTCTCCTTTTTCAATCAATGCATGAGCGGCGCGAACGTTCACCGGAGAAGCATACGGCGCGGCGGGTCGCGCAGCTACCGTTCACCGTTTAAGAAGGACTTAGCTTGTAGAAATTGCAATCAAGCTTGCGAGCAGCACGGTTGGAGATTGCGATGACGAGCGCGAAGTTTTCGGCGGGATCAATGGTCTTCGCATTGGCGTCGGCGGCACTCTTGACCGTGCCGCTGTCGGCCCAGGATGCGTTTGAAGAGGCGGCCTCACCATCGATACAGGAAGTTCGACTGCCTGCATCGATCCGCATCATACTAAGCGAGACCTCAAATGTCGGGGCATTCGAGATCGTATTCGTTCGGATGTCCGGCGGCAACCGGGAGCTATGGTCGGGCGATCTGCTGGTTGCAGAATACCGCGGGGCGACGGTGCGGTTGGATGTGCAGGATGTGGACGCACGATGCCCCGCGACTGGCGGTCGCTATGCGACGTGGCGCGATGGTATCGAATTGCAGATCAATCCCAATCGATCGACCGAAGACCGGCGCTTCCGTGTTGGCGCGAAATGGTCGCGCGCCTCCGAGGATTGTTCCGAACGGGGCACATTCGAAACGGGCTTTAAATTGCAGGTGGAACTGCCTGCGAATGAGACCACGGTACTGACTGGCGATGGCGGGTTGCGCGTGGAGCTTACGCCGCGATCTTAGTTCGCACCGCGACCATTCTGCGCGACACAGCACGAAAGAGCGAGCCGATCACCCTCTGTGCCTTCGCGCTCAGCCCTGAGCCACTCCGGTGCGCAATTGCGGTTTGCGGTCGAGCCCGCCTTCGACTTCAAGCCGCTCGCGATATTCATCGCGCTTGGCGTGGATCGAGGCGATGACCGGACCCATCGCCACGCCG
>JAZBPE010000124.1:0-33709 GCA_036353345.1 Erythrobacter sp. | reverse complement strand
TTTCTCGATCTCGCCGACCACTTCGCCCGCTGCGTCCGATGTGCCGGTGCCATCGCGCGCACCGCCGAGGTCGTTCACCACAACCTTAGCCCCGCGCCGCGCCAGTTCGAGGGCGTAAGCCTTGCCGAGCCCGCCGCCAGCGCCGGTGACGATCGCGACCCTGTCCTTGAAATCGATGCTCATGGATGTGTTCCTTTTCTCTAAGGCAGAGCGCTTGACGCGCACGTAAACTCTGTCGGCGCTTCCGTTACACCTTGCGCGCGCAATGGCAAAGGGTCAGAGCCGCTCGAGCGTTTCTAGTAGTTCATCCAGCGATTGAATGACCGCATCCGCGCGGAGTTGCTGCGCGGGCCTGTCGCAATAGCCATAGCTGCACGCGACCACCGGGACTCCCGCTGCGCGCGCCGCCGTCACGTCGTACGTGCTGTCTCCCACGAATGCGAAGCGCCCACCTCCGCAGACCTCACGCGCGGCAAGCACCGGTTCGGGATGCGGCTTTGACAGATAGCGTCCGTCCGGTCCTTTCCCCATGCTGTCGCCGCCGATGACCGTCTCGAAAGGCTCGAGAAAATCAAGCTTGGCGAGGATCGCGCGGGCGAACTCCTCGAACTTGTTGGTAACCACGGCCATGCGCACCCCGCGCGCTGTCAGCTCGGCGACGACTTCGCGCGCATGAGGGTAGGGCACGGTGCAGTTCGCAATGTTCTCGGCATAGAAGGCGAGCATACTCTTGTAGAGACGCCGGAAGTCGTCCTGCGCCATCCCGCCCTGCGCTTCGACGGCGCGTGCCAGCATGATCTTCGCCCCGCCGCCGATCAGGTCTTTCGAACTTTCCACCGGCACGGGTTCGAAACCGCCTTCGCCAAGCGCATGATTGACAGCCGCGCCCAGGTCGCGAAACGAATCCACCAGGGTGCCGTCGAGGTCGAAGCCGATTGCTGCGAAAGGAAAACGCGCCATCGATGCGGGCGGGTGCAGGAACCCACTTCAAACCGCAAGCCAAAGCTGCGAAAGGCGCACAGCTTACCGCAGGAGAGTGCATGAGAGACTTCGCCGCCATCATCCTTGCCGCCGGTCGCGGCACTCGCATGAAGAGCGAGCTGCACAAGGTGCTGCATCCGATCGGGGGGCGGCCCATGTTGCGGCACCTGATGGCGAGCGTGGAGGCGCTTTCTCCGGCAATACAAGTCGTGATTGTCGGGGCGGGCCGCGATCAGGTGGAAGCGGTGCTGGGGGAGAGCGCGCAGACCTGTTTGCAGGAGCCACAGCTGGGCACCGGCCATGCGGTGCAGCAGGCGCGCGAGGCTCTGAATGGCTTCACCGGCGATGTCGTGGTGCTGTATGGCGATGTGCCCTTCGTGAAGCGCGAAACCATGGAAGCGATGCTGGACCGCCTCCATGCCGACGACGCGCCCAAGGTTGTGGTGCTTGGCTTCGAACCCGAGGATCCCGGCCATTACGGCCGCGTGATTGCGGACCAAGACGGGCGCATTCGCAAGATGGTCGAATACAAGGATGCAAGCGAGGATGAACGCGCCTGCACCTTGTGCAATTCCGGACTGATGGCAGCGAGTGCCTCCGACATGTTCGCGCTGCTGGACCGCGTGGACAACGACAATGCGCAAGGCGAATATTACCTCGTCGATGTCGTCAATGTCGCGACTGAGGATGGCGATAGCTGCGCCGTAATTTGCGCCGGGGACGAACGCGAGGTCACTGGTATCAACAGCCGCACCGAACTCGCCGCTGCCGAGGCGCAGTGGCAGAACCTGAAGCGCGAAGAGGCGATGGCGGGCGGGGCCAGCCTGCGCGCGCCCGAGACAGTGTTCTTCAGTTGGGACACCGAAATCGGCCAGGACGTGACGATCGACCCCAATGTCGTATTTGGTCCCGGCGTCACCATCGCCGATAACGTCCACATCAAGAGCTTCTGCCATATCGAAGGCGCCCGGATCGCTAGCGGCGCGGCAGTCGGCCCATTCGCGCGGCTGCGCCCGGGAGTGGTGCTTGAGGAGGACAGCTTCGTCGGCAATTTCGTCGAGATGAAACAGGCGGTGCTGGGCAAGGGGTCGAAAGCCAGTCACCTTGCCTATGTCGGCGATGCCGATGTGGGTGCGGGGGCCAATATTGGCGCGGGCACGATCACCTGCAATTACGATGGCTATTTCAAGTACCGCACCACGATTGGCGAGCGCGCCTTCATCGGATCGAACAGCGCCCTGGTCGCCCCCATCACGATCGGCGCGGACGCCATCGTTGCGGCGGGCTCCACAGTCAGCCGCGATGTCGCCGATGGGGAGCTGCGGATGGTACGTGCCGAACAGCTGGTCAAACCGGGCTGGGCGGATCGCTTTCACGACACGATGAAGAAGAAAAAAGCGGCCGCGAAGAAGGATTGATGCGCGCAAAGGAGGGGAAAAAAATTCCGGAGCACAATTGCTGGCTGTGCGGTCGCCCGTTCGCAACGCGCATCCAGTGGCATCATCCGGTACCCAGATCGAAGAAGGGGCGCAGAACCGTCCCCGTCCACCCGATCTGCCACAAGACCATCCACGCCAATCTTACCAACGCCGAGCTCGCGCGTATCGGCGATGATCCCGATGTCGTGCGCGCCAATCCGGCCATTGCGAAATTCGTGGCGTGGGTCAGTGGCAAGCCGCCGGACTTCCATGCGCCAACGCGGCGCTGAGACGGGGCGCGCGCCTGCCCGGCGTTGAGACGGGAACAAAATGTGCGCGCAACGGCTGATGCAAGGAGAGATCGAAGGAGCTACCCCCAATGAGTTTTGCCCGCTGGGCGCTTGCCGGTATTGGCCTTGCAGCCGTCGGAAGTGCCGTTGCCTACGCGCAGTATCGCGATACCGAAGAACCCGATTACGACGTTCTGTTCAAGGAAGGCGATTTCGAGCTGCGTCAATATGCTCCAATGGTCGTAGCCGAGATCACCCACACCGGCGAGCGTCGCCGCGCTCAGAGCGCGAGCTTTCGCCGGCTTGCCGCCTACATTTTCGGCAAGGATCGGCCCGCAGGCGATGAAGAGGATATCGCGATGACCGCTCCTGTCATTTCCGAGCGTGTCGATCGTGACGAGAAGATCGCGATGACCGCGCCGGTTTTCCAGAACGAGACCGCAGCGAACGAATGGCGCATGCGCTTCGTCATGCCGGCGAAGTATACGTTGCAAACGCTTCCCACACCGCCTTCGGACATATATCTTGCTGAATTGCCGCGTCGGCGGGTTGCGACAATCCGCTTCAGCGGCAACGCGCGTGATACCGACCTTATCATCATGGAAGCGCGCTTGACCGACTGGATCGAGAGCCAGGGCTTAAAACCGGCCGGTGGCTTCGAATACGCCTTTTACGATTCGCCCATGGTTCCAGGACCGCTTCGCCGCAACGAAGTGCTGATCGAAATCGAGAAAAGCTGACCAGGCCAAACGCCCGGCCAGCTTTTCTCAGGCGTCTTCGAGGCGCGCATTGTCCAAGTGCGTATCGGCAAGATAGGCGGGGCTCGGTTCGCCAGGCGCGAATTCGCGCTCCCATGCCTCGAATTCGCTGCGCGACAGAAGATAGCGGTCGCGCGCTTCGTGGAAGCTCAGGACCCGGTCGTGAACGGCGCGCACAACTTCGGCTTTGCGCTGATCGTTCCAGTGTACGCGGTGCGTCTTGGGCAGGCGATAGCTCTTGATCGCAGCGGCGATCGAGATGTTCTTGGGGTAGGCCATATTAACTCCGTCACTGAACCCGTGGCGTAGGGTAGCCGCGGGTGCGAAGACGAGAGGTCGGGGAACGCACTTAATCGCGTCTTGCCGGAAAGAGTTAATTTTGCGTTTACGGTTATTCGCGTGCACCACATGAGACGAACCGAAGCAAAAGTGTCGATCCGCTTTACACAAGGCTTACGAGTGATTTGGGCGAGCGGTCCGCGAACTGACGACAGCCGCGAGTCGCTCGCCCGCAATCGCGTCTAGCCGCCGCTGGCGTCGTCCATAAGACGCTGCATGAGGTAGACATATTGGAGCGCCTGCAGCTTGGCGCGCTGTTCGTTATCCACGCCGCCCGAATGCCCTCCGACAGTATCTTCGAAATAGTAGTAGGGCTGGCCGATCTCCTTCAGGCGCGCGGCACCCTTGCGCGCATGAGCCGGGTGCGTGCGATCATCGGCGGTGGAGGCCCACAGGAACGGAGTGGGGTAATCCACGCCTTCCTCAATTTTCTGGTAGGGCGAATACCCCTCGATCCAGGCGCGCTGTTCGGGCACCCGCGGGTCGCCGTATTCGCCGATCCACGAAGCGCCGCGCCCGATCAGATGGAAACGCAGCATGTCGAACAGCGGGATCTGCACGATCGCCGCGCCGAACAGGTCGGGGCGCTGTGTGAACGCTGTACCGACCAGCAAGCCGCCCTGCGAGCCGCCCTGAATGCCGAGATGCTCGGGACTGGTGAAGCCGCGCGTCACGAGGTCTTCACCCACCGCGATGAAATCGTCCCAGGTGCGCTGCTTGTTCTCGCGAATGGCAGTCTGATGCCAGCCGGGACCGAACTCGCCCCCGCCGCGCAGGTTTGCCAGGACATAGGCGCCCCCACGCTCCATCCACAGCTTGCCGGTCGAGCCAAGATAAGCGGGCAGGCGCGGGATCTGAAAGCCGCCATAGCCGCTCATCAGCACCGGCGTCTCGCCATTCATCGTCATCCCGGCAGGCTTGACGATGAAATAGGGGATCTTCGTACCGTCGGCGCTGGTCGCCTGATGCTGTTCGACATCCATGCCGGCGGGATCGAAATAGGCCGGTTCGGTCTTAAGCGGCAGCGGCGCAGTGCTTCCATCCGCATAGTAGAGCGTGGTCGGGTTTAGGAAGTCGGTGACCGTATACATGATCTGGTCGGTTTCGTCCGAACTTGCCGCGATGCCCACGGTCGCGTTGTCGGGCAGTGCGACTTCCTCGCTCACCCATTCACCGTCCTCATGGTTGAATTGCAGGACCTTGCCGACGACATTATCGAGCATCTGGACGAACAGCGCGTTGCCGGTAATCGCTCCGCCGCGCTTCGTCTGGCGTTCGCCCGGTGCCCAGACCAGCGTCTTGGCCGCCCCGTTGGGATCGGCTTTCCATTCCTCCAGATCGACCGCGACGAGGCTGTCGGCGGGGAAGGTCTGGCCATCTGCCTGCCAATCGACGTCGGTCGAATAAAGCAGGTGGCCATCGACAATGCCGTAGGGCGAGGCCTTGAGCGGGATGTCAAGTTTCAGCCACTCACCGTCCTTCTCGACATAATATTCCGCTTCGTGAAAGCTGACGCCGCGCATCGCGGTGCGCGCATGGATGGTGCCGGTATTGTCGCGGAGCAGGCTCGCGCCAGCCCAGACATCGGAAGGCTCGCCGCGAAAGATCTCGGTAGCGGCGTCGATCGGCTGGCCGCGTTTCCAAACACGGCTGGTGAAGGGATATTCGCTGTCGGTAAGCGTGCCTTCGCCGAAATCGCGGCCGACAAGCAATGTGTCCTCGTCGATCCACTGCACCCCGCCCTGGCTCTTTTCCTCCAGCACGAAGCCGCCTTCGACGAAGCTTTTCGTCGAGGTGTCGAATTCACGCATGACGGTCGCATCCTCGCCGCCATCGGAGAGCGCGATCATGCACTTAATGAGAGCCGGCGGCAGGCAGGTGGAGCCTTTATACACCCACTCGCGTCCCTCGGCCGCGGCCAGCGCGTCAATGTCGAGCATCGTTTCCCAGACCGGTTCTTCGGTCGCGTAGCTTTCGAGGCTGGTGCGCCGAAGGAGCCCCTTGGGATTCGCCTTGTCCTGCCAGAAATTGTAGAGTCCATCGGGACGGAAGCTGACATAGGGGATGCGGTCCTCGCTGTCGTAGATCGCCAGCGCTTCTGCCTTGAGCGCCTCGAACCGGGGATCGGTTTCCAACGCGGCAAGTGTGCGCGCATTCTCCGCCTCAACCCATTCGAGCGCCCGTTCGGAGCGCGCTTCTTCGAGCCAGATATAAGGATCCTCATCGGGTCCGGGCACGCCTTCGACTGGCGCCTCGGCGCTTTTGTCGGTGTGACTATCGGCATGAGCACCGGTTGTGGTCGCAAAGGTCATCGCGGCTGCCAGGGCAAGGGTCGATACAAGTTTCAAATGTCCTCTCCGTCAGGTTGGTCGAAAGGACTTCTGACGAGAAAATGCGCGATTGGGAAGGGGAATGCCAAAGCGCTCGCCCTCAGTCACTGCCCGCTTGCACCGCAACTTCGCGTTCGCGCGGTAGGAAGGCCGGCATGATGTCGTTCGCTCGCGCAGTGTCCAGCCGTGCCGCGGCTGCCGACAGTTCCTCGAGCAGGCGGCATTGCATGATCCATCCGGTCTTGGGATCCTTTGCCCGGGCGAGGAAACGCAACGTCAAACCTTGCGCATTCTGCTCGATCACCTGCACTTTGGCATCGTCCTTGTCGACAACATCATCAGCACCTTCGACGAAGCGTTCAAATTCCCCGCGCATGGCGTTCACATCTGCGCGATGGTCGAGCAGCAGTTCGACGTGGGTCATCACGCTGGGATCAGTTTTGGTCCAGTTTTCAAAACTCTCTCCGATGAACGAGGCGACCGGGGCCATCAGCCGGCGCTCATCCCAGGTTCGCAGGCGGACATGGGTAAAGCCGATCCGTTCGACATAGCACCATTGTCCCTGCCAATGAACGGCATCGCCGATCCGTGCGGTCTTCGCAAAGGCAATCTGGATGCTCGCCATGAGGTCGCCCAGCGCTTGCCGTGCGGCGAATACCAGCACCAGACCAAGCAGTCCGGCCGAAGCGAGCAGGGTGAAGCCCAGCGTGTTGGTGATATCGGTTTGGACCAGCACCACCGCCGCGCCGATCAGCACCGCCAGCACGGTCATTATCCGCCGCCCTGCGCCAAGCTTCGTGAAGTAGTCGCGGCTTTCCTCGTTCGCCGGGTTTTCGAGCTCCTCGGTCCGACTCTCCGCCGCGAAGGTGATGATCGCGTCGATGACCGTGATCGCGACCGCAAGCACTGCGACGACGAACAAGGTGAGCTGCAACGGATCGAGGATCTGCGCGACGGTCCCCGAAAAGTTGAATACCGTCTCGCGCAAAATCGCAAAGGTCCCGGCCAGCGCGACCAAGGCAGCAGGCATGTGGATTGCTTGTGCGATTGTGTAGGCGAGCGAGTTTTCGTCGCGACTTTCGCGAAAGCGCCGGATCGCGATGTAGACCAGCGCGGCGGCAAAAAGTGCCAGTAACAGAACGATCGGAAGCGCGATCACTTCCCACCAGGCCAACGTCCAGAACGCCTGTTTGCGCAAGGGTTCGGGCAAGGCGCGCTCGAAGCTCGTCGGGCCATAGCGTTGATAAAGCGCCGGGATGTTCTGCATCGTCTGACGGCTGATCATCCAGACCGGCTCGCCATTCGGTGCCTTAAGCCGCACGATGCGGAACGAATAGTCCCGGTCTTCTGCGCGCAGATGGGCGAGAACCATGCTGCGGCGGGTCTCGCCAGCCATCGGATCTTCGCTGCTGGCGATCACCTGACGCGCGTCTGGCCGGTCGGAAAGGGAGCGCCAGTCAATGAGGATCGAGCGGTGTACGATCTCGAATGTTTGCCGCGCAAGTTCTGGCCCTAGCCGCGCCTGTTCGGCTGGCGCCAGTTCGCTCAGGTCCAGCGCGGTGGCAGCACGGTCCCATTCTTTTTCGAAACCGGCGTCAAGGAAGCTTTCGAACAGGGATTGCGGGGTTTCCAGATCGAGCGGTCGCGAAAGCGGGGGCAGGCCGGGATTTATCGCATCGACTTCGTAAACGTTCGGATCCGCGATGGCGGGCGCGTCTTCGCTCGATTGCGCGGCGAGCGGCGCGGCGAGCATCGTTGCCATCGCAAAGGCGACAAGCCGGACGGCATTTCGAATAGCTACGAAGATAAGCGCGCTCCCCCTGCTGCGTCATGCATTCAATGCAAGGGAAGCGAACTGGGTTCCGCGATCAGGTGGAAAGGCCGATCAGGCGTCCGGCACTTCGACATGTTCGGCGAGAACCGTAAGGCCGTTCTCGCCCACTTCGGCAAATCCGCCCCGCACTTCGATGCTCTCAGGCGTCGCACCCGGCTTTGAGATGATCTGTACCGCGCCATCGCGAATGGTGGACATGAACGGCGCGTGGCCTTCGAGCACGCCGAATTCCCCTTCGGTGCCGGGGACGACGACCATGTGCACATCTTCTGAGCGGACGAGCTTGGCAGGGGTTACGAGTTCGAAGTGTAGGGGCATACTCTAATCCTGTAGTACGGAATGGTTTAGTCGAACTGACAAGCCGACTTCCTCACAAAAATTCTTAACCAAAGGGTCTGGAAAAGCGTTCAGGTTTTCGCCTTGCAGCGGACCACCTGCACAACCCTCAACCAATTTAACCAATCGTTCGAATTCTCTAACTTCATCAACCGTTCCGAAAAGCTGTATTCTAGTCCGAGCCGCGCTAAAGCTGCTCTCTAACTTCTCTTTGTTTTTGGCCTTGTCATTCAGCGCCAAAACCGCCTTCAGCGCATCTTCCAGCATCTCGAGACGATACTTGATGCGTAACTCAATTTCTTGAACTCTCGCTCCCTATGAGCATTATAAAGCCACCCACCGACGGCAAGCAAAGCGCCGATGATTAGCGCAGCCGATTGAAGTACGTCCTCGCCCATTCAGCGCTCACGCCTCGTCGGCCATTCTCTTCGCCTTCTCGACCGCCTGGTCGATGCCGCCGACCATGTAGAAGGCGCTTTCGGGCAGGTGATCGTATTCGCCGTCAACCACCGCCTTGAAGCTTTTCACCGTGTCTTCAAGCTGGACGAAGATGCCCGGAATGTTGGTGAATACCTCAGCCACGTGGAAGGGCTGGCTGAGGAACTTCTGGATCTTGCGCGCGCGGGCGACCGTGAGTTTGTCCTCTTCGGACAGCTCGTCCATGCCGAGAATCGCGATGATGTCCTGCAGGCTCTTGTACTTCTGCAGCGTCTCCTGAACGCGGCGGGCGGTATCGTAATGCTCCTGACCCACGACACGTGGCTCAAGGACGCGGCTGGTTGAATCGAGCGGATCGACCGCGGGGTAAATGCCGAGCTCAGAAATCGCGCGATTAAGCGTCGTGGTCGCGTCGAGGTGCGCGAACGAGGTCGCAGGCGCCGGGTCGGTCAAATCGTCCGCCGGCACGTAGATCGCCTGGACCGAAGTGATCGAACCCTTTGTGGTCGAGGTGATGCGTTCTTGCAGGTTGCCCATATCGGTCGACAGGGTCGGCTGGTAGCCCACAGCGCTCGGAATACGGCCGAGCAGGGCGGAAACTTCCGAACCGGCCTGCGTGAAGCGGAAGATGTTGTCGACGAAGAACAGCACGTCCTGCCCTTCCTGATCGCGGAAATATTCCGCCATCGTCAGGCCGGACAGCGCCACGCGGGCACGCGCGCCGGGAGGCTCGTTCATCTGGCCGAACACCAGCGCAACCTTCGATCCTTCCGAGATCGCTTCGCCTGCTTCGTTCTTGGCGATGACGCCGGCATCGAGGAATTCGTGGTAGAGATCGTTACCTTCGCGCGTGCGCTCACCGACGCCTGCGAAGACCGACACGCCGCCGTGTCCCTTCGCGATATTGTTGATCAGTTCCTGGATCAGCACGGTCTTGCCCACGCCCGCGCCGCCGAACAGGCCGATCTTGCCGCCCTTCGCATACGGGGCGAGCAGGTCGATGACCTTTATCCCGGTGACTAGGATCGCGGCATCGGTCGACTGGTCGACGAACAGCGGCGCTTCGGCATGGATCGGAGCGGTCATCTCCGCACCGATCGGGCCGCGTTCGTCGATCGCCTCGCCGACCACATTCATGATGCGGCCGAGCGTCTTTGGACCGACCGGAACGCTGATCTGTGCGCCTGTGTTCCTGACGTCCTGTCCCCGCACGAGGCCCTCGGTCGAGTCCATCGCTATGGTGCGCACCGTGCTCTCGCCGAGATGCTGCGCCACTTCGAGCACCAGCGTCTTGCCCTGGTTCTTGGTTTCGAGCGCGGCGAGGATCGAGGGCAGCTCGCCTTCGAACTGCACGTCGACAACGGCGCCGATTACCTGGCTGATCGTGCCATTGCCCGAGATATTGGGCTTGCCGGAGGTCATTGCGGGGGCGGTGGCCATGATTTGGTGGTCCTGTCGTTTTGATCTGGTTGGCCGGTCAATCGCCGGGTTGGGTATCGACCGACACGGGGTCGGCGGTGTCGTCAGCCTGCGCATTGGCGCGGCTTAGGCTGTCGCAGAATGCGGGTTCTTGTTCCAGAGCCCATACCTCGCCCGCCTGCGTGAGGGTAAGCGTGCGTTGCGTGTTCTGGGGATCGGTGGTGAAGGAATAGTCGCACATGAAAGTCCCGCCAAGCCCCTCGGCCACGCAAGTTGCGCTTGCCACCTGTGCAGGCACGCTGGGGCATTCGGCCAGGATCGCTGCCTCGACGCTCGCCATGTCGGGCGCGCCATCGATCGCGAGGTCCTCGTCGGTCGCACTGAGATCCGCGGCGGTGGCGTCACCTGCCAGATCGGCGGTATCCTCACCTTCGGGCGAGCCACAGGCGGCCAGAAGCAGCATGGGGGCAAGCGCGGGCAGCGCGGCAAGACCTATGCGCGTGGTCATAGGGCTTCGGCTCCTGCAATGATCTCGATCAATTCAGTCGTGATCGCGGCCTGGCGGCTGCGGTTGTACTGGACGGTCAGGTCTTTGATGAGGTCGCCTGCGTTGCGGGTAGCATTGTCCATCGCGGTCATCGAAGCGCCCTGTTCGGATGCCTCGCGCTCCAGTAGCGCGCCGAACAGCTGGGTGCGGACGTAACGGGGAAGAAGCTCGGCTAGGATTTCTTCTTCGCCCGGCTCATATTCGACCACGGCTTCGCTCGACTGCGGCTCATCGGGCGCAGGGACCGGAATCAGTTGATCGACCGTCGGGTCCTGCACCAGCGCGGATTGGAAGGTCGGATAGATGAGATGCGCGATATCGAACCGGCCTGCCTCGAACATATCGAGCAGCTCCGTCGCAATACCCTCCGCCTCGTCGAAGCCGGGGGTGCGCACGTGCGAGGTGTCGAAATGGTGAGCAATGCGCTCTTCGTAGTCGCGGCGGATGGGCGCACGGCCCTTCTTGCCGACGAGGTAGAATTCGATCGTCTTGCCTTCGCTGATCAGCGCGCGCGCCTTGGCCTTGGCGGCCTTCACGATGTTCGAATTGAGACCGCCACACAGCCCTTTGTCGGTATTGACGACAACAAGGAGATGGCGCTGGTCCGAGCCCGTTCCGGCCAGCAACTTTGGCGCGCTGTCGCCCGAGACCTTGGACGAAAGGCTCGCCATGACGGCGGCGAGACGCTCGGCGTAGGGTCGCGCTTCTTCCGCACGAGCCTGCGCCCGGCGAAGCTTGGCCGCGGCGACCATCTGCTTGGCCTTGGTGATCTTCTGAGTCGATTTGACCGACTTGATCCGACCTTTGAGTTCTTTCAGTGAAGGCACGCCGCGCGATCCTTACGCAAACTGTTTCGCAAAAGTTTTCAGCGCGTCGACCGTGCGGCCTTTCACGTCGTCCTCGAACTTCCCGGTCGTGCGAATGTCCGTGAGAACGTCTGCATGGTTCGCGCGCATGAAGGCGAGCATCTGCTCTTCATATTCGGTGACCCGGTTGACCGCCACATCGTCGATATAACCGTTGGTGCCCGCGAAGATCGAGACGACCTGCTCTTCGAACGGCATCGGGCTGAATTGCGGCTGCTTGAGCAGCTCGGTCAGGCGCGCGCCGCGATTGAGCAGCTTTTGCGTCGAGGAGTCGAGGTCCGATCCGAACTGGGCGAACGCGGCCATTTCGCGGTACTGCGCAAGGTCGAGCTTCATCGAGCCGGACACCTTCTTCATCGCCTTGGTCTGAGCGGCACCGCCGACGCGGCTGACCGACAGACCGACGTTGATCGCCGGGCGAATGCCCTGGAAGAACAGGTCGGTTTCCAGGAAGATCTGCCCATCCGTGATCGAGATCACATTGGTCGGAATATAGGCAGACACGTCGCCCGCCTGCGTCTCGATAATCGGCAGAGCGGTAAGCGAACCGTGGCCGTTGTCCTTGTTCATCTTCGCCGCGCGTTCGAGCAGACGGCTGTGGAGATAGAACACGTCGCCGGGATAGGCTTCGCGGCCCGGAGGACGACGCAGCAGCAGCGACATCTGGCGATAGGCGACGGCCTGCTTCGACAAATCGTCATACACGATCACGGCGTGCATGCCGTTATCGCGGAAGAACTCACCCATGGCGCAGCCGGTATACGGCGCGAGATATTGGAGCGGCGCAGGCTCCGAGGCGGTCGCGGCGACGACGATGGAATATTCCATCGCGCCGTTTTCTTCGAGGCTCTTGACGATCTGCGCCACCGTCGAACGCTTCTGGCCGATCGCGACATAGACGCAGTAGAGCTTCTTGCTCTCATCGTCGCTCTCGTTGACGCCCTTCTGATTGATGAAGGTGTCGATCGCGACGGCGGTCTTGCCGGTCTGGCGGTCTCCGATGATAAGCTCGCGCTGGCCGCGGCCGACGGGCACCAGTGCGTCAATGGCCTTGAGCCCCGACTGCACCGGTTCGGACACGGATTCGCGCGGGATGATACCGGGCGCCTTCACTTCGACGCGGCGGCGCTCGGACGTAGCGATCGGGCCCTTGCCATCGATCGGGTTGCCCAGCGCATCAACCACCCGGCCAAGCAGTTCCTTGCCTACGGGTACGTCAACGATGGTTTCAGTCCGCTTGACCACGTCGCCTTCCTTGATCTCGGCGTCCGAGCCAAAGATCACGACGCCGACATTGTCCGTTTCAAGGTTGAGCGCCATGCCTTGCACGCCGTTTGCAAACTCGACCATCTCGCCCGCCTGCACGCGGTCAAGCCCGTGGATGCGGGCGATCCCGTCCCCGACGCTAAGCACGGAGCCGACTTCGCTGACCTGCGCTTCGGTGCCGAAATTGGCGATCTGGTCCTTGATGACCTTGGAGATTTCTGCGGCGCGAATATCCATCGAATTAGTCCTTTACGCCTTCATAGCCTGGGCAAGTGAGTTCAAACGGGTGCGGATCGAGGCGTCTATGCGCGTCGATCCGATAGTGACAACAAGACCACCGAGAAGATCGGGATCGACATCGGCGGACAGCATGACAGTGCGGCCCTCGCGCTGCGTCAGCTTGGTCTTCAGTCGATCGAGCTGGTCGCTGGTCAACGGATGCGCGCTGGTGACGCTGGCGGTGATTTCGCCGCGCTGACCGGCTGCGATGGCCTTGAACGCCGCGATCATCTCGGGCAGCTTGGACAACCTGCGGTTGGCAGCGAGTACGCCAAGAAAATCGCGCGTCAACTGGGTGAGCCCCACATGATCCGCCACCGCATCCACCGCTTGTCCCTGCGCAGCGCGCGACAATTGCGGACTGCTCGTGGCGCGGCGCAATTCAGGCGATTCGCCGAGCGCGACCTTGAGCGTCTCGAGATCGTTCTCGACCGCAGTCACGCTGCCCCCTTCGCTGGCCAGTTCGAACAGGGCCGAGGCGTAACGGCCTGCAAGGCTGGCCTGAATACCGGCGGGAATATCCACGCGCTCTCGCTTCCTTCTTGGGAAAAGACGGGTTTGGTTAAATCGAGCACTGCCGCCGCGCACGCATACGGCATAGCATCGGGCCTCGGCTGGCAAGGCGGCTGCGCGCCTAGCACTGCCCCCGATGCGATGCAAGCGCATGAGGTGCCTCAGTCAGGCGTTTACGCTCTCGACACAAGCGGACGGTGTGGGCACTCTGCGCGGCGAGGGGCTCTAACGCTCCCGGCGGGAGAGGATCGATGGAATGTGTGCCAATGGCGCCCGAATGCGGCGTTGCAATAAATGGGGTGTCACTCGCGTCTTGCAGCGCCGATGAGCTGCAGGCGGTCAAGCAGGCGATTTACGAGCACGGCGTCGCGGTCTTTCGGGAGCAGGACTTCACGCCCGAAGATCACATCGCATTTGCTAAAAAGTGGGGCGGGATCGATTGCAACAGCTACTTCCCGCTGAATGCCGAACATCCCGAGATCGCGCTGGTGCGCAAGGAAGCCGATCAGGTTACCAATATCGGCGGGGCCTGGCACACCGATCATTCCTACGATCAGGTGCCAGCCATGGGCTCGATCCTCGTCGCGCGCGAACTGCCCCCTATTGGCGGCGACACGATGTGGGCGCATATGGGGGCTGCCTACGACGCTCTTCCGCAAGAACTGAAGGATGCGGTCTCGGAGCTGGAGGCGTTTCACACCGCCGACCATGTCTACAAGGAGGACGGGCTGTATGCGCAGACGGATCAGGGCAGGTCCCTGCGCGGGCAGGACCTGAAGACCGGGGCGGTTCACCCGGTCGTGGTTCGCCACCCCGAAACCGGGCGCAAGATCCTTTATATCAATCGCGCTTTCACCATCCACCTCGTAGGCCAGACCCGCGAGGAGAGCCTGCCGCTGCTGAACCAGCTGTTCGACGCGGCGCTGACGCCGACGAACCAGTGTCGGCTCGCATGGCGGCCCGGTACGGTCGCGATTTGGGACAACCGCACGACATGGCACAACGCGCTGAATGATTATCAGGGGCATGCTCGCGAGATGCACCGCATCACGTTGAGCGGCACCGCGCTGGCGGTTTAGCTCGCGTCGTTCTCGCAGGGCTCGTCGTCGCTCCCACAGCTGTTACCTGCGATCTGTTCATATGCGACGCGAGTGGAAGCGGCGAGGCGGCGGCTGTTTTCGTTGGGCTTAAGAGAATAGAGCCCGCGCAGGTAAGCCCGATCAAGCCGGGTCAGACCGATTGGGGCGTTCAGCGGACCAGCCTCGAACAAAGTCATAATCGATGTACCTGCAAGCTTCTCATGTTCGAGCAGGCGGCGCGGCGAACCGATCAGATACATCGTCGCGTAATCGGCCAGCTGGTTGAGGTGTACACCTTCCAGCCGCCGCACGTCGAAAATCACTACCGAAATCGCGCGCGCATAGCTGTAGTTGATTGTATAGCGAGAAGGAGTCCAAGTATCCGTCATGGGTATGTTCGAGGCAGGATTGTCGAAAAAGGCCTGTCCGGCGGTCGCTCCAATTCCGCCTGGCAGGGCACTTGCCTGGGTGAGACTTCGTCCATCGCGGTTGCGCACCGTCGTGATATTCCAGGCAATGACTGGGTCATTACGATGAGTGGCCGCGCGAATTTCCGATTTTGAGCGCGGATCGAAAAGCTCAGGTCTCGTCTCGCGCATCCGCTCGACGAGGCGCTCCGGGTTGTCGACCAGGATCACGAGAGCGTTTACGCTGCAGCCAGGTGCGGCCACCTCCATGGTCGCATCGCGCGCGTTATCGCGGATCAACTCGGCAACTTTGGCTTCGAGCTGTTGACCAAGGCCTGACACGTGAAGGCACAAGGGATCGTGGAAGCGGGGAATGGGTGCACCGAACCGGTTGCTTTGCGCCAGTTCGTAAATGTCGCTGGAGATCTCATCGTGCGATAGTGGACGCTCCCCGATGACTTCGATGGTGTCCAGCGGCTCAGTGCGGATGTTGACGGTGTCGGGCAGTTCCGCATCGTCTTCACGGCCCTGCGCGAGGACGGGCGAAGACGGAGCGAAGGCCATTGCCGATAATGCAAAAACGAGAAGCGATTGCTTGAACCTCACTTGAATACTCCCGCGGCCAAGATCGGTGGCACAATATCAGATCACCATCACGGGCGCACGATAATAGGCTCGGAATTAGGCAGTTAATGCCGGCAAGCCGGTCATTCAGCAGAGGGCAGAGTCATTGCGCGAGCGCGCTGCGGTTCGCAGCGATAGACCAGCCGTTCGTTGGGCTGCGAGGGGAGCTGACTGACAAGCGCCGCCTGCTGCTCGCCCAGCATCTCACCTGCACCGGTGACGCCGCATGATGGGGGGGTGTATTGCTGGCGGGCCTCGCGCGCCGCCTCCATCGCGCTGCGGGAAAGGAGGTAGCGATCGGTGCGAAACGTGCGGCTTTCGGAGTCGAACACGTTGACCGAGACCGCCGCCTCGTCGCTTGGCACCAGCACGCGGGTCCATTCACCCGACACCAGGCCATATTGCGTGCGCTCGTTGACGCAGCCCCCCGGTGCCCAGTCGAAGGCCAGATCGTCGGTTCGCGCGCTTGTGACGCGGCTGCGTTCGGGCACCAGCGTGCAGATGAGCGTCCCGTCGGCGAGGCCCGGCAGAGCAACATCGGGGTCCGCCGCTCCCGGCTGAACTTCGCCCATGAACGCTGCGGTGCGCTCCTCGATCTCGGCGAAGCCTGGCCGCGTGATCCAGACCAGCACGGCTGCGATGAAGGCGATGCCAGCAACGGCGCCAGCGATGATCGCGCGGTTGCGTGCGCGGGCGTCCAGCGTCTGACCATCGCTGCGTCCCGCTTTCGCGAACTGCGCCGCGCTATAGCCCGCCCCGATCGCGATCAACAGCAGCAGCGCGGCGAGTGCCATCGCATTGTCGCGCTCTTCCATCACTTCGACCTGCGCGCGCAAACGGGCATCGGCCCGCCGTTCGCGCAAGCTCGCCTCTCGCGCCGCAATCCGGGATTGGGCGTCAGCGCGCTGCGCTTCGAAACGCGCGCGTTCGGCAGCGTTCAACTCATCGATAGAGCGGCAGGGCAGCGCGTTCACCTGCGGATCGACTCCGTTCTCGCGCAGAAACGGGAGAAGTTCTCTAAGGGACACGGCGAAATAGAACTCGGCGTCCGAACCATCGGAATCCGCGCCGAAAGAATTGACGCCCAGGACGCGCCCGCAACCATCGAGCAGCGGCCCGCCCGAATTGCCCCGGGCAATGGGTGCGGTGTGCAGGATCGTATCGAACTGGCGGCTCGGGCGCTGGCCGGAGAGGAAGCCGCGGCTTTTGACCGGTGGCTGGGCGCGGAAGATGTCCGCCATCTCCAGCCCTTGCGCAAGATCGACATTCATCGGGTAACCGACCGCCGAGACCTCGCCCATATCACCGCTGACCCCGCCTGCAATGGTGAGCGGGGGCAGGCGCAGCGAGCCTTCGGTCAATTCCAGCAACGCCAGATCGTTGCGCGGGGAGACGGCAACGGGCCGGCCGAATGTCGCCTCTTCACCTTCGCTTGGTACGATGCCGATGCGCAGCGTATCGTCCAGCAGCGCCTCGCGGATAACATGGCTGTTGGTGACGACCATACGCGGAGCAACGGCAAAACCGCTGCCATGGGTGACCGCCACGATCTCCTCGCCGCTATTGTCGATCAGCACCACCCGCACGACGCCGCGCGCAGCGGCTTCGATATCGCCAGGATCGGCGATGGCTGGAACGGACAGGAAGGCAAGTGCGAGAAGGACGCACAGGCGGCGCAGGGTGATGATCATCGGCGCGGTCTTTACCCGCGCTGCGACATTGACCGCAAGCTTCGTGGATGCAGCGCGGGATCGAATGTGGCATTCCCCTTCGCATGGCTTCCACGAGCGACCTTACCGACGATCAGCGCTGGCAGATCGCGCTCGCTAAAGATCGGCGCTTCGATGGCGCTTTCGTCACCGGTGTGCACTCGACGGGCATCTATTGCCGCCCATCGTGCCCAGCGCGCGCGCCGAAGCGGTGCAATGTGCGCTTCTACGCTGATTGGCGGGCGGCAGAGGCGGCGGGGCTGCGGGCGTGCAAGCGATGCTCCCCGAAGACCCAAAGCGCGGAAGAGGCCTGTGTTCTCGCCGCCATCGCTGCCATCCAGGCAAGCGGGCCACTGACGCTCAGCGAGCTTGCCGATTTGACCGGCTACTCCCCCACGCACTTTCAGCGCCTGTTTACCCGAACCGTCGGCCTGTCGCCCGCAGCCTTCGCAAGGGCGCTGCGCGAAGAACAGGTTCGTGAAGGTCTGCAAGGTGGCGCCAGCGTAACAGAGGCCCTGTACGATGCAGGCTATTGCGCCCCCACGCGCTTTTACGCGCAGATGGAAGGAAAACTGGGAATGAAGGCGAGCGAATGGCGCGATGGCGGAGCGGGCCGGACAATCCACTGGAGCGCGGTCGATACCTCGCTCGGCGCAATGCTCGTCGCCGCGACCGAGCGTGGGGTATGCTGCCTGTCCTTCGGCGAAGGTGAGATGGAGTTGCGCGCCCGCTTCCCCAAGGCCGATCTGACCCCGGCGAGCGACGAGTTCCGTGCCCTGTTCGAATCCGTTATCGCCATCGTGGAGGCGCCGGGCAACGATACGTCCGCCATCCCGCTCGACGTGCAGGGCACGGTCTTCCAGCAGCGCGTGTGGGAAGCGCTGCGCGCAATCCCTCCCGGCGAAACGCGCAGCTATGGAGAGCTGGCAGCCAACCTCGGCAACCCGAAGGCCAGCCGCGCCGTCGGAAGCGCGAACGCAGCGAACAATATCGCGGTCCTGATCCCGTGCCACCGCGTCGTCCAGGCGGACGGTTCGCTCGGCGGCTACGCCTACGGACCGGAAATCAAGCGCGAACTTTTGAAGCGCGAACGGGAAAGATAATCATGACCAAAGACGAATTTTCCGCGCTGCACACGGGCAGCAAGCCACTAGTTCTGTTCAACATCTGGGACGCGGGCAGCGCAAAGATCGTTGCCCAGGCGGGGGCGAGGGCGATCGCGACCGGAAGCCTTGCGCTGGCGGGGGCGCAGGGATTGGAGGATGGCGAGTCGATCGCCTTTCCCGATCTGCTGCGCACCATGCGCCAGATCCGCGCAGTCACCGACCTGCCGCTCAGCGTCGATATCGAGACCGGCTACGCAGATGATCTCGCCACGCTTCAGGGCAATGCGACCGCGCTGCTGGAAGCGGGCGTGATCGGGTGCAATCTCGAGGACCAGATGATCGGTTCACAGGGGCTGCGCGAGCTCGCCGCGCAGGCGGAACGGATCGAAGCGATCGCGCGAGCGGGCCTGTTCGTTAATGCGCGCACCGATCTTTTCCTGGGTCCGCTCATACGCGGCGAGAAGCCTGACCGGGCCGAATTGGTCGATGCGGCGCTGGAGCGCGCGGGCGTCTATGCCGACGCCGGCGCAGGGTGTCTGTTCGTGCCGGGCCTCGGAAAGCCTGATCTGATCGCGCGGCTTTGCGAGGCCGCGCCGCTGCCGATCAACGTCATGCGCCTGCCGGGGATGGCGGCGAACGCCGAACTGGCGCAGCTCGGCGTTGCGCGGATCAGCTATGGGCCTGGTCCGTGGCAGGCGGCAATGCAGGCGGTCGGCGAAGCGGCGCGGGTTGCGGTTGCTTAGTTGAGGGCGAAGGTGAATTGGGGCCCCCTCGCTGCTCTCAATCCAGCTTTGGCGTAAACCCCGGCTCCGCCTTCGCCATGGCGCGGCGATAGGCCTCGCGCGAGCCGATGCGCTGGAGATAGGCCTTGAGGTTGGGTTTATCGTCGATGCCCATGCCGTTGAACGCGCGGCTGGTGGTCAGCTGGAACACCATCATGATGTCCGCCGTCGTCAATTCTCCGCCGCCGAAATAGTCCGCTTCGCCCAGCCGCGCTTCGATCTGGGCCCAGGCATTGGTCACCCGCGCGGCAAGGGGCGGTGGCATCTTGGCGCCGACCGCAGTCACCGCGATCTGCATCATGCCGTTTGTCATGAACGTCGCGTTGGCGAAGTGGAACCAGTACAGGTGCTGTGCGAAATCGGTATGGTCGGCCGCGGGGACGAGCGGCGTATCGGGCGCATACTTGCCCACGATATAGTCCACAATCGCGCCGCTTTCGCCGAGCACCAGATCGCCATCCTCGATCACCGGGGCAATGCCCATCGGATGCAGCTGCTTGAGCTCGAGCGGCGCAAGGCGCGTTTGCGGATCGCGGTCATAAAGCTTGAGCTCGTAATCGAGGCCCAGTTCCTCGCACAGCCAGACGATGCGTTCGGATTGAGAGATGCGCAGGTGATGGATCGTCAGCATGGTAGGCCTTGTTGCAGGAGAAGGAGTTAAGGCACGGGACCTGATAAGATACCGGCCTAGCGCAATGCGCGCGAAAAAAAAGGGGAGCCCACCGCTCCCCCTATTACCCTGTTGACAGACATGCCGGTGCGATCCGGCATCGCCCTCAGATTACCGTGTCGGGGCGTTCTCTCGCTGCATTTCGCGCAGCGCGTTGGCGGCGGCATCGAGCGCTTCGATCGCCTGAGTGTAGCGGTCTACCGTCGGCTCTAACACTTCCGGCTCGCGTTCCGGGGCGGCCGCTACGACGACCGCAGGCTCCATAGGTTCTGGCGCGGTGTCAATTCCGATGCCCGGCGTATTATAGGTCGGGATGCCATCGACCATCTCCGGTTCATCGATCACAACCGCGCTGCGCCGCGATCCCGTAGCTGGGACTACGTTGCGCGTGGTGAGGCGAGGCATGCGATCGGGCTCCGGGGTGCGCGCAACCGCGCAGGTCGCGATCGAGCGATTGGTGGCCAGCTTGGAGAGCATCTCCAGCTCGCTGTGATCGGCCCGGCTGGCGAGCGCGATGTGGGTCGCGGTATCGGCGCACAGATCGCGAGAGGCACGCACGCCCGAATGGTAATTGCCGATGCGCGTCTCGTAATCATCGAAAGCGCTTTGTCCGGTGCGTGGACCGAAGCGTGCGATCAGGTCGTCCTGCACCAGCGCACTGTGTTCGGCGAATTCGCCGTAACGATCCTCGAGCAGCGAGCCATAGGCCCTGAGGGTCGTTGGCGCGATCTCGCGGCATTTCAGCGCATTGACCATCAGCATGACGCGAAGGTCATGGATGCGCGCCGACTGGACCGTACTTTCATTAAAGCACGGAAAGGCATTCGCGGATGCTGGAACCGCCGTCATGGCTATGGCCACGGCAGCGATGCCCGCACCCAGACGGGTGGGAAGGGGTCTCACGGTATTGGCTCCTAATATAATCGGGAGGGAGGGTAGGAGCGCTCCAACCATATTGTTAGCACAGATCTCGATTTCGCGAAACAAACGAATGAAATGCCTTAGGATTTGCGATTTACCGCAGAAACCCGCGAATTGACCTGAACAATTGATTTACCGATCTCCCGATCGTTCGATAAAACACATTATTGGCACGACGAGCGGGCGGCTGAACCGGCTATCCACCCCTGCGAGTCGAAGCGCCATCAAGCGCAATCAAGCGCGGGTCGATGAACGATAGGCTCGCATTTCTCCGGTCCCGCGACGAGCGAACGGGGCTTACCGCTTTTAGCCGCACATCTCACTTATCCGACCGCGCCCAGCTCCTGTCCGCCGGGGTCAGGCTGTCGAGAAAACCTTGCGCGGTGTTGAGATAGTCCTGTTTCTTCTCGTCATCCATCCGGTCCCAGGTGGAATAGATGCGCCCGACGCGGTGATTGCTCTCAAGCCGATCGCGGTGCCGGTCCATGAAATGCCAGTAGAGCGAATTGAACGGGCAGGCGTCCTCGCCCACCTTCTTGCTGACCGAATAGCGGCATTCCTTGCAGTAGTCCGACATCTTGTTGATGTAGTTTCCGGACGCCGCATAGGGCTTGGTCGCGAGCTTCCCGCCATCGGCATAGAGGATCATCGAAGAGACATTGGGCAGCTCGACCCATTGGTAGGCATCGGCATAGACGACGAGATACCAGTCCTGCACCTCACGCGGGTTGATCCCGGCGAGCAGGCAGAAGTTGCCGAGCACCATCAGCCGCTGGATATGGTGGGCGTGGGCATCGTCGTAGGTGCTGCGAATGCAATCGGACAGACACCGCATGTCGGTCTCGCCGGTCCAGTAGAATTCGGGCAGAGCGCGCTGGGCGTTGAGCTTGTTGTCGGTTTCGAGCCCCGGCATGTGCAGCCAGTAGAACCCGCGAATATATTCGCGCCAGCCGATGATCTGGCGGATGAAGCCCTCGACCGAATTGATCGGCGCGTCGCCATCTTCGTAGGCTTTCTCCGCGCGCTGGCAGAGCTCCAGCGGATCGAGCAGGCCGCAATTGATACTGGTCGAGAGCATCGAGTGGTAGAGGTCGTCCTCGCCATGGACCATCGCATCCTGGTATGGGCCGAACTTCTCGATGCGCGCGGCGAAGAATGCGTCGGCGGCCTGTTTCGCTTCGTCGCTCGTGACGGGCCAGCGGAACCGTTCCAGCCCACCGAAATGGTCGGCAAAGCGTTTCTCGACCAGCGCGATGACATCCCTCGTGATATCATCCGGCTCGAAGTTGGGTACTTGGGGCGGGTTCATTTCGTCCTTGGGTGGCTGGCGATTGTCCTTGTCGTAATTCCAGTCGCCGCCAACCGGCTTGCCGTCCGCTGTCATGAGGATGCCGAGCTTCTTTCGCATCATGCGATAGAAGTGCTCCATGGTCAGCGCGTTGCGCCCCTCAGCCCATTGCGCGAATTCGTCGCGTCCGCAAAGGAAGCGGTCGTCAGGCAGAATCTCGACCTCGCAGGCGAATTTGTCAGGCCATTCCTCGATGGCCTGCTGCACGCGCCATTCTGCAGCCTCGGTGACGTGGACGGAGCGCGGGTGATGGCGCTCGATCGCGCGGGCGACTTCGCCGGTGAAGCTGCCCGCATTGTCCTCATCTGTCAGTTCGACATAATTGACGGTCCAGCCCGCATCGCGCAGTTCCCTGGCGAAATGGCGCATCGCAGAAAAGATCAGCACGATCTTCTGCTTGTGATGCTTTACGTAGGTCGCCTCATCCCAGACCTCCATCATGAGGATGATCGTGTCGTCTTTCGTGCGGCCGCGAAGGCTGGGCAGAGTTCGGGTCAGCTGGTCGCCAAGGATCGGCACGAGAACGGGATTGTCGGTGATTTTGGTCATTACGGGCGCAATGGTCGAACCGGACGAAAGTGCCGGACGCCATCGATACGCCGTCGATCCAGAGGGTGCGCGTCAATCGCGCGGGAGCAGGCTTGTCTTGGGAATCGCAATGTGGATGCTGGTTCCGGTCTTCGCGCTCTCGACCTCAAGCTTTGTATCAAGCCGACTGGAAAGATCACGCACGATGCGAGAGCCCAGATTGCCCTCCTGCGGCCAGGTCGATCCTTCCGGCAGGCCGCGGCCGTTGTCTGCAACGCGCAGACATAGCGTATCCTCGTCGTGATCCCACAGGCGCACCGTGATTTCGCCTTTCTCGTCCCCCTCAAAGGCGTGCTGGAGCGCATTCGTCAGCAATTCGGAAACCAGCAGGCCGACATGCGAGGCGGCATCGACCGTGGCGTCGAATGCATCGGTGTCGATATTGACGCGAACTTCGCGCTGCCCGTCGAGCATGTTGAGCGCGCTGCACACCCGCGAAATATACGCTCCCAGCCCGATCGTACCTGCGCCCCCCATGCCGCCATCGGCGAAATCTTCGTAAAGGACGTTTAGCGCCTCGACCCGGTTGGCAAGAACGTTCAGCGACGCCTGAGGATCGGTAGCGCGTTTCGCCTCGAGCCGGATTAGCGCGAGCAGCATCGACAGGTGGTTCTTTACCCGGTGCTGCACTTCGCGCAGGGATTCGTCGAGTTCGCGCACGCGTTGCGCGAAGTTCGCATCGTCAGGCGGCTCTGTCTGAATGCCCAGAAAATGGGTGGTCGTACCGTCATCGTCCTTTAGCGGCGAGATCAGCAGGCGATTGGCAAAAGGGGTCCCGTCGGCGCGATAATTAATGATATCGATCGACACCTCGCGCTCTTCGCTGATGGCTGTGCGGATCTTATCGACGGTTTCGGGCGACGTATCCTCGCCTTGCAGAAACCGGCAATTGCGGCCCATGATCGCTTCGGCAGGATAACCGGTCATGCGCTCGAATGCAGAGTTCACATAGATCAGGGGATAGTCGTCGAGCCGGGCGTCCGAAAGCGCGAGTGCGAACGGCAGGGACTGCATCGAGGCGCGCGAGATCCCGCCCGGCACAGCCGGCGGATTGTCCGCATCGAACCGCTCGTTTGTCGTTGTATCGCGTCGATCAGACACCGCAGACCCCTCTTTCCTCGGATCAGCTCATACAAAGGAGTACGGATCGATATCAATACCCACCCGCACTCCGGGCGCGAAGTCGTGGGCGTCCAGCCAGTCGCGCAATGTGCCTTGCAAATTCGCGCTGCGCCGCGCGTTGATCAGGAAGCGATAGCGATGGCGATTTCGCAGGAGCGCCAGCGGGGCAGGGGCGGGGCCGAGGATGTAGAGATCCTCGGCGCGCGGACGGGTATCGCCAAGGCGGTTTGCCGCTTCCCGCGCTTCGCGTTCGTCCTCGCTCGATATGATGATTGCCGCCCACCGGCCAAAGGGCGGAGCGCCCGCATCGCGGCGCGCTTCGGTTTCGGCGGTGTAGAAGGCATCGCGATCGCCATTCGCCAGCGCGGCGATCACCGGCGCATCGGGGTGACGCGTCTGGATCAGGACCTCACCCGGTTTGGACCCGCGCCCGGCGCGCCCGGCAACCTGCGCGACCTGCTGGTAAGTGCGTTCGGCCGCTCGCAGATCGCCGCCCTCCAGCCCGAGATCCGCATCGACCACGCCGACCAGCGTGAGATCAGGAAAATGAAAGCCCTTGGTGACCAGCTGTGTGCCCACGATGACGTCGATCGCGCCCCCTTCGGCCTCGGCGATGAACCGGGCCGCGCGGTCGGGCGAGCCCAGCGTGTCGGACGTGGCGACCGCGATACGGGCCTCGGGAAAGAGCTCGGCGACCTCGTCCGCGATCCGTTCGACCCCAGGTCCGCAGGCGACCAGACAATCAGCCTCGCCGCATTCGGGGCAAGCTTCGGGCACCGCGCTTTCCAGCCCGCAATGGTGGCAGGCTAGGCGGGCGGACAGGCGATGCTCGACCAGCCAGGCGCTGCAATTGGGGCACTGGAAGCGATGACCGCAATTGCGGCACAGCGTGAGCGGCGCGTAGCCGCGGCGGTTGAGGAACAGCAGCGATTGTTCGCACGACGCCAGTCTCGCCTTGAGGCCTTCGATGATCGGTGCCGACAGCCATCGCCCGCGCGGCGGTTTCTCGATTGTCAGATCGACCAGCGCAATATCGGGCAATTGCGCCCCGCCATACCGACTGGGAAGCACCAGCTTCGTATAAGTGCCCGTGTCGGCCATATAGAGGCTTTCGAGCGCCGGGGTCGCGCTTGCGAGGACGACCGGAATGCTCTCGAACCGGGCGCGCATCACCGAAACGTCGCGCGCATTGTAGCGCACGCCTTCGTCCTGTTTGAAGCTCACCTCATGCGCTTCGTCGACGACGATCAGTCCGAGCTTGGCATAGGGCAGAAACAGCGCTGAGCGCGCGCCGACGATGACCTGCGCCCCGCCATTATCGGGACCGTTCGCGATGGCGCGCCAGGCTCGCCGCCGCTCGGTCGATTTGAGCGAGGAGTGCCACAGGACGGGCGCTGCGCCGAAGCGCTTCTCGAACCGGGTGAGGAAGTTTTCAGTCAGCGCGATCTCGGGTAGCAGGACAAGCACCTGCTGACCTTTGCGGATCGCGTGGGCGACAGGCTCGAAATAGGTCTCGGTCTTGCCCGATCCGGTCACCCCGTCGAGCAGGATGGGGGCAAATGCGCGCGCCTCCACGGCACTGACGAGCTGGCGCGCGACGCGGCGCTGTTCAGGCGAGAGTTCGGGCTGATCGTGGTCGGGATCGGCGCAGGCATAAGGCCGGTCGATCGCGACGGATACCGCTTCGATCGCGCCCGCATTCACCATGCCGCGCAGCACGCCTTCGGAGACGGCGGCGCTTGCGGACAATTCGCGGATCGTGCCCTGCTTCCCGGCCAGTCGTTCGTAAGCTTGCTTGCGCTGTGCGGTCATCCGACCCTGAGGCGCGCCGTCGGCCAACCGGTATTCGGTCGTTACCATCGGGCCGCCCAAGGCGCCGCCGCTCGCCAGCACCATGCGCGCGACGCTGGCGAGGTTCGCGCAGTAATAGTCTGCAGTCCATTCGATCAACCGGCGAAGCGGCGCAGCGAGCGGGGGAACCGGGACCACCTCGCGCAAGGGCCGCAACTTGGCCATATCGACCGCGCGGCCCGGCAGACGCCCCTCGTCCCAGACGATACCGGTCACCGTGCGCGGGCCGAGCGGCGCGATGACGATGGTGCCGGGCTCGAGCGACATTCCCTCAGGCACGCTGTAATCGAGCGACCCCAAGGCGGCATTCAGAACGAGAATACGGACGCGGTTCATCGGAACCGGGACATAGGCAGGCGATTGAGCAAACACCACCAAAGGAGCTTCTTCCATGTCCGCCACCCGTTTCGAGTCTGTGGCTCGTCGTCGTTTCCTTGGCGGTACGCTGACCGGTGCAGCGATCCTTGCCTTGCCCGCTTGCACCACTCTTCCCGCATTCAGCTATGACGAGGCGATCCGCCGCCTGCTCCTTTCGGCGAGCCAAAACGCTTTTGCGCGCCTGACCGAGCCAGGGGCGTACTGGGACGAGCAGGTTGCCACGCTCGGGCTTGCCAAACTTCTGGGCACGCGCGGCGACGTCCTTTCTCGGATCCTGACTTCGACCCTGTTCAAGGAGCGGCTGGAGGATGCCTTCGCCGATATCGCGATCGAGGGCTCCTACCGCGCCGCGCCGATCGTGGCGGATGCGGTAGCGATTATCGGTCTAAGCAACGCGCTCGATCTCGTGCGGGGCGGGCCACGAGCTGCGACCATCGCGCTGCGCGGCGAGATGGGTGGGCAGCTGATCGATGCGATGGTGCCAGAACTCGGCGAGGCGATCCGCATCGCTTCCGACCCGTTGGTGGCGGAGCTTTTGAACGCGGCGACCGGTACGGATGTCGGCGGCCTTGCGCGCTCGCTTGCCGGCGAAGTCGACGAGGCGATCTGGACCGAGATCGGCCGCGAGGAAGAAGCCATCCGCCGCAATCCACAATTGACCGGCGATCCAATGCTGGTGGGGGTCTTCGGCGGATTGGCGGCCTGACGCGCTTCAGAATCTGTAGGTTACGTATCCTTGCGGCACGTGATTGATCGCATCGCCTCCTCCATCGCGCGGCGTATATATCATCATGTAGCCTGCCCCCAGCGTCAGCCGTTCGCTGAGATCAGCATTCAGGATGGCGCGCAAGCGCCATTGGTCGCGCGCCAGATTACGGATGCGGTCGCGCGTTTGGGCAAGGCCGAGATATTCGCCATCGACCTCAAGCTCGAACGTGGTGGTTAGCGGCTGAGTATAGCGCACCCTCTGACGAAAGCGCAGCTCCATCCGATCGGCGCCGTCAAAAAAGCGCTGTTCGATCCGGGTGCGGGCAGACCATCGGCCCGTCTCCAGACCTAGCTGCTGGTGCACGCGCAACTCGGTCGCGCCGCCTTCCGCCTCGAATATCCCGGCTCCCCCGCCCAGCTGCGTGCCGCCCGCGACTTCGCGCAGCAGTGTGAAGCGAAGGGTGCGCTGCTCGTCACCGCGCCTCTCTTCGCGCCAGCGCGCACTGGCATCGACGGTCAGGTCGGTCTTTTCGTCCAGCTGCGCTTCCGCGACAAGATAGACCCACAGCTGCGTATCTTCGTCTGCCCGCTGTGCGAACACGGGCGAATGCGTCGCGGCCAGAACAAGTGCTATCGGAGCGAGCCGCGGGGTCGAAAGCTTCATGATCTCAGCTGAAGAGCGCGAAGCTGATCGGTCCCATCGCCCGCGTCAGAAATTCATGAACAGGTTCACGTTGACGATGTGATCGCTGCGATCCTCGCCTTCGCGAAAAACATGCTGGTTGAGATATCCGGGCACCACCTCGATACCCTCGGCCAAGGGGATCGAAACCCCGGCAAAGTTGCGCCACAGCCCGATCCCGTCGCGCTGGAGAGGGGTTTCGTTAAGGTTGAAGAACGGCTCAGTGTAGGCGACGAACTTGTTGTTCTCGCTGATCGGCACGCGCAGCTGCACGAACGGACGGAAGCGCCATGCGAGCGCATCATCCTCCTCGAACGTGCGCTGTTCCAGCCGATTGCGCGAATCGAGCGTAACGCCGCCTCGATCGATCAGCCGGACGTTGAATTCCTGATAGAAGCGGTGCTCGTTCACTTCGACCGGCCCGACCGGATCGGTCAGAATGTAGGCGTAGCCAACGCCGATATTCGCGCGCTCGCTGATCCGATAGCCGACGAGGCTGCGCAGGAGTAGCTGGCCCAACCGCTCCGCATCGTTGGTAAAGCGTTCCTGCGCCTCGCCGCGGACATATATCTCATCCGACAGGTCCAGGACAATGAACTGGCCGGTCCAGATGTTGAAATCCTCTTCCGCACTTGCGGGTGCAGCGGCAAGACCCGAGACAAGGGCAAGAGCGGTGGTAATTGCGGCAAACTTCATGGTCGCGGTGGTGTCCTCAAGATGATCGCGCCGGCTGGCTGATAATGCGGGCGTGCTCGACGTGCCAGCCAATTGGCACCTTGCGGGTCGCTGTGCCATGGCAAACCCCTGCTGCGAATCGCTTCCCCTCCCTTCGCCAAGGACCCGCACCATGAAATTCTTCGTCGATACAGCCGACACCGCCGAGATCGAGGACCTGGCTGCAACTGGCCTTCTTGACGGGGTGACGACCAATCCCTCGCTGATCCACAAGTCCGGGCGCGATTTCATGGAGGTGACGAAGGAGATCTGCGCGCTCGTCGACGGGCCAGTCAGCGCCGAGGTCGTCGCGCTCGATCACGAGACCATGATGAAGGAGGCGGAGATCCTGCGCCGGATTGCCGATAATGTCTGCATCAAGGTGCCACTGACGGTGGATGGCCTGAAAACCTGCCGAAAGCTGACCGATGACGGGACGATGGTGAACGTCACTTTATGCTTCTCTGCCAATCAGGCACTGCTTGCGGCGAAGGCGGGCGCCAGCTTCATTTCGCCGTTTGTCGGGCGCCATGACGATAATGGAGCGGACGGGATGGACCTTATCCGCGACATCCGTCTGATTTACGACAATTATCTCTATGACACGGAAATTCTCGTCGCGAGCATCCGGCATACGGGCCATGTGCTCGAATCAGCGCGTATCGGCGCGGACGTTATCACCGCCCCCTCCAAGGTGATCCACGGCCTGTTCAACCACGTCCTGACCGACAAGGGGATCGAGGCCTTCCTCGCAGACTGGGAAAAGACCGGGCAGAGCATTACGTAAAAGCACGATGGCCGAAGAATCCCCGCTCGATACGTTCAAACAGGCTCTTACCGGCGCCGCGCGCGCGATTGCGAAGGACGGCGAGGTCGAGGTTGCGTGGAGCGCCGATGTGCCGGGTTCGGCCGGCAATCGCTTTCGCGTGCCGCTGCCGGCGCGGGACCTGCCCGCCGATCAGGTGACCGAGGCGCGGGGCTTTGCCGACAGTTTCGCGCTCAAATTGCGGCACCACGATGCGGGGCTCCACGCGCTTGCTGCACCGCCCGAGCCGATTGCGCGCGCCTGTTACGATGCGATCGAGCAGGTCCGCTATGAGGCGCTGGGTGCCAACCGGTTCGAAGGCATGCGCGGCAATCTGGACGCCGCAATTGAACTGCGCACGGCAAGCGATGCGATCGTGCGTGCGCAAAACTCCTCCGAAGTGCCGCTGCAGACCGCGCTTGCGCTGATGCTGCGCGAGGCGCTGACCGGCGATGCGATCCCCGAAAAGGCGCGAGGCGGCGTCAGCCTCGTGCGCGATTTCCTCGAGGACAAGGTCGGCAAGGATTTCTCCGCCCTCGGCGATCTCCTCGCCGATCAGGAGGCGTTCCAGAAGCTCGCCCTTGATATGCTGCGCGAACTCGACCTGACCCGCCCGACCGAGCAGCCCGAAGACAGCGACGACGGCGATAGCGACGAGGACGAAGGCGAAGACGACGAGCAGACTGGCGACGAGCAACAGGATGGCGATGCTGATCCCCAGGACCCGGAAGCCGCTGGAGAGCTGGCCGAGGGCGAAGGCGATGGCGATGCCCAAAGCGAGCTGTCGAGCGAGGAGGAACTGGCTGATGGCGAGCCGGGCGAAGAGGGCGAGGCGTCCAACGCGCCCGTCCGCCCCAACCGGCCGCAGCCCGACATTCCCGAAGGCCTCGACTACAAGGCTTTCACCGAACGCTTCGACGAAGAGGTCGAGGCGCCTGAGCTGTGCGATGCGGAGGAACTGGACCGGCTGCGCGCCTATCTCGACAGCCAGCTGACGGGTCTGCAGGGCATCGTCACGCGGCTGGCGAACCGCCTCCAGCGCCGTCTTATGGCGCAGCAGAACCGTTCATGGGATTTTGACCAGGAGGAAGGCGTGCTAGACGCGGCGCGACTGGCGCGCGTCGTGGTCTCGCCCGGCACCGCGCTGAGCTACAAGGTGGAGCGCGATGTCGAGTTTCGTGATACGGTTGTGACGCTGCTGATCGACAATTCAGGCTCGATGCGCGGACGCCCGATCTCCATCGCCGCGATCAGCGCCGACATTCTGGCTCGTACGCTGGAGCGCTGCGGGGTCAAGACCGAAATCCTCGGGTTTACGACGCGCGCCTGGAAAGGCGGGCAATCGCGCGAGGCTTGGCTCGCCGATGGCAAGCCTCAGCAGCCCGGGCGCCTCAACGATCTGCGCCACATCATCTACAAGCAGGCCGATGAACCCTGGCGCCGCGCGCGCCGCAACCTCGGCCTGATGATGCGCGAGGGGCTGCTGAAGGAAAATATCGACGGCGAAGCGCTGATCTGGGCGCATTCCCGCCTCATCTTCCGCCCCGAGGAACGCCGCATTCTGATGGTGATTTCGGACGGCGCGCCGGTGGATGATTCGACCTTGTCGGTGAACTCCGCGGGCTATCTCGAAGCGCACCTGCGCGGCGTGATCGAATGGATCGAGAAGGTCTCGCCGGTGCAACTCGTCGCCATCGGGATCGGCCACGATGTGACGCGCTATTACAGGCGCGCGGTGACGATCATGGATGCCGAGCAACTGGGCGGCACGATCATTGAGCAGCTGGCGGAATTGTTCGAGGATGAGAAGGGTGTGCGGCGGCGTTAATTGTGGGAGAGACGCTATGGAACTGGGCGCATTTTCAGTAAGCCTTGCGGTGAAAAACCTTGCGAAGTCGCAGGAATTTTATGAGAAACTCGGGTTTCGCAAGACCGGCGGCGAGGGTGATTACGCGATACTGGTAAATGGTGGGACTATCATCGGACTATTCGAGAACATGTTCGAAAAGAACATATTGACCTTCAATCCCGGGCTCTCCAACGACCCTGACAAAGTAGGCAATTTCAGCCCAAGCGACGACTTCACGGATGTCCGCGATTTGCAAGCTGAACTGGAAGCCAAGGGGATCGAATTCGATCAGAAGGCTGACCCCAGTGGAGATGGCATAGCGTCCTTCGTGATCAAGGACCCGGATGGAAACCCAATTCTGGTCGATCAACACTTTCCGCGTCCGGGTAAGGGCTGATCTCCCATGAACGTAACCCAAGCCGTCAAAACCCGCCGCTCCGTCCGGCAATTCCTCGACAAGCCGGTCGAACTCGAAAGCCTGCGCCGGGTGATGGACACCGCGCGGTGGGCGGCGTCGGGGTGCAATTACCAGCCTTGGGAAGCGACGATCCTGACCGGCGAGCCGTTGAAAGAGCTCCAGGCGAAGATCACCTCCACTCCGCCGCAGCAACTCGAATATGACTGGGATGCGCCCAAGAGCGAGGACGCTTACAAACAGCGGCTTCACGGTATCTCCAAGGGCATGTTCGAAGCGCTCGGCATCGCGCGCGACGACGGGGCGGCGCGCATGGCTGCGATGGGGCGCAATGCCACTAGTTTTGGCGCGCCCGCGGTGATGTTCGTCTATTTCCCGCGCCTGATGAAAGAGCCGCAATGGTCGGATACTGGCATGTGGTTGCAGACGGTCGCGCTGTTGCTGCGCGAGGAAGGGCTCGACAGCTGCTATCAGGAATTCATGGCCTATTACGCCAACGTGATCCGCGACCACCTCGGCCTCGACCACGATCGCTACATGTTCTTCTGCGGCATGGCGATCGGCTACCGCGACCCGGACGCACCGGTGAACAATTTCGAGCGTGAGCGCGTGCCGCTCGAAGAGCACGTGCGGTTCCTTGGTTTCGAAGAAGCG
Organism: Erythrobacter sp.; assembly: GCA_036353345.1. Lineage (GTDB taxonomy): Bacteria > Pseudomonadota > Alphaproteobacteria > Sphingomonadales > Sphingomonadaceae > Erythrobacter. The sequence goes on along the minus strand of JAZBPE010000124.1, from coordinate 1,683 downwards.
GTCGCGGCCGCCTAGCTGCGCTGATCCTCCGACATGTGATGGACGATGTCGGGATCGTCCCAGATCATCACGCCCATCGTGATGAACCAGAGCAGCATCAGCGCCGCCAGCATCCGCTCGTACCCGCCATCATACGCGGTCGGGATCAGGAACAGCAGCGGGCCGAGCACCAGCCATAACGCCCCGCCGATATACAACACGATGCCCAGCACCTTGTTGATTTCCCAGAATTGACCCGCCGTCATCAGCACAGCGAGCGGGAAGGCGATGCCGAGCACGTAGACCAGCTTGTAATGGATCACCGGACCCTTGCCAGTTGTATAGGCTTCATAGCCTGCGATGAGGGTGACACACACCGCGACGATGGCGAGTGCCACAATGCCGATCTTCCAGTCGATCCGGTCGATCCGCCAACGCAGCAATCCAGCGCTGGTCGCCAGCACGCCGAGTACGAAGGCGAACAGGCCGACATCGGCAAGATCGTCCACCATCGTATCGCCCTTCGCCGCGGCAAGGTCGCTGATCGTATCCTGGATCATGCCGACCCGGTCCGAAAGGCCGATCCCGACGAGATCGAGGATGACCGCGATCAGGCACCCGGCAATTGCCGTGCCGCCTAGCACGCGCGATAGCGTATCGGTTCCACTGTCCGTGCTGATAAATCCCTCCTGTTGCGTGGCCTTGCGGATTGTCGCATGGGCTGCCCATGGCCGATGCTCCGCTGATGCTGTTCAACTCGCTCAATCGTCAAATGGAGCCGTTCGTTCCGATCCACGCCGACGAGGCGCGCGTCTACACCTGCGGGCCGACAGTCTACAACTACGCGCATATCGGGAACCTGCGCGCTTATATCTTCGCCGATGTGTTGGGGCGGGTGCTGAGCTGGAAGGGCTATGACCTTCGACACGTCATCAACATCACCGATGTCGGCCATCTGACGGACGACGCGGATGAGGGCGAGGACAAGCTGGAAAAGGCCGCCGCCGGGTCCAGCCGCTCGATCTGGGACATTGCGCGCCATTACACCGATGCGTTCAAGGCGGATGTCAAGGCGCTCAATATCCGTGAGCCCGCGCAGTGGTCGGTCGCGACGGACTATATCGACGAAATGATCGCCTTCGCGAAACGGATCGCGGACAAGCACTGCTACGAGCTGGACAGCGGCCTCTATTTCGATGTGTCTACGGTTGAACATTACGGGCGGCTGGCGCGTGCGGTGACCGGGGATGATGCCGAACACGGGCGCATCGACACGGTAGAGGGCAAGCGCAATGCGGCGGACTTCGCAATCTGGCGGAAGACCCCGCCGGGCGAGACCCGCCAGATGGAATGGGACTCGCCCTGGGGCAAGGGCGCGCCCGGCTGGCACCTCGAATGCTCGGTCATGGGCGAGAAGCTGCTGGGCTTTCCCTTCGACATCCACACCGGCGGGATCGACCATCGCGAGATCCACCACCCCAACGAAATCGCGCAGAACCAGGCCTTCTGCTGCACGAACGGCCTTGACGATCCGAGAAATTCGGGCGCGAACATCTGGATGCACAACAACTTCCTGATCGAGCGCTCTGGCAAGATGAGCAAGTCGTCGGGCGAATTCCTGCGCCTGCAAACGCTGATCGACCGGGGCTACCACCCGCTCGCCTACCGCATGATGTGCCTGCAGGCGCACTATCGCAGCGAGCT
>JAZBPE010000123.1:0-3007 GCA_036353345.1 Erythrobacter sp. | reverse complement strand
GCCCGTCATCGCGCAGACCGGAAAGGGCACCTATGCCCCGCAGGCGATGGAAGCGCGCGAGAAGATCGCCCCCGCGGATTTCGAGGAACTGGTCGGCAAGGCCCGCCTTATCGTCGCTCATGCCGGGATCGGCACGGTGCTGACCGCGGCCCGCTGCCGGAAACCGATCCTGCTGATGCCGCGCCGCGCCAGTCTGGCAGAGCACCGCAATGATCATCAGATGGCGACCGTTCGCAGGCTGGCCGGTCGGCCAGGCATCCTTGTCGCCATGGACGAGACCGAACTGCCCGCACGCATCGCGGAAGGTCTTGCACTTACGAACTGGAACAGCGTGCAATCCGCCACGGCACGCCAGCTCAATGCTGCCCTTTCGTCGTTCATAGAGAACCGGAGCTTCGATCGGTTTTGACCCGAGGCGCCGACTTGCATCCTGCCCTTTTCGCCCAGCGTCCGACGTGAGCTGTTGAAGCGCAAGGGTTCGAGATCGCGGCTGAAGTGATCGTTGTCAGCGCCCGGATCTGCCGATGCCAGAATCGCGAACTCGCAAGCGGGCCCTGGCAACAGACGCGAGGGTCGCGACCCCCGCAATGATCGTGAACATCCTGGTAGGCCTAACGCGATGTTAAATGCTTCCGGGCAAAGGAGCGAACCGTAAGAACACTGCGCCAGAAGCGGAGAACTGACGGAATGAACGCACCTTTCGAAACTGCCTCAGTCGTAGGCCCGAAGGCCTTGGGCGAGCCTGTTCCGGCGTTCCAGGTCGCCGTCATCGGGCTCGGCTATATCGGCCTTCCCACGGCAGCCGTCCTCGCCAGCAATGGCTGGAAGGTCTGCGGTGTCGATGTTTCTGAGAAAGTTGTCGAAACGGTCAACGCAGGACGCATCCACATCGAGGAGCGCGATCTCGGCAGGCTGGTGAGCGAAGCGATCGAGACGGGGCGCCTCGCTGCCTCTACCGAGGTGCCAAGCGCGCAATTCTACCTGATCGCCGTCCCGACCCCGCTGACGGCCGAAAACCTCCCCGATATCAGTTATGTGGAAGCCGCTGCGCGCGCGATCGCCCCTGGTATCCTGCCCGGTGCCTGCGTGATCGTGGAAAGCACCTCGCCGGTCGGCACCACCGAGCGGGTGGCCCAGATCATCGCCGAGCTGCGGCCCGACCTGGAGGTACCCGTCTACGGTGAGCAACGCGGCGGGGACATCGCGCTCGCCTATTGTCCCGAACGCGTCTTGCCCGGCAAGATCGTGCGCGAACTGGTTCAGAACGATCGCGTGATCGGCGGCATCACTCCGCAATGCGCGGCTCGCGCCAAGGCGCTCTATGCAAGTTTCGTCGAAGGCGATTGCCTGACCACCAATGCGCGGGTGGCCGAGACGGTCAAGCTGGTCGAGAATTCCTTCCGCGACGTCAACATCGCCTTCGCCAACGAACTCAGCGTGATCGCCGACGATCTGGGCGTCGATGTGTGGGACGTGATCGCACTGGCCAACCGCCACCCGCGGGTCAACGTGCTCCAGCCGGGCCCCGGCGTCGGCGGCCATTGCATCGCCGTCGACCCGTGGTTCCTCGTCGCGGGCTCACCAAAGGCCGCGCGGCTGATACGCACCGCGCGCGAAGTTAACGATTTCAAGGCAAATTACACCGAGCGCCGCGTTCGCGCGCTGCTCGACGCGGTGCCCGGTGGCAAGGTCGCGCTGCTCGGTCTCGCCTTCAAGCCGGACATCGACGATTTCCGCGAGAGCCCAGCGCTCGAGATCGCGCTCAGCCTCGCGCGCACGCGCGGACAACGGATTGTGGTGGTAGAGCCGTTCGCCTCCCAGTTGCCGGCCGGCTTCGCGGGCACCGGTGCGCGCCTCGCCAGCCTTGACGAAGCGCTGACGCAGGCGGAAATTGTGGTTGTGCTGGTCGATCATACCGCCTTCAAGCATCTCACCCCCGATGCGCTGCGGGGCAAGCTTGTCTTCGACACGCGCGGAATGCTGAAGCGATGAATGATGCGCCCGCCCGGCGTCCCCGCATCTTGGTGACGTTCGGGACGCGTCCCGAGGCGATCAAGATGGTTCCGGTGGTCGAAGCCCTGAGGGCAGCCGACCGCTTCGACGTGCGCGTCGCCGTGACCGCGCAGCACCGCGAAATGCTCGATCAGGTGCTCGAAATGGCGAGCATACGCCCGGACATCGATCTCGACCTGATGCAGCCCGGGCAGAGCCTCGATGCGCTGTCAGCGCGGATCGTCACGCGGTTCGGCGAGGCGCTGGACGCAGAGCGGCCCGACCGGGTGCTGGTCCATGGCGACACGCTGACGACGATGATGGCGACGCTCGCCTGCTATTTCCGGCGCATACCGGTGGGCCATGTCGAGGCGGGACTCCGCTCCGGCGATATCTACGCGCCGTGGCCCGAAGAGGTGAACCGCAAGGTGACCGGGGCCATCGCAGACCTCCACTTCGCGCCCACCGAACAAGCCGCCGCCGCGCTGCGCGCCGAGAATATCGCAGACAGCGCGATCCACGTGACCGGCAATACGGTGATCGACGCATTGCTCGCCACGCGCGCGCGGATTGCGGCCGACCCTTCGCTTGCACCCGTGATCGCGCCGCTGAAGGAGCGGTTCAGGGGCCGCCGCATCATCGCCGTCACCGCGCACCGGCGCGAGAATTTCGGGGAGGGGATGCGTGAAATCGCCCGAGCGTTGGAAGAACTCGCTGGACGACCGGATGTCGCGATCATCTATCCGGTCCATCCCAACCCCAACGTCATCGAAGTGATGCGCCCGGCCGTGGGCGGGATCGCGAACATCGCGCTGATCGAGCCGCTCGATTACCCCAACTTCGTCGCCATGATGGAAGCAAGCTCGCTGGTTCTGACGGATTCGGGCGGCATACAGGAGGAAGCTCCGAGCCTCGGCAAGCCGGTTCTGGTCATGCGCGATACGACCGAGCGACCAGAGGGCGTCGCCGCCGGAACCGCGATCCTTGTCGGCGCGCGGACCGAAGCGATCACCTC
>JAZBPE010000122.1:0-23404 GCA_036353345.1 Erythrobacter sp. | reverse complement strand
CCTTCACCAGCGCACCCTCATGCATGCAGACCTGCTCCGGCCCGCGCAGCGGGCCGCAAGGCCAAGCGGCCGCCCCGCAGGCCCGCCAGGGCCGAGGATACCGCAGCCCGGATGGGCAGCGCACAAAAACACCCACCAATCGGGGTTACTGCTCTTGGCCTCGAAAATGGGTGCGAAAGACGCCTGCACTTCGGCATTACTGCTCTTGGGCTCGGAAATGCGTGGAAAAAGACGCGTGCACTTCGGGGTTACTGCTCTTGGGCTCGGAAATGCGTGGAAAAAGACGCGTGCACTTCGGGGTTACTGCTCTTGGGCTCCCAAATGAGCGGAAAAAGACGCCTGCACTTCGGGGTTATCGGGCGAGCCTTGATTTTCGAGTGACGCTACAATGACAAAGACAGTCTTCGTTACAGGCGGCGCCGGCTATGTCGGCTCTCATTGCTGCAAGGCCTTCGCGAAAGCAGGCTGGAACGTCGTCACCTACGACAACCTGTCGCGCGGTTGGGCTGACTTCGTCAAATGGGGGCCGCTGATCGAAGGCGATATTCTTGATGCCGACAAGCTGCGAAACGCCATTCGCGAGACCAAGCCGGATGTCGTCGCGCATTTTGCTGCCCTTGCTTACGTTGGCGAATCTGTCAGCGATCCAGCACTTTACTACCGCGTGAATTTGTGCGGTACGCTCAACCTCCTAGAGACTATGCGCGATGAAGGCGTCGACCAACTCGTCTTCTCGTCCACGTGCGCGACTTACGGCGATCCCGAGGAGATGCCCATCAGCGAGACGTGCGAGCAACGTCCAGTAAACCCCTACGGTTGGTCCAAGCTAATGGTTGAGCGCGTGCTCTCCGATTTCGGTAGGGCATATGGTCTGCGGTCTGTCTCCCTAAGGTATTTCAATGCGGCCGGTGCCGATCCCGAGGGTGAGATTGGCGAAAGGCACCAACCTGAGACGCACATCATCCCATTGGCTATCGAAGCAGCGCGCGACGAGAGCGAGTTCATACTAACGATCTTCGGAAAAGACTTCGACACGCCGGACGGAACCTGCGTCAGGGACTTCATTCACGTTCAGGATCTTGCCGAGGCGCATCTTGGCGCGCTCGACTACCTTCAAGCAGCCGGGGACTCCTGCACACTCAACCTAGGCACTGGCAGGGGGCATTCGGTACTCGAGATCGTCTCTGCGGTTACACGCGTTTCCGGCCAGCCGGTGCGACATGCGTTTGGGCCGCGACGCGAAGGCGACCCTCCAATCCTTATCGCGGCCCCAAAGGAAGCAGGAGATTTGCTGAGGTGGTCGGCGCGTCGCTCAGACCTCGACTCGATTGTCGCCGACGCGCTCGGATGGGTTAGAATTGACGCACAAAGGCAGAGCATGCGCGAGGGAGCTTCACGTTGAAATGCATTGATCTATGGTGCGACGTGGTCGCAACAATCTCATCCAATATGGCTTGGCACTCCACCAATAATAGTAAGCTGTGAATCTTCGCTTGATCAAGAGACTTTGGCATCAGCTCGAAGCCCACGAAAAAAGGGGCGTTGTTCTGATGCTAGGAATGATTTTTCTCTCAGCCCTTTCCGCAGTAGCAATGGTCGGCGCGTTCCTGCCATTCCTGTCTGTTCTTGCAGCGCCTGAGATGATCCAAGATCGTGGCCTACTTGCGTCGGCATATGATTTACTTGGTTTTAGCTCTAGGTTTGATTTCCTAATCGCGCTTGGCTTCGCCGCCCTTTTCGTGATTTTGATCTCGGGATTTTTCCAGATAATTCAGTCTTATGTCGTATCGAACTTCACAACTCTTCGCGTTCACTCGTTCAGTGTGCGGCTACTTACCACCTATTTGAACCAACCTTATGAGTTTTTTCTAGGGCGCCACTCAGGTGAGATGAGCACGCAGATACTCTCGGAGACGCAACAGGCCGTCGACCGATTTCTGCGTCCCTCGATCGATCTCATTGCAAGCAGCATAACCGTTCTTGCTATCCTCGCTCTAGTTTTGTTGATCGAACCCGAGATAGCGGTTTTTGCTCTTGCCGCCTTTGGCCTCGCTTATGGTTCAATATTTCTACTAAGTCAGAAGTTGCTTGGTCGGATTGGCTCCGAGCGGATTGTCGCAAATCGAGCGCGGTTCAAGATCATCGGGGAAGCCTTTGGTGGAATAAAGTACCTTAAACTCGCAGGGCTCGAAGCGGAAACCGCTTCGCGCTTCTCTGTCCCTTCGGAAGCCTATGCACGGAGCCTCGCTTTGGGCGCCGTTCTTGCGTCGACGCCGCATTATGCGATGCAGGCCTTTGTATTCGCAGGAGGGATTGTGTTTTGCCTGGCCCTACTTGATCCTGAATACCTGACAACGGGCAAAGGATTGGGCGCACTGATCCCGACGATCGGGCTTTTTGCAGCCGCAGCTGTGAGAATTCTGCCAGAGCTTGGCAAGGCGTACCAAGCGCTGGCGGCGCTCAAAACATCAGGCCCGGCGGTCAACGCTTTGTGCGATGATCTCGAGCAGCAAAGACCTGTTTCTCCTTCGCTAGGTCAGGGCGCCATTGCCTTGGAGAAATCGCTCGTTTTGAAGAACGTGACCTATCGCTATCCTGACTCCGCCAACCACGGAATTACAGATGTCAGTCTTTCTGTGCGTGCGGGCGAAATCATCGGAATCGTGGGGACGACTGGTGCCGGCAAGACCACTCTGGCCGATGTCATACTAGGCTTGCTCGAACCTCAATCAGGTTCAATGTTTGTCGACGGAAGGGAGATTACTGGCGACAATGTGCGCCGTTGGCAGAAAAATATTGCCTACGTCCCTCAGGAAATCGTGCTTACCGATGCCAGCGTTGCTCGAAACATCGCTCTGGGACGCGAAGAGCGCGAGATCGATCTGGATAGAGTTCGGGCGGTCGCGGAAGTCGCCTGCATAGATGATTTTGTTGCTGGACTGCCCGATGGGTACCAAACGAAGCTCGGCGAACGCGGCAATCGTCTATCCGGGGGGCAGCGGCAACGACTCGGGTTGGCGCGAGCGCTTTATGGGGCGTGCGATTTCATCTTGCTGGACGAAGCGACAAGTGCGCTCGACCCGCTAACCGAAAGTCGAGTGATTGGACGCATCCAGACGATGACCAAGAGAAAGACGATCTTGATGATCGCACACCGGCTATCGACCCTTCGCGATTGCGACAGGATAATCATGCTTGACCGCGGCTCTGTATTGAATGCGGGGCATTGGGACAGTCTTCTGAAGGACCAGAACTTTCGTAAAATTGTGGATGCTTCGAGCATCGCCTAGCATTCAGGACGTGGAGTGCGATCTCTCACGTTTCGCAAAATTATTCAGCTTGTATCTCCCTCCTCTATCTCACGATTCTATAGCTCCTTGAAGTTCTGCTTTTTAATTCCGTTTCGAAATCGATCGACGGCGCAGAACTGGTCGACAGCAATCGATCTTTGCCTGTCCACGGTCAGTTCAGCCTTGTGTCAGACCGCTCCCGTGAAAGTGATACTTGTTTGCAACGAATTTCCGACGATCATCGACCAGCCGAACAATCTTGTCATCGTTCAAGGCGACTTCCCCGACCCGGCCACTCCGCAGGCTCAGCGCGTCGACAAGCGCGAAAAGCTTCAACGAGGTCTGGTCGAACTCCGCAGACTAGGAGATCTGCCGAGCTATATCATGAAACTCGATGCGGACGACCTCGTTCATTCCGATCTAGCAGAGACAGCGCTCTCACATTCAAATGCCAACGGTTATTTTGTCCAAAGCGGATACCGTTGGGACCCGGAGCGCCGTTGGGGAGAGCGGCGCGATGATTTCCTACACAGATGTGGATCCTCTTGGATGATCCCTTGCGATGCTGATTCCCTGCCAAAGTCGATGGGCGATCGTTGGGAGAATTTCGATCTCCTTGCGCTTGGCCACCAAGAGGTCGCTGATGCTTTCGCCCAACGCGGAAAGCCGTTGGAGCCAATCCCCTTCCCGGCGGTGATCGCAAGGCGGGGACACGGGGAAAACATCTCCCAGATCTCGCCCCTTGCGGAGTGGGGAACTGGCAGCCGGCCGAACTGGAAGTGGTACGCTGGTAGGTTGCTGAGCAGCCTCGCACCGGCGCGGAACGACGTGAAGGAAGTCGAGCGCGTACTTTCCAGCTTCCTTCCCGAACCCAAGTTCCATGCAGTAGAAGGCTATGCGATGAGCGAAAGGATGCGCTGGCAGCCCTAGCTGGCTAACTCTATCGATCCCGCTCTGAATCCTGACACCCGATGCTTCATAGGCTTTTGACCAAACTAGCGACGGCCGCCAAGCCGAGTGTCGCGCCGTTGGGGCCACGAAAGGCAGCGCCCCTGCGGGTGGGCCTTGTCGGGTACGGTGCAATGGGGCGCCTGCATGCGCGGGTAATGTCGCGGCACGACAACCTTGTGCTGACCGCCGTCGCCGGCCGAAACGAGAAAAAGCCCGCGGACATCGAGCAGCTCAATCTGCCCTACTTTGCGAGCGCGGAGGCGCTCATCGCGAGCGAGACGATAGACGCCGTGTTGATTGCGACCCCGCACTTCGACCATCCCGAAATCGCCGCTGCTGCGCTGGAGCGCAACCTTCATGTTCTATGCGAGAAACCTCTTGCCGTAACGGCTCGACAAGCCGCAGAAGTCGCGGCGGTGGAGCAGAGTTCTAGCGCAATTATTGCAATGGTTTTGCAATACCGAGGCGACGCGGGATTGAGCCGCATTCGCGAAGTGTTGAATTCCGGCTCTCTGGGAGCGCCCGTTCGCGGGGAAATCGTCGAAACCTTTCCACGCCCACCGGAATATTTCGAGGAATCATGGAGAGGGACGTGGGATGGTGAGGGTGGCGGTGTCCTAGTCAATCAGGCACCGCACCTGCTCGACCGGTATCTATATCTTTTTGGCAGGCCTGACCGCATTTCAGCATTTCGGGCCACACGAACACACGCCATCGACGTAGAAGACACTGCTAGCGCCTTGTGCGAGCACACGGACGGATTCCACGGCACCGTGTTCGTGTCGACATCGGTGGCGCCTTGGACATCATCCGTCCGGCTGATTTGCGAACGAGGCGCTATCCGGCTCGAAGATGGGGTGTTGACTATCGACAGCGTAAGCGGTCGCCAATCCTACAATGTGCAACAGCAATCCAACGAGACGCTGCTTGCCCGCCTGTACGATAATTTCGCCCTGGCGGCTGACGGACACGAGGAACCCTGGGTTGGCGCAAGGGATGCGCTTAGTTCAGTCGAGTTCGCCAACACAATCTTGCTCGCGTCCGACACTGGCGTCGCGCAGACGATGCCTCCCGATTATGCCCTCGTTGATAAGCACTTTTCTGAGAAGCTGGAAAATCTTCGATGACGCGTCCTACAAAAATCGCAATCATCGGCTGCGGGTACGTCGCTTCATCTTATTGCGACGCTTTACAGCATCATCCCGAACTTAGCCTTGTCGCCCTCGTAGATCGAGTCACCGAACGTTGCGAGGCGTTCGCCGCGCGCTGGCCCACGCCCACCTATTCTTCGGTCGCCGAAATGATCGCAAGATCCGAGGCAGAGATCGCGCTCAACCTGACTAACCCCCGGGACCATGTCGAGATCACCAAGACGTGCCTAGAGGCTGGCCTGCACGTTTATTCCGAAAAACCGCTGGCCATGGAAAGCAGCGAAGCGAAGGCGCTTGTGGATTTTGCCGCGGCACGCGGACTGATGCTCATGACCGCGCCCTGCAGTTTGCTATCAGAAACGGCGACTACGGTGGCCGACGCGATATCAAGCGGAGTGATCGGCCAGGTCAGGCTGGTGCTCGCGAATTTCGACGACGGTCTGATCGCACCAGGGCAAAGCCCATGGACCTGGCACAATTCAGTGGGAATACCATGGCCCGCAAAAGACGAGTTTGAAGTCGGGTGCACTTATGAACATGCCGGCTACGTGCTGACTTGGTTGGCCAGAATTCTTGGTCCAGCAAGGCAAGTGACGGCTTTCGCGGCCACTCTGATCGAGGAAAAGGGCATACAGGTCGAGGATATGGCTCCCGACTTCACAACGGGCTGCATAGAATACGATGGCGGCGTCGTCGCCCGGATATCCTGCAGCTTGGTCGCTCCGCGTGACAAGTCGATAACATTCATCGGCGATGATGGTATCCTGAAGGTCGGCAATGTTCGCCACGAGCGTTGCCCTATTCGATATCGCCTCTACCGTTCAACGCGATGGCGATCGACATTGGAAAACAAGGTGGGGGAAGCTCTTGCCAAACTTGGCAAACCCGAGCTTCCCGAAGGCTGGGCCAGCTGGAAGACGTGGCCGTATTCCGAAACACCGCCAAGCTGGATGAAGTCCGGCCGCAAACTGGTCGATTTCATGCGCGGTCCTGCCGAAATGGCAGCAGCCCTTCGCGAGAATCGGCCATGCAAGGTGCCCGCTGAAGTCGGCTGGCATGTAACAGAGTTGATAGAGGCTCTGCAGTATCCCCCGTGCGGTGGAGGGCGCACGGTTCTTTCGAGCGGTTTTGCTTTCAGCCCAGCGCTGAACCGGACGATTAGATCACTGGAAGCTGCGGATCATGGCCAGTGAGGAACAACAGTGAAACGAAGTCCGCCCGTAGGTGACAAGGCCGCGTTGGGCACTACGATGATTGTTGCAGAGGCTCCCGGCCAGTTAGGGAACCAGCTCATTCTCTTTTCCCATCTCATCGCCTTCGCTAAGGAACATGGCTGCATCGTCATCAACCCTAGCTTCTCACAATACCGGCACGCCTTCGAAGGTCCATCCCGAGGTCGTTTCGTTCGCTACCCCGCTGCCAGTAGAGCTGGCGCACCAAGACGGCAAACGCCCGGACACACCATTGCGCTGGCATTGAGCAATCTAGTTCTTCGGATTGCGCGTCGCGCACTTCCGCCAGAGAACGCGATCCTTCCACGCATCGAATGTATTGGCCATTCGCCAGAGTTTGACATCGATCTCAACGCGACACCGAACATCGAGACGATTGCCCGATCGCGCATGGTCGCACTGCTTGGTTGGCGTTATCGGAATTACGATCTTCGAACAAAGCACGATAAAGAGGTCCGCGAATATCTTGCGCTTCGCCCGCGCCCAGAGATCGATAGGTTTATCGCCGAACTTCGTAGGGCGAAATCCATTCTTGTCGGAGTTCACGTTCGTCGCGGTGATTATCGAAATTATGAGAATGGAAAATACTTCTATTCTCTGAATCAGTACGAACATGTCGTGCGTTCATTCATAGAGAAATTCGGTGACAGGGAAATCCAAGTTGTTCTCTTCTCGAACGAATCGATTGACGTCGAAAGGTTTGCTGGCGTCGACGCGAGTGCGGGGCCAGGGGATGCAATGGACGACCTCTATGCGATGACGATGATGGACTACCTTGTCGCGCCACCAAGCACGTTCAGCCGGTGGGCATCGTACGCTGGCGAAGTTCCGTTATGGGTCATGGAGAATGCGGAACCGGTGCCGACGCTTACCGGGATTGCACCCGCAAAATGGTAATTGGTCCGTCAACCCGAATTGGCCTTGCCAAGAAGGCGGCGCGGCGACGGCTCTTTCAATCCAGGTTTGAAGACCTTCCCTCCATCATCGTTGTTTCGCCGGGTGGCGTAGGGACGACCTTCGTAATCAAGCACATCGCAAGGTTCGCGAAAGTCAACGATCCGTATGATCGCGACGACCTGAAGCACTTGCCGTCCCCACCTTACGTCGTGGAGCCAGAACCGAAAGTGCTATTTATATCGGGGGACCCTAACCGTTCGATGCAGAGCATAATCCGGCGCGGGTGGTTTCAAATTCAAGCTGCCAAGCTCGGGGGGGTCTTATCGGTACTACTGCCGGATAGTACCTTTACGCGAAGGGCCTACCTTCAATGCCTCAAGAGGCAACAGCACAAATGGGCGGGATATCGAGGCCGCATTCTTTTCGTCGACTTCGAAGACCTTTGGGAAAGGGCAACAGAAATACAGGAATTTCTTGGAATGCCGAAGGATTTTGCAGACACATTTCCAGAGCGGCGTGGACGAAATACATAGATGGCTGGGAAAGAAAAATGCCGTATTCTGCCGTCATTTTTCGGCCGTAAGCCATAAGTTACTTGATTGGAGCGACAAACTTTGAAGAGAATAGCCCGCGAATATTCGTCATGACGTCGCATGGGGGCTCAAATTGAGTATGAACATTTTAGGCAAAGCCCTTAGGCACGCGTCGGACCTTGCCAAAAAACCGGTGAGCGGTGGGCAAAATAGCGCAAACCGACACGGTCGTAACCTTGGCCATGATGCTAAAAAGAACCTACCCGGCTTCAAGTTCGGCACGGTGATGGATGTAGGTGCCAATGTCGGACAGTCTGCGTTGACATTTTTAAAGGAATATAACGCACGCGAAGTCATCTGTTTTGAACCCGTTCGAAACAACTTCGCCGAGCTGGAAGCCCGTTTTGCGAATGATCCTAGAGTTACCTGCGTACAGAGCGCCTTGGGGAGCGAAGAGGGTTCGGCGGTGATGACGGTCGAGGGCCCGGGCAGCCGGATTTTGGCCGATCTGTCGGACAATGGATCGCTTACGCAAGGGGTCGCAGTGACCACGTTGGACAAGTTTTGTGCCGACGCCGGCATCACTACGATAGACTTCCTCAAGATAGATGCCGAAGGTAGCGAAGTCGAGGTTATCGAAGGAGCAGGCGAATTCCTGAAATCTGGGAATGTCGGCTTGCTGCAAGTGGAGGCGGGTATTTCCTCGACAGGACCGCACGTGCCGTTAGAAGAGATATGGGAAAAGCTGGCCACCTACGACTTCAAGCCCTTCGGAATCTACAATCAAGCCCTTCAATGGCCGACCGGCGAACCGTTCCTCAGGCGGGTCGATGCCGTCTTCATTTCGCCTGCGCTGGTGGCCCGTTATGCACGAAGATAAGGCTTGGCCCTTGCTTGATTGCCGCGCAGATCGGTGTTCTAGGCAAGTGATCCGCCTCATCCCTTAGGCCGGACAGACGCTATGTTCGATGCGACTATCATAATCCCGGCTTACAATGCGGAAAAGTGGATCTGCGGAGCTATAGAAAGCGCCCTTGGTCAGAATGGCGTCGATGTTGAGGTAGTCGTCGTCGACGACGGCTCCAGCGACCGCACGCTCGACCTCATTCGTCGTTTCGAGCCGCAGATCAGGTGGGAAAGCAGCCCCAACCTTGGAGCACCCTCCGCCCGAAACAGAGGATTAGCCCTTGCAACCACTCCCTGGGTGTCATTTCTCGATGCAGATGACTATCTTCGCCCACAGAAGATCAAGGATCAATTATCTCAACTCTCAACAGCATCAGATATCGATGTGATTTATGGGCCAGTCACTATAGAGTGGCATTCAAAGAACGGGGTGAGAACACAAGTTCATCAAACCTCAATGCCCGATGATCCTTGGGCCAGTCTCGCACTTTGGGAGCTTCCACAGACCGGGAGTCCGCTTTTTCGCCGTCAGGCTCTAATCGATATCGGCGGTTGGAAAGAGGATCAGCCCTGTTGTCAGGAGCACGATTTATATCTTCGACTATTGATGGCTGGGAAGATGTTTCACCATTCTGGTACAAACGGCGCCGTGTACCGTCGGTTCGAAACAGGGACATTGTCGACATCAAACATAGCGAGAGTCTGGCGGGAGCGCCTGAAGATTGAGGCAAGGCTAGAGCGGCACCTCAACGAGCGAGACATGATTACTCCTCTACGACAGTGGGCGATAAACCAAGCTAGGTTCGAAATCGCTCGCAGCGCTTGGAGCCAAGAAAGGCACATCGCCTTGAGGGCGCATCAGGCGATCACTCAATCGGGTGCCGCGTTTGCACCTCGTGGCAATGCTGGGCCTGTTGCCTACCGGGCGCTCTATCGGGTGTTTGGGTTTTCCTTCGCCCAGAAGGTCGCCGAAGCTACTCGTTCATTGCGAAACGTGCTCGCGTGACCCGGTTCTCCGTCATTATTCCAACTTACAATCGTAAGGATTTCTTGCTCAAATGCTTGGAGACCGTTTTCAATCAACTTCACGCCCCGTATGAAGTAATTTTGGTTGACGATGGATCGACCGATGGAACGATTGAAGCGTTAGCAATATTTGGAAATGACCTAAAGATTATTGAGCAGACTAATGCAGGTCCAGGCGCCGCACGAAACCGCGGCGCCGAGGTTGCTAGTGGTGACTATCTGGCCTTCCTCGACAGCGACGATCTATGGTTTCCTTGGACGTTATCCACATTTTCGAAGTTGATCGAAAAATATAGTAGACCCTCGCTACTTTTTGGTCGTTTCATCGATTTCCAAAATGAGGGTGACTTGCACGGCTTTGAGCGTGAAGAACCGCAAGGGAATAATTACGCAGACTTCTTAAGCAGCTCTGCCGACGGGCGCTTTTGCGGTGCTGGTATGATGGTCATTTCCCGCGCGTCTTTCTTGTCGACGGCAGGCTTTGCAGAAGATTTCCTGAATGGCGAAGACCATGACCTTGCCCTCACGCTTGGTACTGCGCCAGGTTTCGTGCAGGTGGTAGCGCCTATCATAATCGGGCACCGAGTTCATGACGACAATGAAATGGGTGACCAAAGCAAAACCCTAAAAGGCGTGGCGCGGCTTTTCTTGAAAGAAAAGGCCGGCGAATATCCTGGCGGTCTCGATCGGGAAATACATCGCCAAGAAGTCATTGCCCGACATGCCCGAGCGGCCGTAATTGGCGCTCTCAAGTCCGGCCATCTGCGAGAGGCGTTTTCCTTATATCTGGCAACAATCTCTTGGAACTTGAGGCTACGCCGCATACTCTATCTTGCTGCGGTTCCACTAATTGCTTTGGCGTCAACTTTAAGGCCTAGGAGCTCAAGGTGATGGATCATTTCATCAATCTCGTGCTTCGCGTAACATCATCCTTCAGGTCCCGACTTCAGATCTTAAAAATGCGCCTACTTGGCGCTCAGATCGGACCAAATTGTAGGCTTGAGAGAATCCAGTGCCCTAGAAATCCTTGGGACATTTCTTTGGCAACAGGCGTAGCCTTGGACCGAGATGTGGTGCTCCTCGCAACCGGGGAGCGCACCGGTTCGCCTCGCATCTCGATTGGTCCGCGAACTTACATTAATCGATGGACGATGTTTGATGCCTCCTGTTCAATTGAGGTCGGGGCGGATGTCATGATTGGGCCTGGCTGTTATATTACTGATCATGACCATGGATCTCAGTCTGGATTACTCGTGAGGCAGCAAGGGCTGTTAGGGGAGCCAACTCGCATCGGAGCGAATGTCTGGGTAGGTGCAAACGTTACAATCCTTAAAGGTGTAGAGATTGGAGCGAACGCTGTGATCGCTGCGGGGAGTGTGGTGACTCGAACTGTCGCCGCCAACCAAAGGGTGGCAGGCGTCCCGGCCCGCCCGCTTCCTTCTCCGTCGTCGCTATCGGCAGATCGTTAGCTCAATATTGGGACATGATTATGAAAGCATCTATTGTGATATCAACAAAAGACCGCTTCGATGATCTCGTTGTGGCTGTTGAGTCATGCCTCCGACAAAATGCTGGTGCCGAGATCATTGTTATCGATGACGGTTCCACCGACGCGACGCCAACTGAGTTCGCACTTCGGTTCCCCAAGGTTAATTATGTTCGACATGATAAATCAGCCGGTTACATCGTGAGGCGCAATGAAGGCGCGCGTTTGGCATCTGGCGATATCATTTTTTCAATTGATGACGATGCTGAATTCAAATCACCTGATATTGTGGAGCAGGTTCTAAACGAATTCGAAAACGACATCGTGGGGGCTGTCGCCATCCCTCTAATTGAACCAAATTTGGCTAACACTGTTTTTCAAAGAGCCCCTCATCCCGAAGGTATTTGGACAACCAGCACGTTCAAGGGAACTGCTTATGCCGTAAGGCGATCCGTGTTTCTAGAGTTAGGCGGTTTCCGCGATCGCCTCATCCATCAAGGCGAAGAAAAAGATTTCTGCGTGCGGATGTTAGAGGCTGGCTTCGTGGTTCGACTAGGCAGAGGAAGCGCGATATATCATTATGAATCCCCAAAACGCGATTTACGGAGAATGAATTTTTTTGGGCGAAGAAACGATGTACTATTTGTTTGGCAGAATGTGCCTTCTATTTATCTTCTGCCACACGCAGCGGGCACAATAATAAAAGGACTAATCTTCGGCTTGAGAAGTGGTCATCTTGCGTCCCATTTCCAAGGTTTGCGTCAGGGATTGACAGACATAGTGAACGGGAGAGTCATGCGATCTCCAGTCTCACGAGCGAGCTATTCTCGGTTTCGTGCACTCCAATCTGCGCCATCGCTTTTGACTAAGTGAGAAACAATGGCTCAAAGAGAGCTTACGGTGATCATTCAGGAAGAAAGTACAGTCAAAAACGGCTCGAAGGGAGATTGGTTTGTCTGCCAAATCGGTGCCCGCGAAGATTACGCTGTTGCCAGAGTTTTACATCAACGCGGGTGTTTGGCTGGCCTCATTACTGATGCTTGGGTGCGGTCAGACTCGTGGGGGTCCGCCGTTTTTCCGCAAAGATTGCGTGAAAGGTGGCATTGTGAATTGAGTGACGTACGCGTCTCAGCTTCAACAATACTGTCTTCCGCGCGAAATGTGTGGGGCCAAGCTCGCTGGCGTACTGGTTGGAATAGCATAATGGCTCGAAACCTCTGGTTTCAAAAGGAGGCGGCGCGGCGTTTGAAGGGTTTCTCAGGAGATCAGCATACAATCTTCTCTTACAGCTATGCGGCAGGCGAAATCTTTACAGAAGCAAAACAGCGTGGCTGGCGAACCGTGCTGGGCCAGATCGATCCAGGCCCCGTCGAGGCGCGATTAGTGTCAGAGCTCTACAAGAAGGCTGGGCAGAAATACGCCTACGAGGAGATTCCCGGAGAATACTGGGACCTCTGGCGCCGCGAGATCGCACTGGCCGACAAGATCGTCGTCAATTCGGCATGGTCCCGTGAGGCGCTGATCGCCGAGGGCGTCGCAGCGGAGAAGATTGCGATCATTCCGCTCGCCTACGAAGGGAAGCGACAGGCGTCGCGCAGTCAATTGGTTGCTACTTTCATACCCGAGCGACCACTGCGGCTACTCTTTCTGGGCCAGGTGACCTTTCGCAAGGGTATTGACCTTGTGTTCGAGGCAATGCTCCTCCTGCCGGATTTACCAATAGAGCTTGATGTCGTCGGCCCAATCCAAGTCGACATTCCCGAAAGCGTTCGCCACGATGCCCGCATAAGAATCCGTGGACCTGTGAGGCGCAGCCAAACCGAAGCCTTCTACAAACAGGCCGACTTGTTCCTGTTTCCGACATATTCGGATGGATTTGGCCTCACACAACTCGAGGCCATGGCGGCGGGTTTGCCGGTCATTGCGAGCAGGTTCTGCGGTGACGTTGTCCAAGATGGCATAAACGGTCGCGTCCTGCAGGCGATGGAAGCTGACGAACTTGCAGATATCATCCGAGAGCTTGCCGAAGATCCTGGGCAACTTTCACGGCTGCAGGAAAACTCCTATGTCGAAAAGCGCTTCCATCTCGATGCGATTGGCCGGCAGCTAGAGGATCTTTTCACGTAATGGCGAGCCCGGTTGCACCCTATCCATCCACCAAGGCGCAAGCGGGTGCTCGGTCGGCGCGCCGCCCAGCGACTGGGCCGGCGACTATCGTTCTGCTGCTGGGCATGTTTGCGACCTACGCACTGGCGAGCGGCGAGAACAGCGTGAATGCGATCTTCTCGACCGCTGCGGTGGGCCTCCTTGCCAGCCTCGCGTTTTCTTTCTTGATCGACTGCAAGGGCAAGCTAGTTCGCCTGATCCGGGTGGACCTGTTCATGTTGCTCGCACTTTACGGCCTTACCTTCTTCGAATTCTTGTTCGAGCAGCCGCCCAACAAGTACCTCACTGTTGCGAGTGCGCAGACGGCGCTGCTCGCAGCCTTCGCCGGATTTGCAGGGATTGCAGTGGGGCGGCACCTTGTGCCCATACGGCGCGGCCTGCCCAATCCGCGCGATCTGGGCTTTTCGCCCAAGCTCATTTTTCAGCTGCTGCTGCTCTGCACGTCACTTGGCTATTTTTACATGCTGCTTTCGGTCGGCTTCAATCCAATTGAGATGGTGGAGCAGATGTTGCGGCCGCGCTTTACGCAGCCGTGGACGCGTGGCCGGTTGGGCGGGCCTAGCGCGCTCCTTGCGGAACTCAGCCTGCTCAAGGCGGCGATCCCAGCGCTGTGCGGTCTCATCCTTGCTCAGCGTGACCGGTTCAGGAATGGCGAGCTAGTGGCTGCCCTCCTAATCGGCGGATTCGTGTTGTTCGACGGCTATTCCTCGGGGACGCGCAATGTCTTCCTGCTTTACTCTACGACCTTCGTTGCCGCCTACTTCCTCTACGCCAAGCGGATGGGGACCTTGAAGCTGCTGCTGTTGGGGGGAGGCTGCGCGATAACCGCGTTTGGCGCGATGGTGACCATGCTGGAGACCCGGACGAGCACCGGCGCTACTTTTATCGATCTAAGTACCGGTGAAGCCGTATTCGTGGACATGAATCTCATCAATATTGCTTCGCTAACCGAAGTATTTTCTTCTCGGCAGCCATATCTCGGTCTTGAGATACCCTACACAATGATCATTCGCCCCATCCCGCGTGCATTGTGGCCGGGAAAGCCGGAGGGCCTCACCGTCGGCATCGAGGAGGCGCTGGGCGTCGGGGACTACATGACCCTTTCGGCGACATTCATCGGCGAATTCTGGATGGCTGGGGGGCTTCTGGCGGTATGTCTGGGTTCGCTGTTCCTCGGAGGAGTCGCGGGGGCATGGAACCGTTTCGGGGCGAGGGCTGACACGCAGCTTAAGATGCTGATCTACATCACGGGTCTGCTGCCTGCCGGCCTGTGCATGCGTAGTTTCCTATCTGTTGCCCCCACACTGCTGCCGATCTTCGCGCTACTCCTCTTTGTGCGCTTTACGGCGCGCAGGAGAAGAGCCGCCGCGTCGCGAAAGTGGCCGGAGATTGAACGCCAATGAGCATTCCAGACAGCCAGCCTTTTTCTGCGGAGGCAGTGGCCAAACGTGCATCTGAGATGCCTTCAGTTGCTCCTTCGATCTCTGATCGTGCCAACTATTTGGTCAGCAGGGTCAAGGGCGCTCGAGTGCTCGATGTGGGCGTCGTCGAGCACAGCGTCGAGGCGTCCTATTCGAGCGGCTGGCTGCATCGCCGGATTTCTGAAGCCGCCAGCTACTGCCTCGGCATTGATATTCTTGCCGATGACCTGGATGTTCTTGAACGGCAGGGGTATAATGTTCGCCTGCACGACATTTCCGAAAGCCCCCTCGAAGAAGATTTCGACTTCGTGGTGCTAGGCGAACTGATTGAGCACGTGGGTAACCCGGAGGGCCTCTTGCGGAATTCCGCGCTATGTCTGTCTCCAGGCGGACGGCTCTTTCTGACAACGCCAAATCCTTGGTACGTCAATTACATCCGCACAGCTCTCCGGTCCGGATGGGCGCTTGATAATACCGATCACATTGCTTGGTTCGACCCCGCGACCCTCTACGCGCTAGGGTCCCGTACTGGCCTCCGCCTGGTTTCCTTTTCGGGTCTGTCGGGAATGCACACGAGAACGCTCACCGGGGGACTGGCCAAGCGCGGGCTATCAATCTTGCGGGCTGCGGGGATTGGGCCCCTGATTTCCTGCAAATCCATACTCTACGAATTCGAAAAGGCGACGTCGGAAGCTTAGCCAATGAAGATGCTTTTTCTGACGGTGATGCCCGCGCCGTATCAGCGTGAATTGTTCGCAGCTCTCAACGAATTTCCCGGTGTGCGTGCGGAAGTACGCTATTTCACGGCCATGTCGCAGGATCGGGATTGGCAGGATCCAATTCTGTCCCCGTCTGAGTTTGTGATGCCCGGGAGGACATTGCACCGCCTGGGAGGCTCGGCGCATTGGAACTCGTCGGTTATCTCAGAGATAAAGGCATCACATGCCGACCTAGTTGTGGTCAGCGATTACTCAGCGCCGACTGCGCAGTTGGCGATGAGGTATCTTGCCGCCAGGCGCCGGCCCTTCATGTTTTGGGGGGAGGTCCCGGGCTTCTCTCGGCGGGGCCCAGTCGGCTCCTGGATCCGGAGCCGACTGCAGGGCCCCATCCATTCGGCTAGCGGCATCGCCGCCATTGGGGCAGTTGCTACCGAGGCTTACGCGAGGCTTTTTCCTGGTAAGCCAGTCTTCAACATCCCCTACTTTTGCGATCTTAGCCGGTTCGAGAGCGCGGAAGCATCGACATTGACTGAAAACGAGAATGACATTGTCATCCTTTTCAGTGGGCAGTTGATCGACCGCAAGGGTGTCGATGTCTTGCTTTCAGCGTTTGATATTGCGGCGAGTGCTAACCCTAGACTTCGCCTGCGCCTGCTGGGTTCGGGGCCCGAACGAGAGCGGTATTGCGGCCTCGTCTCTTCAGACCTTCTGGCTCGCGTGGAATTTATCGGCCACAAGGAGCCATCCGATCTGCCTGAGGAATTCGCGAAGGCTGATGTCTTCTGCCTGCCTAGCCGCCATGATGGGTGGGGCGTTGTCGTCAACGAGGCACTGGGCGCCGGCTTGCCGATCATTGTCAGCGATGCAGTCGGGGCCGGGCGTGATCTTGTGCGAGACGGGCAAAACGGCATTGCGACGCCGGCTGGAAATATCACCGCGCTTGCAGAGGCTCTCATGCGCATTGGTGGCGATGATGATCTTCGATCCAGGATGGCGATGCGCTCGCGTGAGATGGCTAAATCCTGGGGCCTGGAGGAGGGCGCGCGCCGCTGGGTTCACGCCGCACGGACTGTGTTGGCGGCCGAGGCAGTTGCTTGAGAGTTGCTCTCGTATCGTCCGGTTCCGGATCGCGTGGCGGTGGAGAGATTTACCTATCTCTGCTCGCAGAGGGTTTGACGCGACAGGGCTGCCAGGTTGAGGCTCTGATCCCGCAAGCCGAGCGGATGAACGAGCTGGCAGACGCGATCTCCGCGCACGCCAAAGTGATACGTTTCCCCTTCGTCTCTACCTATGATCGGCGAACACGTCTGTTTGGTGCCCTTTTCGACCGGCGGCAGCAGGCGCTGGTCTCAAGGGTCCTCCAGGAACGTGGGGCCGATATCGCTCACATCAATCAGCAGGTCGCAGAAGACGGGTGCGACCTTGTCCTCGCCGCCAAACGTAGCGGCCTGCCCTGGGTCTCGACAGTTCATG
Source organism: Erythrobacter sp. (assembly GCA_036353345.1). Lineage (GTDB taxonomy): Bacteria > Pseudomonadota > Alphaproteobacteria > Sphingomonadales > Sphingomonadaceae > Erythrobacter. The sequence continues at coordinate 6,153 of JAZBPE010000122.1, read as the reverse complement.
TGAGCCGATCTGCCGCGGATCTCGGCGCGCGTGGAGGAGCATTGAGGGACCGCGCTTGCGGTCAAGTAATCAGCTTCGCGAAAGGAACCCACATTGCCGTCTCGGAAGTCTCGCGTGCCCAATTGGCGGCTCGTTTCCCGTTCGAACGAAGCGATTTCCGAGTGGTACACAATGGGACCAGTGCGCCAAGTGCGGCTGACCTAGATGTTGAGCGTGCAAAAGTACGTCATGAATGGGGCGTTGCCGATGACGAGATTTTGATCGGCTCGGTCGGCCGGATCGAAACCCAGAAAAACCCTCTCGGTTTCGTCATGGCGGCGGCGGGCCTCAGTCCACACAATAAGATCCGGTGCGTGTGGATCGGGGACGGCAAGCTGCGCGATAGAGTGTCGGATGCAGCGCGCTCAAGGGGGGTGTCGTTGCAAATTGACGGCTGGAGACAGGACGCAGCGCGCCGGCTAGCAGGCTTCGACATATTCTTTCTCCCGTCTCTTTTTGAAGGCCTTCCGTTTGCCGTTCTCGAGGCAATGCACGCGGGATTGCCGGTGGTAGCCTCAAAAAGCGATGGTTTAACCGAGGCGATCTGCGACGGCGAGAGCGGGTTTCTATGCGAAACCGCCGACCAATTTGCTGAGCGCCTTCAGCTCCTCGTGAGAGACCGGAACATGCGCACTAAGATGGGAGAAAAGGCTCGCGCTGACGCTCGCGCCCTCTTTTCTCTCGAGGCAATGGCGACGAGAACCTTGGCAGTATATCGCGACACCCTCGCTGGTAAAATAGAGTTGTGAGCATCCGCGTGCTTCACGTGGTTCCCTACATGGGGAAGGGTGCTGGTGGACCACCGGTCGTCGTGCAAAGATTGGTCGAGGCGGCAAGGGAGGCTGGCGTAAGTGCTGACATCATAACCAGCAGCGACTTTCTCTCGGACGGGGAGGCGCAGAGTCTGCTGGAGAGCGGTGTTACTGTGATTCCTTCGCAGGTCTCGGCTCTCGCGGGCCAACAAGCCGTGAAGGTCGAGAAGGCAATTAACAATGCCGATCTCTTGCACTGCCATACACTTTGGAGCCCTCTCGTTAGCCGCAGCGCCGCAATCGCTCGAAGGCTGGGAAAGCCATACGTTCTGGCGCCGCACGGTATGCTCGACCCCTACTCCTTTCGTCAGAAAAACCTGAAGAAAAGGCTCTATCTGGAGGGCATTGAGCGCAAGACGATCAACTCGGCTTCGAGGGTTCTGTTCACCGCCCTTGAAGAGAGGATATTGGCTGAAAGAACGTTTGGTTCGATTGCGAATGCCGCTGTTGTACCTTTGGGCGCAGACGGCCTGCCTCAGGACAGAGCGATCCTGCGCGACCGCTTTCTCGACCAGCATACGGATCTGTGTGGCAGGCCGCTCCTGCTCTTCATGGGGCGGCTACACCCCAAGAAACGACCCGAGATACTCCCAGACGTAATATCCGCCATCGGGAGGGATTGCCCTGGTTCGACGCTCATTTTCGCAGGAAGCGGCGAGGATAGCTTCGTCGCGAAAATCAAGGCGCGGTCGCAGGATTTGGGGCTTGGTGACAGGGTGCGATTCCTAGGCCACCTCTCAGGAGAAGCCAAATTCTCTGCCTTGGCTGCCGCGGACTTGTTCCTGCTTCCCTCGCATCAGGAAAACTTCGGAATTGCTGTCGCAGAGGCTCTGCATGCCGGTGTTCCAGTAATTCTTACTAGGAATGTGAATATCTGGAAAGATATCGAAGAGGCTGATGCCGGTGTCGCGGTCACGGATGACGACCTGGTCCAGCGCTTGGTGCGAGCGGTCACAACTCTGCTGAAAGACGGGGAAAGATGGAATTTGATGTCGCGAAACGCTAAAAAACTCGCGACGGAAGCCTTTTCGTGGGAGGCTTCTTGCCGGAGAACGCTGCAGATCTACGAGGATGTGCTTGCAGAAGGCTAACTATCCGCGCCCCAATTCCAGGAACCTGGTGAGGCGTCCGCCACCCTCGGTGGGTAACAAGCTCAAGCGTGGCTTATGGCAGGGCGTGTGGTTGTTGGCCTTTCGGCTCTCACCGGTCCCGCTCCATGCGTGGCGTCGTCTCATTCTGCGTCTCTTCGGAGCCCAGATTGGTGCGAATTCGGCGATCTACCCTTCCGTTCGAATCTGGGCCCCATGGAATCTACGCGTTGGGGCGGCGGCCACTGTTGGGCCGGGCGTCAACCTTTACAACGTTGCGCCGATAATCATCGGTGAGGATGCCGTCATCAGCCAAGGCAGTCACCTTTGTACGGCTACCCATGATCACCAGTCTGCGGACTTCGCATTAATGGTCGCGCCTATCGGCATAGGGCCTAACGCCTGGGTCGCGGCTGAGGCGTTCGTGGCTCCCGGCGTTTCGATCGGAAAGTCCGCCGTGATCGGCGCCACTTCGACGGTCACGAGGTCCGTCACAGATTACACAATCGTCGCGGGTAATCCGGCCAAACCGATTGGAAGACGGCCCGAAGATGCCCGAAACGATCTGGGTCGGGCGTGATAATCGGCTGCCGCCTCGCGCGATAACCCGGCTTGGCAGACGAGGGGCGATGTGCTCGCTCGCGAGGGAAGTGGCCATGCGCAATGAGCGCACCCGCGCACCGCTTGGGATTACGTAGCGAGCTCTGAAAAAACCGCTGAGACTGATACTTCTCACGCAATCTGAGGCGGACTTGGCGCTCGGAGAATTGAGCGGCTAGACCGTCTCTGCATTCTCGAAACCTCCATTACCAATCCTACCGCAAGAAGGCTTCAATCATGCAGCAAAGAAACTACCGCCGCCAGCGTATCCTCGTGACCGGCGGCGCAGGCTTCCTCGGCTCGCACCTGATCGACCGGCTGCTCGATCGCGGCGACGAAGTCCTTTGCGTCGACAACCTCTTCACCGGGGACAAAAGCAATATCGATCACCTGCACGACCACCCGCGCTTCGAGTTCATGCGCCACGACATCTGTTTCCCGCTCTATGTCGAGGTAGACCAGATCTACAATCTCGCCTGCCCCGCCAGCCCGGTTCATTACCAGTTCGATCCGGTCCAGACGACCAAGACCAGCGTGACCGGCGCGATCAACATGCTGGGCCTCGCCAAGCGGGTGAAGGCGAGGATCTTCCAGGCCTCTACGTCCGAGATATACGGCGACCCCTCGGTCCACCCGCAGCCCGAAAGCTATTGGGGCAATGTCAACACGATCGGCCCGCGCGCCTGCTATGACGAGGGCAAGCGCTGCGCAGAGACGCTGTTCTTCGACTATTATCGCCAGCACAATCTCGACATCAAGGTCGTGCGGATCTTCAACACCTACGGCCCGCGCATGCATCCCAATGACGGGCGGGTCGTCTCCAACTTCATTATCCAGGCGCTGCAGGGCGAACCGATCACGATCTACGGCGATGGCCAGCAGAGCCGCTCGTTCTGCTATGTCGACGATCTTGTCGAGGGTTTCCTGCGCATGATGGACACGGGCGACGATTTCCCCGGCCCGGTCAATCTCGGCAATCCCAACGAGTTCACGATCAAGGAACTCGCCGAACAGGTGCTCGACCTGACCGGTTCGAAATCTCCGCTGATCAACAAGCCGCTCCCGCAGGACGATCCGCGCCAGCGCCAGCCTGACATCACGCTGGCCCGCGAGAAACTGGGCTGGGAGCCCAAGACGCAGCTGCGGGCAGGGCTCACCAAGACGATCGAATATTTCGACGAGCTGCTCCGCAAGAACGATGCGGAACTTTCAGCGCTCCAGGCCGCCCAGTAAGCGCTGAACAGGGAGCAGTTTCATGAAGATCGCAATGGTGGGCTCAGGCTATGTGGGCCTCGTATCGGGTGCCTGTTTCGCCGATTTCGGCCACGATGTGGTCTGCATCGACAAGGACCAGAGCAAGATCGACCGGCTCCATGCCGGGATCATGCCGATCTACGAGCCCGGGCTTGAGGCGCTGGTCGAAAGCAACGTCAAGGCCGGGCGCCTGTCCTTCACCACGTCGCTGGCCGAGGGCATCAGGGACGCGAGCGCGATCTTCATCGCGGTCGGCACGCCCAGCCGCCGGGGCGATGGCCATGCCGACCTCACCTTCGTCCATGCCGTGGCGCGCGAGGTGGGGGAGAGCCTTTCCAATGACGCCGTCGTCGTGACCAAGTCGACCGTGCCCGTAGGCACCGGGGACGAGGTCGAGCGGATCATCGGAGAGACGGGCACCAAGCACCGCGTCAGCGTCGTCTCCAACCCCGAATTCCTGCGCGAAGGCGCCGCGATCGGCGATTTCAAGCGCCCCGACCGCATCGTGATCGGCGCCGAGGACGAGTTCGGCCGCGAGGTCATGCGCGAGGTCTATCGCCCGCTCTTCCTCAACGAATCGCCCATCCTGTTCACCTCGCGCCGCACCAGCGAGCTGATCAAATACGCCGCCAACGCCTTCCTCGCGACCAAGATCACCTTCATCAACGAGATGGCGGATCTGTGCGAGAAGGTCGGCGCTAACGTCCAGGACGTCAGCCGCGGGATCGGCATGGATGGCCGCATCGGCTCGAAATTCCTCCACGCCGGGCCGGGCTATGGCGGATCGTGCTTCCCCAAGGACACGCTCGCGTTGCTCAAGACGGCGGAGGATTACGACAGTCCGACCCGGATCATCGAGGCGGTGGTCAAGACCAATGAAAGCCGCAAGCGCGCGATGGGCCGCAAGGTCGTCGACGCGCTCGGCGGGGCCGACGCGGCGCGCGGCAAGAAGGTCGCGCTGCTCGGCCTCACCTTCAAGCCCAACACCGACGACATGCGCGATTCCCCCTCGATCGCGATCGCCCAGACGCTGGGCGATGCCGGGGTGACGGTCGCGGCCTACGATCCGGAAGGCATGGAACTCGCCGGCCCGCTGATGCCCGAAGTGAGGATGTGCAAGGACCCCTACGAGGCGATCACCGGCGCCGATGCGACCGTGATCGTGACCGAATGGGACGCGTTCCGCGCGCTCGACCTGAAGCGGGTGAAGGAGCTGGCTGGCGACAACGTCCTCGTTGACCTGCGCAATATCTATGATCCGCAAGCCCTGCGCGACAATGGCTTCAAATATGTGAGCGTCGGACGGGTCTGACCCCGTTCACCCTTGGGCGAGGTTCGCCCAACGCCGTTGGTGCAGGTTCGCTAGGCAGTAAGCCGTCACGAGAAAGCCCGGATCGAGTTCCTCAGCGATCCCGTCCGATCGCCCCGCGTCATGGTCTGCGCCCGCCTCCCATCAGATCAATCACCATAACGCGGGCGCGAGGCCAACCCCGGCCCCGCGCCCCTCATGGCAGCACCAGCCCCTGCCGGTCGAGCACGACGTCGACCTCCTTCACGACCCCAGCAAAGCGCGGGTCATCAAGGCTCCCATACCGCCCGACAAAATCGACACCCGGCCCCTCTTCCAGCGACAGGAGCGAGGGCGGCAGGATCGCGTCCGCTGTCGCCCCGGACAATCGCCTCGCCATCGCTGACGAAGACCCCGGATCGCTCGCAGCGTCGGCCGTGCGAAAGCCCGAGCGGTCGGCCGCGATATCGACAAGCGAGAACCCGGTGGGATCGCCGGGCTGGAACTCGGACCGCTTCGACAGGCTGTCGGCCAGTTCCTTCCACTCCCCCATGGCCTGCGCGAACTGCGTCCCCGACCCGACAGCAAGCGCTGCGGACAGGGCCCAGTGCTTGGCGAGGTCCTCGCGGCCATGGAGGGTGATGCGCGAGGGAGGCATTGGGCACGCTTCGATGTCCGAAGCGGCGACCCCTGCGACCGTTCCGACCTTCCTGTCGACGATCGCCATGGCAAGAGCAGTGAAAGCGGCTCCATTGCTCTCGGGCGTCGCTGCTCCCGCGCTTGTCATCGGGAAAGCCCGCCGCACCTGCACCGCGAAATCGCTTTGCGGGTCGCGCCTCTGCGCCTCGGCTAGCTCGCAATAGATCCGGGCCGATAGCTTCGGATCGAGGCTGCTCCGCGCCTGGAGGACGCCTGCGAGAAGCCCAGCACCATCGGGCCAGTTGACCGAGAGGGGCACCCGGCCCTCTTCGATCACGACTTCGCGGACAAGATCGTCGAGCGGCGGTATGTCCAGCCCCGCGAGGCCCATTCCCGAACGGGTCATGTCGACCACAATCCGGCTGAGAAAGGG
>JAZBPE010000009.1:0-5405 GCA_036353345.1 Erythrobacter sp. | reverse complement strand
GGTGGATCATCAGGCGGGTTGACAAAAATCGCTCGGCCCAGCAGAATTTGTCCGGACAAATTGAAGGAAAGGCTACGCAATGGCTGCCGATCTGCCCCCACCCTACACCGCGATGACCCGGCACGAAATGATGCCGAAAGCTTCGCATGACGAAACGGCGCGGTTCAATTTTCTGACCCATTTCAATCGCTACCTGTCGGGAACGATCGGTTCGGGCAACAAGCTGGCTTACGAAAAGCGCGTGCTGCCCGCATTTCGCGCAGAGCATGGCCGCGATCCCGAACATCGCTACGAAATTCGCGATGCGATGAATGGCGATAGCTGGCACCGCACCTGGTCCGCGCTCAAACGCAATTCGATGGAGATGCGTCAGCACAATGGCCGCCAGATCGTGCTGCGCCAGTTGGACGAGCTCGACGCGATGGCACGGCAATATAACGAACATTCGGGGCAACTCGAACTCGACCCGGCGATCGAGCAACCCGCCTATCAGACAGCGATCGATATTCATTGTCAGCCCGGAGGGTATCATGGCGGAGTACGCGAGGGCGACGTGACCGTAGGCGCGAATTACGACGTCGGCCTGTTTGCTACCACTGGCGGGGCCCTTGGCGGATTGAACGATGGCGGCGGTCAGGCGGTGGTTGGCTGGGTCAAGGCTGAACGGCCCGACTGGTCGCCCAGACGCGTTCTGGATATCGGTTGCACGGTCGGGCATAACGCGATTCCGATCGCTCAGGCTTTTCCGGATGCCGAAGTGATCGCGATCGATACGGCGGCGGCGTCCCTGCGCTATGGCGCTGCGCGCGCCGCCGCGATGGGGGTGACCAATATCCGGTTCGTGCAGGCTTCCGGCGAGGACCTGTCGCGCTGGGCCGACGAGGGCTTTGACTGGGTACAGACAACCATGTTCCTGCATGAGCTTTCGGCCAAGGCAATGCCGCGTGTTCTTGCCGAAGCGCACCGCGTGCTCGCGCCGGGCGGACTAACCCTGCATATCGAACAGCCGCAATATTCGGAGGACATGCCGCTGTTCGAGCAGTTCATGCGCGACTGGGATGCGTTCAACAACAATGAGCCGTTCTGGACCGCGATGCACGCGCAGGACCTGAAGCAGGTGATGGCCGATGCCGGCTTCGCGCGTGAAGACCAGTTCGTCGCCGGTGTTCGCGCGGTAGTCGATCCCGAGATATTCCCGCCTTCGCCTGATGAAAGCGAAGAGGATTTCGGCCGTGCCGCGATCTGGAACGCCTATGGCGCATGGAAGCCGCGCGCCCGTGCAGAGGCTGCATGAGCGAGGACCTCGATTGGATTGCGCTTGCCGGGCAGCGGGCGAAGGGTAGGCGCCCGGAATTCTTTGACGACCCCGCGCTCGACCGGCTCTATTCGACGGTATTCGCGCTCGCTGCTGAAGTCTCCGCGCTGCGTGAGCGGCATGATACGCTCGAACGGCTGCTCGACGAAAAGGGAACGGTGAGCCGCGAGGATATCGAGACCTATGTTCCCGACCGCGAAGGAGGCGAGGAGCGTGGTCTGGCGACCCGTGCCTATGTTGCGCGGATCATGCGCGGCTTCCAGCAGGAGGTCGAAGCTATGGAGGCTAGCGATCCGCCGATCATGGACGTGGTCGAGCGATTGTCGCGCAAATAGCTGCAAAGCGAGCGGCCTTTGCGCGAGCAGTGGACACGCGGGGTTTGACTGGGCGTTTCCGCTTCCTTGCACCTTGCCCCGACGCTTGGCAGGGAGCGGCACTGATGCGCGCAATCGGGCTGCGGCGCCTGTCTGCTTGTAGCTAATGGATTACCATCGCCTCGGCCCATTTCCGGGGGGCCGCCCGAAACGCTCTGACAGGAAATCTCTCACCATGCCCGCCTATCTTATCATTGCCGCCAAGGTGCACGATCGCGAAGCCTTCATGCATGGCTATGCCCCAGTGGCGGCAGAGCTTATCGAGCGCTTCGGCGGCGAATATCTGCTGCGCGGGCCCGGGGCCGAGACGCTTGAAGGCGATTTTCCCGATGGCGCCTCGATCGTGATATCGAAATGGCCCGACAAACAGGCCGCCAAGGCGTTCTGGGGTAGCCCCGAATATGCTGACGCCAAGCAATTGCGCGAAGGACTAGCTGATGTGCAAGTCCTGCTCATCGAGGGCGCGGATATCGCTACAATATCTGGTTGAGTTCGATCAGGATACCATCCGGATCGAAGAAATTGCAGCCCATTACCCGGATGTCCTCCCCGCCGTCTCGGCCCGGGTAGACCTGCAGCCGCGCTTCGGCGGTAAAGGTCACGCCGGGCACCGCCTTGGCCGCTTCGCAGCGTCCTTCGACATCGTCGGTATTGAGGATGATGACCACATCGCCCGGACCCATCCGTCTGGGATAATCACCCGCCGGGATCTCCGGCTCGATCCACTCCATCAGGCCGATCCAGCCGACCCACGGATCGTTTGCGTTGAGCAGCACCAGCCGCGCCGTCGCGCCCGGTTCGCCTGCCGGAAGCGCTACGCCCGAAGTGGTGACGGTGGTGTCGTAATTGACCTCCAGCCCGATCACGTCCTGATACAGCGCAAGCGACTTCTCAATATCGCGCACGATGATTGTAGTGCGGCGCACGTCGGTGGGCAGGCGTTCTACGGGCGCCTCGACACCAGCGGCGACCGGCCCGCCATTGGAGACGGACGCGGCATCACCATTGTAATTGTTGGTCACGGTGCATCCGGCCACTGCCAGCGCGCCCAATATTGCAAAGCCGCGTTTCATTCGCTCTCTCCCACCGCGCCGCTGGCAATCAGCGCATCGGTCTTGTCGCTGTCATATCCCAGGCCTTCGAGCACTGCCCGTGCATCTTCGCCTGCCGCCGCCAGCGCGCGCGGCTGACCGATCCGCTTGCCATCCATTTCCAGAGGGATAGTCGGCAGGCGTACTGCGCTCCCGTCCTCCAGCGTCACGTCTTCAAGGCCGCCTTTATTCAGGTGCGGATCGTCGAACATGTCTTCGGGCCGGCCGATCGGCGCGAAAGGAAGGCCGGACCCGTCGAGCTTCGCGATAATTTCCTCCGCGCTCATCTGGCCGATCATGTCGCGGATCACCGGCAGGATGCGGGCGCGCGCTTCTACCCGCGCATTGTTTTCGCGCAAGGTCTCGTCGGCCCACAGGTCGTCGAGCGAGAACAGCTTGCAGAACTTCTCCCACAGCGCATCGGTGACGACACCGATGAATACCGGGTCATCGCGCGTTTGGAAAACATCGTAGATCGCCCAGGCCGATACGCGCGCAGGCATCGGTGCGGCGGGCGTTCCGGTGACCGCATATTGCGCCATGTGCTGCCCGACGAGGTAGATCGTGGTTTCAAACAGGCTCGCCGACACCTTCTGGCCGCGTCCCGTTCGATGGCGCTCCTCCAGTGCTGCGAGCACACCGATAACGCCGAACATTCCGCCGGTCACATCGATGACGCTTGCCCCGGCGCGCAGCGGCTGGCCGGGGGGGCCGGTCATGTAGGCAAGGCCGCCCATCATCTGCGCCACTTCGTCGAGCGCCGTTCGGTTTTCGTATGGGCCGGGCAGGAAGCCTTTCTCGCTGCAATAGATGAGGCGCTCATGGGTAGCCGCGCAGCTTTCGTAGTCGAGCCCCAGTCGATCGAGCGCGCCGGGGCGAAAGTTCTCGACCAGCACGTCTGCACCGGCGATCAGATCCTTTGCCACTGCAAGCCCCTCGGGCGATTTGAGGTCGAGGCAAATCGAGCGTTTCCCGCGATTATACATCGGGTGGTAGCCCGCACCCGATCCGATCAGCCGCCGCGTGCGATCGCCGCCGATCGGTTCGACCCGCACGACTTCGGCGCCGAGCCCTGAGAGAATGTGACCGACCGTCGGCCCCATGACCATATGCGTAAATTCGACAACACTTATCCCGACGAGGGGCTGGGGCGGGGCATCGCTCACGCAGCGATCCTCTGTTTATAGTCGAGCATCGGCCCGGCGCTGGGGGTGAAACCGTAAAGCGGTTCGCCCGGTAGCGCCTCCATGAGAATTGCGCGCACTTCGAGCAGCTTTTCCAGATCGATGCCGGTGTCATGGCCCATCGCGTTCAGCATCAGCACCAGGTCCTCAGTCACGAGATTACCGCTGGCTCCGGGCGCGAAGGGACAGCCGCCGAGCCCGCCCAGCGAGGCATCGAAGGTGGTAATACCCTCGTCCAGCCCCGCCACCACATTGGCCAGGCCGAGGCCGCGCGTATTATGGAGGTGAAGTGTGGTTAGCATGTCGGCGCCGACCGCCGCCTTTACCTTGCGCGTCAAGCGCCGGACCTGTGCGGGATCGGCATAGCCGGTCGTATCGGAAAGGCTGAATTCCATCGCGCCAGCTTCAGCAGCCTGCTCGGCGAGGCGCACCACCTGATCCTCGTTTACACCGCCCTCCATCGTGCAGCCGAAAGCGGTCGAGAGGCTGACAGCGAAGTGCACGTCCGCCTCGCGCGCGATCCGGGCCGCTTCGGCAATTTCTGTCAGCATTGCGGGATGATCCTTGCGCACATTTTTGATCGAGTGCGTCTCGCTCATCGAGAAGGGGATGCTCATCGCATCGACTCCGGCTTCGACCGCGAGTTTCGCGCCTTTGGCATTGGGGACGAGCGCGACGACGCTCAGCCCTTCGATCCCCTTGGCAAATTCCACCAGCGCGGGCGTGTCCGCCATCTGCGGCAGAAGCTTGGGGGGTACGAAGCTGCCGACTTCGATCTCGCGCACGCCCGCTGCCGCTTCAGCGGCGATCCAGCGCTTCTTGGCGTCGAGCGGCATGACCGCTTCGATCGATTGCAGGCCGTCACGCAGACCCACTTCGGAGATGAGAATTTCGGTCACGCGGTGTGCTCCGGATAAATCCAGGGGCGCGCGGTCCGATCGGCGCGCGTCCAGTCTCCGATTGCGGTGCCTTGCGTCAGCGTGAGATCAATCGGATCGAGCCCCTGATCCAGCATCTGCTTTGCCTCGGCATTGATGGCGAAGGGTTGCGACATGCTGTCATGGGTGACCGTTTGCGCGGCCAGGTCGATGGTGACCTCTTCGCCTGCCAGCGCTTCGACCACTTCGCGCGGCAGGGTTACGGGCAGGATGAAGTTGCGCAGGCAATTGCCATGGAAGATCGGCGCGAAGCTCTCGGCGATGATGGCGCGCACACCATATTCGGCAAGCGCCCAGACGGCATGTTCGCGGCTCGATCCGCAGCCGAAATTGGCGCCGCCGACGATGACGCGCGCGTTCCGATATTGTGGCTGGTTGAGCGCGAAACCGGGATTTTCCGTGCGGGTATCGGCATCAGCGTAGCGCCATGGGGCGAACAGGCCGTCCGCCAACCCATCGCGGCCGGTGGAGCGCATTTCGCGGCTCGGGATGATCGTGTCGGT
>JAZBPE010000268.1:0-1851 GCA_036353345.1 Erythrobacter sp. | reverse complement strand
GCGGTTCTGGTCGCGCAGCAAAGCGATTGCGTCCTTGAGGTCATCCCCGGCATCGGTGGCCTTGAACTCGAACGCCTCAAGGAAGGCAGGGGCGAACTTGCGCATATAGGCATAGCGTTCAGCCGCCAGGCCGAGCGGATCACTGGTTGCCAGCTCTCCAAATCCAGCGATTTCGTCGCGCTTGCCCAAGAGCGTTTCCCACCCGACATCCGCATCCAACGCAGCAAAGGGATCTTGCCCCAAATCTTGTGCGCGGGCCATGTCGAGCGGGCGGAAGGCGCACCGACTGAGGTGATCGTCGTGTCACGGCAAACCAATGTCGAGCGCAAGCGCTTCAACCTCGCCCATGAGCTCGCGCATCGGATCATCATCGAGACCGGCAATGTCGCGCTGAAGAAAGAGCCGTCCATGCACCGCTTCGCGGGGGCGTTCCTTATCCCGCGCGAGCATCTGGAAGAGGAAGCTGGCCGGAACCGGCACGGCATGACCTGGATAGAGATCATGCGGCTCAAGCGCACCTACGGCGTCTCCGCCGCCGCTATGCTCCTGCGGCTCGGCCAAGTCGGCATCCTGTCGAAGAGCGCTGTGGAATATGCATTCAAAACCTATGCGCGAAGCTGGCGGCGCGAAGAGCCGGAGCCTATCGGTCCCGGCGAGGGCTTTGCGGCCTTCGAGAAGCCGCAGCGTTTCGAGCGCCTCGTCTGGCGCGCGCTCGGCGAGGAGATGATTTCGCCTGTGCGGGCGGCGCAGATGCTCGGGCTCCCCTTGAGCGTTGTCGAACGCGACATCAGGGGGCCTCGTGACCAGTGACCTGTGTCGTCGTCAATGATGCGTCCTGCCTGATCGACCTGAAGAAGGGAGAGTTGCTGCACGTCCTGCTGCGGCTGCCCTATCGCTTCATCGTGCCCCTGCCGATCCGTGAGGAGGAGCTCCTCGACTTCACGGCGCAAGAGTGGCGGATGCTCGAAGATGGTGGCCTCGCCATCTATGACCTGCCTGCCGAAGAGGTTGCGCAGGTCGTCGCGCTGAAGCGTGAGCACAGCCGTCTCTCAGCCCATGACTGCTTCGCCCTCGTCACGACAACCTGCCAGGAGAACGGTATCCTCCTGACCGGCGACAATCTCCTTCGCAAGGTCGCCAACACCCGCGCCGTGCGCGTCCACGGCGTGCTGTGGATCATCGACGAGCTGCACGCTGCCGAAGTCTGTGAGGTCGAGCTTCTTATCTCCGCCCTGCATATCTGGCGGGCAGATGACGCGGTCTTCCTGCCGCCCGCCGAGATCGACAAGCGGCTGCGCCGTTTAACAGAATGACCCAGTCCGTTAAGCGCCTTCCGCGCACAAATGTTGTTTTGTTGCCGGGACAATGCTAGATGACGGGCATGCCCAGACTCTCGATCGACATCACCCCCGAAGAGCACCAGAAGCTCAAGGCCATCGCCACCCTGAAAGGGCAGAGCATCAAAGACTACGTCCTGAACCGGACGTTGAGGGACACCCCTCCCCTCGAGGACATGACCGAGGACCAGGCGTTGAACGCCCTGGCCGCATTCCTGGAGCCCCGGATCGAGCAAGCGCGTCGGGGCGAGCTGTCCAACAAGTCGATAAACGAGATCCGCCGCGAAGCGCGCAAGCAGGTAAAGCTGTAGCCGTCTGTATGAAGACTTACGACCTCACGGCCGCGGCCGAGGAAGATCCGCGGAACATCTGGTGCTTCACCTGCGACACGTGGGGAGCTGACCAGGCCGACAGATACTTCGAGCGGATCGCGGCGTGCCTCGACGCCGTGGGTGAAGGCCACGCGCGGTCGAAGTCGTTTGACGAGCTACCCAACGATGTCCGCATGCTTCGG
>JAZBPE010000121.1:0-50558 GCA_036353345.1 Erythrobacter sp. | reverse complement strand
CGGAAACGCCTTCGATCCGGCGTTCCTTGGCGGCTTCGGCGATCTTTTCGACCAGCCCCGCCTTGCCGACCTGATAGGGGATCGAGGTGAAGACGATGCTTTCGCGGTCACCGCCCCGGCGCTCGATTTCATGCCGGCAGCGCATCAGGATCGAACCGCGTCCGGTGGTGTAGGCCGACTTCGCGCCGCTGGTACCCAGGATCAGCGGTTTGGTCGGGAAATCCGGACCGGGGATGTATTCGATCAGCTTTTCGGAGGTGATCGCGGGATTCTCCATATAAGCGAGGCAGCCGGCGATCACTTCGCCCAGATTATGCGGCGGCACATTGGTCGCCATGCCCACCGCGATCCCGCCCGCACCATTGACGAGCAGATTGGGGAAGCGCGCGGGTAGAACGGAAGGCTCCTGCTTGCGACCGTCGTAATTCTCGACGAAATCAACCGTATCCTTGTCGAGGTCGTCGAGCAGAGTATCCGCCACGCGCGCAAGCCGCGCTTCGGTATAGCGCATCGAGGCGGGCGGATCGGGATCGGGCGAGCCGAAATTGCCCTGACCATCGATCAGTGGCACTCGCATCGACCAATCCTGCGTCATTCGCGCCAGCGCATCGTAGATCGCGCTGTCGCCGTGAGGGTGGTAATCACCCATCACATCGCCGACGATCTTGGCGCTTTTGACAAAGGCGCGACCGGCCACGAAATTGCCGATCTTGCTCGCATAGAGAATGCGGCGATGAACCGGCTTCAGCCCATCACGAATGTCCGGCAGCGCACGCGCCACGATCACGCTCATCGCGTAATCGAGGTAGCTGGACTTCATCTCGTCAACGATGTCGACGCGCTCGAACGCGCTCGGAGGTGAAGGGGCGCTCGGATCTAAGGTATCGGTATCGTCGCTCAACGTGCGCCCCGTTTCTGGTTTTAGGAAATAAGCGTCTAACCTAGGGATCGCATACGCCAAGCGCCAGCAAGCCGGTGGAACGAACGCAGAACCAACCCCTTTTTTCCACACCTGCCCTGTGCTTTTTTCCACGTCGGCCTGCGATTGACCGACGCGTCCGCACGGGAGGTCGAAAATTGTCGTTCAAAGCGGGTTCAGCGCATCATCTGTAGGAAAGATTGCAAGGCTCGCGCATTGTGTTCATTGAACTTGCCGACTGAAAACAGGCTGCCCGATCGCGTGGTGGATCGCGCTGTAACCGACAAGATTACTGGAGAATTCTTCATGACCCATCGTTTCGTGCGCAAACGCGCCTCCTCGCTCGCCCTGGCTTTCGCGCTGCTTTCCGGAACGGCAATCGTGGCCACCAGCGTGATCCCGGCGGAGGCAAGCGCACAGCGCAAGCGGGACCGCGATCGTGATCGCAACAAGGAAGAAAGCGCTGGCGGCGGCTACACGGATGCATTTCGCGAAGCTTATGTCCCGCTCGATGAGGCGCTGAAGGCCGACGGGGCCGACGTGAATGCACTGCGCCCCCAGATGGACGCACTCGTTCCGCTCCTTACCACGAATGATGAGAAGATCGCCGGGGGCGGGCTGATCTTCAATGCCGGGATCGCCGCGCAGGATCGGGCGCTGCAGCTGCGTGGAATGGAGATCATGCTGTCAAGCGGCATGGTCCCGGCCGAGAATGTCGGGCGCTACAACTTCATTGCCTATCAGCTTGCCAACGAGGCTCAGGATTATGCCAAGGCGCGTAATTACCTTCAAGCCGCGATTGACGCCAACTTCACGACCGACACGGTCGATGCATCCGGCCTTCGCATCGCCATGGCCGAGAGCTATTTTACCGCCAACGAATTGCAGCAGGGCCTCGACTATCTCGAACAGGCGATTGCCGATCGCAAGACGGCGGGTCAGCCGGTTGACGAGCAATGGTATCGTCGCGGTGTCACCGTGGCTTATGAGAACCAGATCACGCCCGAAGTCTACGACTTCGTCACGATGTGGATCGCGGATTATCCCGAACCGAAGAACTGGCGCGATGCGGTGAATGTGGCGCGCAACCTCAATACGTTCGAAGGTCCCGAGATGCTCGACCTGTTTCGTCTGGGCCGGCGGGTCAACGCGTTGCAGGACGCGTCGGACTACGATTACTACGTTGATGCGGCCGATGCTCGCCGCCTGCCGCAGGAAGTGAAGACGGTGATCGAGGAGGGATTGGCGGCCGGCGTTGTGACGCGCGACAATCTCTTCATCACCGAGGCGCTCGAGACCGCTGATAGCCGGATCGCGATGGATCGCTCGGACCTTCCGGCGCTCGAGCGCGATGCGATGGCTGGGAACGCCGAGCTGCGCACTGTCGTGGCAGCGGCCAGCGCGTTTCTAAGTTACGAAGAATACGCCAAGGCGGTAACGCTCTATGAAAAAGCGCTGGGTATGCCGGGCATCGACACCAACGAAGCGCTGACTCGCCTCGGCATAGCGCAGATCGGGCTCGGAAATTACGATGCCGCGCAGGATACTTTCGGCAAGGTGACGGGCAACCGCATGCCGATCGCCAGACTGTGGTCGGCCTATGCCACTCAGCTTTCGGGCGGAGGCGGAACCATGGGCGCAAGCGAGGCTCCGGCGCGTTCGGCAGAAGCGGCTGCTGCCGCGGTGTCGGCTGCGCCGGAAATGACCGGCAGTTAGGCTTTCGAAACGATTGGAAACGGGGCGCCCGAACTACTGTTTCGGCGCCCTTTTTCATGCTCGAAGCGTGCTAGCGGAGCCGTTTCACGTAAGTCTGGTTATCGTCTCGCCGCTCGATCAGGAAGTTGTCGAGCGTCCCGAACAGATCCGACAGGCTCTTGAAGCCATAATTGCGCACGTCGAAGCTCGAGCGGTTGCCTGCAATCTGACCAACCTGCTGGAGCTTGGCATAGCCCTTCTCATCGCGCTTTGCCTCGGAATAGGCGGCGGTGATGAGTTCCATCAGATCCTCATCGACCCCACCGGCGGATCGCGTGGCGCTCTTCGCTTTGTCGCCCGGCCTGTCGGCGGCGTAATTGGCGATCAATTGCTTGATGTCGATGAACCGAGTGCAGGCCGACTTGAATGCCTCGGGGGTTTTCGCTTCCCCAAATCCGTACACGATAAGGCCGTCCTGCCGCAGCCGGGTAACCAACGGGGTAAAATCGCTGTCAGATGTCATGATGCCGAACCCGTCTACCTTGCCCTGGTATAGCAGGTCGATCGCATCGATGGTCATCGCCATGTCAGTCGCGTTCTTGCCCTTCGATACGTCGAATTGTTGCTGCGGGCGAATGCCGAACTTGTTGGTGATCTTGTCCCAGCGCGCCAGGTTGTCCTTGGCAAAATTACCGTAGGCCCGCCGGATATTGACCTGGCCCAGCTCGGCCATGACGGTCAGCACCGGATCGATCCCGCCGGGCGTGGTGTTGTCGGCATCGATGAGAAGCGCGATATTCTTGAGAATGTTCTCGGTCATGGAGCGCGCCTATGGGCTTGTGCAAGGCCAGGGGCAAGTCAGGAGACCACCTCGAACGCGTCGCTGTCAGTATTGAGCGCGTAAAGCTTGCCTTCGGCAATCGAGAAATGCGTGCCGCGCAGTTTGATCGCACCGGCCTGTTCCTTCTCGCGTACAAAGGGGAAGGTGCGCAGGTTGGCAAGCGTTTGCCGGATTGCCGCAAACTCCATCGCCAGTTCAGCCTTGCGTCCGGTAATGCCGTGCTTTGCAACCACCGGCTCGCGGGCGGTGTCGAGCAGGCTGATCCAGCCCGCCACGAACCCGCCTTCGCCCGGTCTTGCGTCGCTGAGGCTCCGGTTGAGCGCCGCCTTGCACCCCCCGCAGCGTCCGTGACCCATGACGACGATCTGCGCGACTTCAAGCACCTGCACCGCGAATTCGACCGCCGCCGAAACGCCGTGTTGGCCAGCTGTGGTCTCGTAAGGTGGGACAAGAGCTGCGACATTGCGCACGACGAAGATGTCGCCCGGATCGACATCGAAAATCTGTGCGGGATCGACCCGACTGTCGGAACAACCGATCACGAGCAAGCGTGGGTTCTGCCCCTCGACAAGGGTCCGATCGAAACGGGCTTTCTGACGCGGATAGGTGTGCTCGCGAAAGCGGCGGTAACCCTTCAGCAGTTCGGCGAATTCGGGCATCGGGGGCGGTCGATCAGAAGCGTTCGCCGCGGATGACCTCGACATCCCACATGGTAAGAAGGAAGCCAAGCCGCGTCAGCATGGGTGCCAGGTCTTCAGCCAGCGCCATCGCCTTGTCATCCGGCGCGATGGTGAGCACGAAGACCTTGTCGGTTCCCATCACGCTCTCCTCGCGCCATGCGCCCTCGCGCCCCTTGCCGCTGGTGACCGGCACGATCGTCCATCCGGTAATTCCGGCACGATCGATCGCTTCGGTCACTTTCTTCTGAAGTGCGGTATCAGCGAGGATCTCGATCCGCTTGCGCGTGACGGTTTCGATCATGGAAGCGCTCCGGCCGGGCCGATCAGCATGGCGGAAAGCGCACTGATCAATCCGATATTGATTAGGACGTTGAAGGGAAACGTTATGCTGAGCGACATGGTGAGATAAATGCCCGGATCGGCTTCGGGCAGCGCCAGCCGCATTGCAGCGGGCACCGCGATATAGCTCGCGCTTGCGCAAAGCACGCCGAGCGCCGCAGCCGAACCTGTATCAAGACCGACCAAAGCGCCTAAAGCGGTTCCCGCCGCGCCGTTCACGATTGGCAGGAATATCGCAATTGCAGCCAGCCGCCACGTGACGCTGCGCGTCGCCATCAGCCGCCGCGCGGCGATCAGTCCCATGTCGAGCAGAAACAGGCAGAGCACGCCCTTGAACCCGGCCTCGAAGAAGGGGCTGACCGGCTCGAACCCATCCGCGCCGCCGATCATGCCGATGACAAACGCGCCAAGCAGCAGCATGATCGAAGAATTGGTGAAGACCTCGTGTAGCATCTCGCCGGTAGACTGGCCGCTGAATTGGCCCGTGCTTTCCCCGCCCCCGCCTTCGCCCCCGCGCCCGCCAAGTCCGCGTGCAAGCAAGAGGCCGGAAAGGATCGCAGGCGCTTCCATCGCTGCCATCACCGCGACCATGTAGCCGCCGGGTGCGCGCGCCTGGCCCGTCAGGATTTCGACCGCGGTGACAAAGGTAACGACGCTGATCGAGCCGTAATGCGCTGCAACCGCGCCGGAATTGATCCGGTCGAGCCGGCCGAAGCTCTTCAAAACGGCATAGGCGAAGAACGGCAGGACGAACCCCGCCACAATTCCTGCACCTAGCGCGGACAGCACCGTCGCATCGATGCCCGATTTCGACACCGCAACGCCGCCCTTGATCCCGATTGCTGCCATCAAATAGAGCGATAGCGCCTTGGCAATCGGTTCGGGAATAGCGAGATCGGACCGCGCAAACGCCGCCGCCAGACCCAGCACGAAGAACAGTACGACCGGCGAGGTTAGCGTCTGGATTGCAGTTTCGAACATTGATCATGCTGCTAGCGCGTGCGGTGTTGCAAGGAAAGCATCGCTGCAAAGTGACCCACAGCCATCGGCGCGCTTCGGCTTGCGGTTGCAGCGCGCGCGGGGCGGTCCTAGATGGCACATCAGCATGAACGATCTCGCCAACACGCCCGCCCGCCCACCGCGCCAGCGCAAGCCCGACTGGATCCGGGTCCGCGCCCCTGTGAGCCAGGGCTACAACGAAACCCGAAAGCTCATGCGCGAGCTCGGGCTCAACACGGTTTGCGAGGAGGCTGCATGCCCCAATATCGGGGAGTGCTGGACCAAAAAACATGCAACCGTGATGATCCTTGGCGATGTGTGCACCCGCGCCTGCGCCTTCTGCAACGTAAAGACAGGCATGCCGCGCGCCGTCGATCCGATGGAACCGGAGAATACTGCGGCAGCAGCAGCGAAGCTGGGGCTTGAACACATCGTCGTCACCAGCGTCGATCGGGATGATCTACCCGATGGCGGCGCGTACCAATTCGTGAAGGTGATCGAGGCGTTGCGCCGCAATACGCCCGATACCACGATCGAGATCCTCACCCCGGACTTTCGCGGAAAGATGCGCCCGGCGATCGAGGCGATCTGCGCGGCCGGCCCTGATGTCTTCAACCACAATCTCGAAACCGTGCCGCGGCTTTATCCCACGATCCGGCCGGGCGCACGGTACTATGCCTCGCTCCGCCTGCTTGAAGAGGTAAAGGCGCATGACCCGCTGATCTTTACGAAATCCGGCATTATGCTCGGCCTCGGCGAAGAGCGGCTCGAAGTGCATCAGGTGATGGACGACATGCGCTGCGCCGATGTCGATTTCATCACGATGGGCCAATATCTCCAGCCAACGCCCAAACATGCGACGGTTGCCGAATTCGTGACGCCTAGGGCGTTCGACGCATTCGGTTCGATCGCGCGCGCCAAAGGCTTCCTGCAGGTCGCCGCCAGCCCGCTCACCCGGTCGAGCTATCATGCAGGCGATGATTTTGCGCAGATGAAGGCTGCGCGTGAGGCTAAGTTGGGGCGGGGCGAACGGCCGCGCCAACGGGACAGGTTGGAGGCCTGATGGTTGGTATTCGCGAAACCCGCCGACTGCCTTACAGCGCCGAGCAGATGTTCGATCTCGTCGCGGACGTATCGCGATATCGCGAGTTTCTTCCCTGGGTGATTGCCACGCGAGTACGCTCCAACAGCGAGACGGAAATGGTTGCCGACATGGTGGTGGGCTTCAAGTCGATCCGGGAAAGCTTTACCAGCCGGGTTCAAAAGGATCGCCCCGGCCAGATTGCCGTCCACTACGTCGACGGGCCGCTCGAAGATTTGGACAATGTCTGGCGTTTTCGTGCGATCAACGAGACAACGTGCGAGATCGATTTTTCCGTCGATTTCCAGTTCAAGAACCGCGTATTCCAGTCGCTGGCCGGGCGCTATTTCGATCGCGCCTTTCGCAAGATGGTCGCCGCGTTCGAAGCGCGTGCGCATGAACTTTACGGCAACAGCAATTCCAGCGCACAGATTGTCGCCTGACGGCGGATTTCTGCGCGCGATCCTGCGTTATCGCCGCCATCGAATTTCCGCAGCTCGCCCTCGGGCTCACCGGTTTGATCACGATGGGCGCGGGCAAAGACCACGGTGCCCACCGGCTTCATCTGCGTTCCGCCACCGGGCCCGGCTATGCCGCTGATGGCAACCGCGACATCGGCGTTCGAGCGTTCCAGCGCCCCTTGCGCCATCGCCCAGACACAGGCGATGGAAACCGCGCCGAAAGTTTCGATGAGATCCTGCGCCACGCCGAGCATTTCCATCTTCGCGTCGTTCGAATAGGTCACGAAGCCGCGATCGAGCACGGCCGACGACCCCGCGATTTCCGTCAGCGCGCCCGCGACTAATCCGCCTGTACAGCTTTCCGCAAGCGTGACGGTGCGCCCGGCTTCGCGGTTCGCTTCGACCACCCTCGCGGCGAGATCCGTTATGCTTGTCGGCAGAAGATAGTGGGACATCCTCAGAGTGTGCCGCGATCGGCGCGCGGCTGCAAGGCGAAGCTTTCGGCGCGATGGGCCGGCCGCATCGCGACGCTCATCTTCAACCTTGTCGTCACAAGCGCATCACGGTGACAATCGCCTGTGCCGCAATTCCCTCACCCCGGCCGGTGAAACCCAGCCTTTCGGTGGTCGTAGCCTTGATGCTGACCGCGTGTGCTTCAAGCCCGGTGATCTCTGATAGCCGGGCTCGCATGGCGGGGCGGTGCGGGCCGATCCTGGGTGCTTCGCAAATGATGGTGCAATCGATGTTGCCCAAGGCATAGCCCGCCTTGCGCGCCAGATCGATCGCGTGTTCGAGAAACTGCGCCGAACGTGCGCCGGCCCATTCGGGATCGCTGGGTGGGAAGTGCGTGCCGATGTCCCCTTCGCCCACCGCGCCAAGCACCGCGTCGGTGATTGCATGGAGCGCGACATCGGCATCGGAATGCCCGGCGAGCCCCTTGTCGTGCGCGATCTGTACCCCGCACAGCCAAAGCTCTTCGCCCGTCTCCAGTCGATGGACGTCGAAACCCTGACCGACTCGTACTTGGGCGAAGGCAGTCTGATCCATGAAGTCCTCTGCGAACGTGATTTTCTTCAGCCGCTCATCACCAGCGACCAGCGCCACCGTAGCGCCGGTTGCGTGGAGCACCTGGGCATCATCGCCGGCGTGTGGTTCGCCCTCCCAGGCGCGATGCGCTGTCAGGATGGCGTCATAGCGGAACGCCTGCGGAGTTTGCACCCGGCGCAGCGTATCGCGATCTGCGTGCCCCGTCATGATTCCATTCGCGCCCTCTATGGCGAGACTGTCGACCACGGGCAGAACGGGGATCGCACCGGGGGTTTCGTCCAAAGCTCCAAGCAAGCGCTCAATGACATTTCTTGGCGGGTCGGGCCGCGCCGCATCGTGTATCAAAACCAGGGTCGGAGGCTCGCAAGCCAGCGCTTCCAGCCCGGCGCGCACCGAAGCCTGGCGCGTGTCTCCGCCGGTTACGAAGCACAGACCGGCAATTTCGCCTGCCGCCACGCGCGCCTCGTCCACGAACCCCTGCGGAACGACGAGGACAATGCGCTCGCAACCCGCGCTCGCCAAGGCGTCGAGCGAGTGTGCGAGCAAGGGCTTGCCGCGCCAGTGCCGGAATTGCTTGGGCCTGTCTCCGCCTGCGCGCAGCCCCTTGCCCCCGGCCACCACCACGGCAGCGAACGCGGGGAGGGGGGCTTTGATGGCCATGGCTCCGCCGCTTAGGGTCTGGACGCTGCGGGCGCAATCCCGTATGCGAATGCCCAATAATCAGGCACACTTATCCCTCATGACCGACCTTCCCACTCCTCCGGCGCTTGCGCCGATCGATATCGGCTCCGTGCGCATTGCCGAACCGGTGTTGCTCGCGCCGATGACAGGCGTGACCGACATGCCCTTCCGCACGCTCGTGCGGCGCTACGGCTCGGGGCTCAACGTGACCGAGATGGTGGCGAGCGAAGCGGCGATCCGCGAAACTCGCCAGTCGCTCCAGAAAACCGCTTGGGATCGGACCGAAGAGCCGGTTTCCATGCAATTGGTCGGCTGCGATCCCGCTAGCATGGCGGAAGCGGCGAAGCTGCAGGAAGGCAACGGTGCGGCAATCATCGACATCAATTTCGGGTGTCCGGTGCGCAAGGTCGTCGGCCAGTTTGCCGGCAGCGCTCTCATGCGCGAAGTTCCGCTCGCGACCAGGCTGATGGCAGCGACGGTGAAGGCGGTCAATGTGCCGGTGACGGTCAAGATGCGCATGGGCTGGGACCACGCAAGCCTCAACGCCCCCGACCTTGCGCGCATTGCCGAGGATTTGGGGGTGCAGATGATCACCGTCCACGGCCGCACCCGCAACCAGATGTACAAGGGCTGCGCGGACTGGTCGTTCATTCGCAAGGTCAAAGAGGCGGTGTCGATCCCCGTCATCGTGAACGGTGATATCTGCACTATCTCGGACGCGGCGCGCGCGCTCGAGGAATCGGGCGCGGACGGGCTGATGATTGGGCGCGGGGCCTATGGCAAACCCTGGCTGCTGGGCCAGGTGATGCATTGGCTGCGCTCCGGCGAGTATCGGCCAACGCCCAGCTTTGATGAACAGTTCATGGTGCTGAACGAGCACTACGCCCGTATGCTCGATCATTACGGTCGCACTGTAGGCACCAAGATCGCGCGCAAGCATCTGGGCTGGTATACGAAGGGAATGCATGGCTCAGCCGACTTCCGAAACAGAGTGAACCTCATCGACGATGCTGCTATAGTCCTTGGGGAAATAGAGCGGTTCTATACCCCCTTTCTGGGACGGCGGGGCGAAGCGGCCATGTCTGCGCTTGCGGCGTGACGGCCAATGTGAGGGCGGCGGTTCGTGGACCTGATTCCCAGTTGGTGCCAACTTCAGCCGAGATAATCGAAAACCTCGTATGCGCTACGTTGCTCATCGATCCGTCGAACACCATCATGCGCGCCAATCCGGCAGCGGAGCATATGCTTGGCCTCAGCGCGCCCCGCTTGCTCGGACGCGCAATCGACGATGCGCTCGGTCCTTTTTCTCAAGCCGTCGCACGGCGGATCGATGAGACCGATGCGGCGCTGGTGGCGCGCGAGATCATCGTTGCTGGACGGCCCGCGCCCATCCGCGTCGATCTCACCATGTCGCCCATTACCGGTTCTGCGGGCTGGCGCGTCGTCACCCTGACGCCCTATGGTCACACGGACGCCGAGAGCGCGGCGCCGGCAGCTTCGGGGTTAGCAGCACCCTCCATCCTCGCGCACGAGATCAAGAACCCGCTCGCCGCCATACGCGGTGCGGCGCAGCTCGCGGGGCGCAAGCTTACAGGTTCCGACAAGCCGCTGGCTCAGATGATCGTCGCCGAAGTGGACCGGATCGCGGCGCTGATCGACCGGATGCAGCAACTGGGCTCATCCGCTTCGCACGAGGCCGAACCGTGTAACGCGCATGAAGCGCTGCGCGGCGCATGTGCCCTGGTCTGCGCAGCCGGTCGCAAAACCGGGCGCGTAGATGAGGTCTTCGACCCCTCGCTCCCACCCATTCTCGCCCCGCGCGCGACGCTGGAGCAGGTGCTTGTCAATCTGATTGCAAACGCCATGGACGCCGCGTCAGCGCGCGCGGATGCGGTGATCACCCTGCACACACGTTTCGCTGGCGGCCAGATGCTGAGCGCCGTCCACGTCGATCGCACGGTCAGCCTGCCGATCGAACTGACCGTGAGCGACAATGGTCCGGGCATCGATCCCGCACTCGCCGATACGATCTTCGAACCGTTCGTAACGTCTAAGCCACTTGGTGAGGGGCTTGGCCTCGCCCTTGTTCGCAAGCTGGTGCGCGACATGGGCGGACGCGTCAGCCACGATCGCGATCATGAAGCTGGTCTCACGCATTTTCGTCTGCACCTTCCACGCGCCGCGGTGGAAAGCGGCGCATGACCCGCTCGCTCCTGCTCGTCGAGGATGACGGCGCGATCGCTGCAGTCATCACAGCGGCGCTCGAAGACGAAGGCTTCGCGGTCCACCGCTGTTCCAGCGTCGAGGCGCGCGATGCGGCGCTGGCGGCAAGCCGGTTCGACGTGATGATAACCGATGTAAAGCTCGAAGATGCGGACGGGCTTGCGACCCTGGACCGGGTACGCCACGCGGCACCAGACCTGCCGGTCATCGTGCTGTCGGCGCAAAACACTCTGGATACCGCGGTCCGGGCGGGCGACAGCGATGCGTTCGAATATTTTCCCAAACCCTTCGATCTCGATGAGCTGGTTCGCGCCGTCATCCAGGCTGCCGGACAGCGCGGCGAGAGCGAGGCCGAAGGGGAGAGTGCCGCGCTCGATCTTGACAGCGAAGCGTTGCCGCTGGTCGGGCGCAGCGCCGCGATGCAGCGCGTCTACCGGATCATCGCACGGGTGATCCGCAACGATCTCAGCGTCTTCATCACCGGTGAGAGCGGAACAGGCAAGGAATTGGTAGCCGAAGCGATCCATCGTCTGGGCGACCGATCGGGCAGGCCTTTCGTCGCGGTCAACGCCGCCGCAATTCCGCGCGACCTTATCGAAAGCGAGCTGTTCGGGCACGAGAAGGGCGCGTTCACCGGCGCGCAGGCGCAGGCGATCGGCAAATTCGAACAGGCGAGCGGCGGCACACTATTTCTCGATGAGATCGGCGACATGCCAGCCGAGGCGCAGACCCGGCTTCTGCGCGCGCTGCAATCGAAATGCATCCGACGCGTGGGCGGGCGCAAGGAGATCGATGTCGATGTGCGGATCATCGCGGCAACCAACCGCGACCTTGCACCAATGCTTGCCGATGGAACCTTCCGCGAGGACCTGTATTATCGCATCGCGGTAGTGCCAATCCGTATGCCGCCTTTGCGCGAGAGGCGCGAGGATATCCCTGCGCTCGCCCAACACTTTCTCGCCCGGGCCGCGAGCGAGGGGCTCCCACAGCGGCGCCTCGCGACTGCCGCCCTCGACCTATTGGGCGCCCGGGAATGGCGCGGCAATGTGCGTGAGCTGCGCAACGTGTTGTACCGCGTCGCAGTCATGGCGCGCAAGGATATGATCGATGCAGAGACGCTCGAACATCTGCTCGATTCCGATCCACTGACGGTGAAACACAGGCATGAGCGTTACGGCGGTACGATCGCCGCAGCGCTGGACACCTGGCTTTCGAACGAAAACCCTGCGGCCGGTACACTTTATGCCGCCGCGCTCGCCGCGTTCGAGCGTCCGTTGATCGAGCATGCGCTGGGCATGACGCTAGGCAACCAGCTGCGCGCCGCCAAATTGCTGGGCATCAATCGCAACACGCTTCGCAAGCGCATCACCGATCTGCAGATCGAACCTGAACGCTTTTCCAGACCGGTCTGACGCAGCACCGTCGCACATTTGTCAGATTCTGCTTGCATCGCTGCAACACCAGCGTTGTAAGTAAGCAACGATGGAGCCGGTAGGAACCACTTCGCTTCCGCCCATGACGGGCGCACCCTTGCATGATGGCAATGATGCGTCAGCGCGGCAGCCGCGCCGTTCGCCGCGCTGGTGGCGTCGCTTCGTCGTTGCTTCACGTCGGGCGAACCTTTTCCGCCTGCTCGAGATCGTTGCGGCCGTTGCGTTCCTCGCAGCCATGGTGGGGACCTGGTTTGCCTATGCTGGGACGCCCGCCAAAGACGAGGTGCTGCCTGCCTTACAGGTCTCGTTTCTGCTGGTCGCGCTCCTCATCCCGGCGATGGCGCTGCTGGTCCTTCTCGGACGTCGCCTTGCTCTCAGGCGCGCAGCGGGGAGCACGGCGCGCCTTCATGTCCGGCTCGTCTTTTTCTTCTCGATCGTGGCGGCGGTTCCTACGCTGCTGGTCGCCGGGATCGCGGCCTTCCTGTTTCAAAGCGGGGTCGCCTTCTGGTTCTCTGATGAATCCCGTGGCCTGATGAAGAACGCGAACGAGCTTGCGCAAAGCTATTATGATGCAAACCAGCGTGAGGTCGAACAGGAAACGATCATCATGGCGAGCAACATGCGCGAGATCCTCGAACGTGTGCCGATTGCCGATCCCGACTTTCCCGACTTCTTCGCCTATCAGGCGCAAGGGCGGCAGATCTCGGAGAGTGCCATCCTTCAGCGCCTGTCCGACAATAGCTTACGCACCGCCGCGATCATGAACGTGCTCGAAGGCAATCCTTATCTGGGTTTCAGCATCGAGGCACTGGCGAGGCTCGATTCGGGTGAGCTGGTGGTCGTCGAAGGCAGCCCGGAACGTATTGCAGCCATCGCGCCGATCGACCGGGAAGCGGGCGTCTATCTCTACAATGCGCGCACCACCGAAGAGACGATGTTCAATCAGTGGGAGAGCGCTCAGGCGGTCTCCACGGCATACGATGCGCTCAACAACGAGGCGCGCATGCTGCAGTTGCGTTTCAACATCGCGTTGACGGGAGTAAGCCTGCTCCTCGTCGGCCTTGCCGTCTGGTTCGCGTTGCGCTTTGCTGATCGGCAGGTCGAGCCGCTGACCGATCTGGTGGGTGCCGCACGCAAGGTCGGGCAAGGCAATTTCGCGTTGCGGATCGCGGGTCGAACCGGGGCAGATGAGATCGGTTTGCTGAACCGCGCTTTCAATCGCATGACCGTCCAGCTGGAGAAACAGACCGACGCCTTGATGAGCGCCAATCGCCAGCTCGATGACCGGCGCGCGTTCATGGAGGCGGTGCTGGAATCGGTGACTGCCGGGATTATCTCGGTTGATGAAGCGGGTCGCGTGCTTCTCATGAACGGATCGGCGCTGGCACTGCTGAGTGAAGAGGGGGAGGATGCGGCCGGGCTTGACGGGCAGGCGCTCGATACCCTGGCTCCGGAAATCGCGCGCATGATCCGGGAGCAGCGCCCGCGCGCAATCGTCGCTCATGCGAAAGGCGAGGAATTGCTGACCCTTGCGGTGAAGGTTGCACCGTCCAGCAACGGCCATGTCGTTACCTTCGAAGACATAACGAGGCAGCTCCTCGATCAGCGCCAGGCAGCATGGTCCGATGTCGCACGTCGCATCGCGCACGAGATCAAGAACCCGCTGACGCCGATACAGCTTGCGACCGAGCGGTTGAAGCGGCGCTACCGCAAGCAGATCGAACCGGGCGAGGATGCGCAATTGTTCGACGAACTGACCAGCACTATCGTGCGCCAGGTCGGTGACCTGCGAAAGATGGTGGACGAGTTCTCCTCGTTCGCCCGATTGCCCAAGCCGGTCTTTCGAGCCGAGGACGCGCTCGATCTGGTCCGGCAATCGGTGTTCCTGCAGGAAGTGGCGCATCCGGCCATCGCCTTTGCCGTAAAGGCAGACGATCTCGGCTTGCGCGAAATCCGCTGCGACCGGCACCAGATCGGTCAGGCGCTTACCAACGTCCTCAAGAACGCGGTCGAAGCGGTCGAGGCGCAAAGTGAACGTGATGGGGAGGACTATCGCGGTTCCATCACCGCGACGCTGCGCGACAAGGGAGAACGTATCGCAATCCTTGTCGAGGATAACGGCATCGGGCTTCCGACCGATCGCGAGCGTATCATCGAACCTTACGTGACAACCCGCGAAAAAGGCACCGGCCTAGGCCTCGCGATCGTCAACAAGATCGTCGATGAACATGGCGGCGACATGGCTTTTGCCACCAGCCGGGGCGGAGGCACGCGAGTGACCATCCATCTCGCGCGGCGGCCCGGTGAACCTGAACCGGACCAGCGCGCTGCCAGCCGGGGATCGGTCCCGGGAGCGGCCCCCGATACGCGCGAACCGATCGAAGACTTCAGAAGACACAAACAAGGAGCCGCTGATGACGCTTGAGATCCTCATCGTCGATGACGAACGCGACATTCGCGAATTGGTCGCCGGGGTTCTTGGCGACGAGGGCTATGACTGCCGCACTGCAGGCGACAGCACCGGCGCACTTGCCGCCATAGATGAGCGGCGCCCGAGCCTCGTGCTGCTCGATGTGTGGCTCCACGGGAGCGAGATGGACGGGCTCGAAACGCTCGATGCGATCAAGCAGCGCGAACCGGACCTGCCCGTCATCGTGTTCTCCGGACACGGCAATATCGACACCGCCGTTTCCGCCGTGAGCCGCGGGGCGATGGACTTCATCGAAAAACCCTTCGAAGCGGAACGCCTGCTGCTCCTCGTGGAACGCGCGACCGAAACCGAACGATTGCGCCGCGAGAATACAAGGCTGCGCGATACAAGCTGGGGCAGCGACGATTTTACCGGTAATTCCTCCGCCATCAACCAGGTTCGCGCGACGCTGAAGCGGGTTGCCAATACCGGCAGTCGCGTCCTGATTTCGGGTCCCGCAGGCGCGGGCAAGGAAGTGGCCGCACGTATGCTGCACGCCTGGAGTGGACGCGCCGAATCCGCCTTCGTCCTCGTCAATTCCGCGCGCATCACGCCTGAACGCTTCGAACAGGAGCTGTTCGGTGAGGAGGATGGCGGAAAACAGGTGCGTCCCGGTCTTCTCGAACTGGCTGATGGCGGCACCCTCTATCTCGACGAGGTCGCGGACATGCCGCTTTCAACGCAGGCGCGCATCCTGCGGGTGCTGACCGAACAGAGCTTCGTGCGGGTCGGGGGAACGCGCCAGATCGGGGTTGATGTGCGCGTCATATCCTCAACATCGCGCAACCTTGCGCAGGAGATGGAGGATAAGCACTTTCGCGAAGATCTGTTCTACCGCCTCAACGTCGTGCCGGTCGCGATCCCCTCCCTGGCCGAGCGGCGTGACGATATTCCGGCCCTCGCGGAGCATTTTTTCACCCGTTATTCCAAGGATCAGGGCATCGCCGCGCCCTCGATCTCGAACGAGGCAATGGCCGCGCTTCAGGCCTATGATTGGCCGGGAAATGTGCGCCAGCTGCGCAACGTGGTCGAACGCACCATCATCATGACCCCGCGTGAGAAGCTGACGGCTGTCGAACCCGAAATGCTGCCGGGCGAGATTACCGGCGGCCAGCTTGCCCAATCGGCGCAGGGGCTTTCGGCAATCATGGGCGTTCCGCTGCGCGAAGCGCGCGAGAGCTTTGAGCGCGAATATCTCACGATTCAGATCCGCCGCTTTTCGGGAAACATCTCGAAAACGGCGACGTTCATTGGAATGGAACGTTCGGCCCTACACCGCAAACTCAAGCTGCTGGGTATGTCAGAGCGACGCGATGTCGAGCGAAAGGCCTGACAAGCCACACAATGTTTTGCATCTTTCGGAAAGATTGCCCGCGCTCGCCTTTGCGTCCATAAGGGCGAGTACTGGGCCGGTATTGTTTTCGGCCGAATGATACTGCGCTCCCCTTCTCAAAAAGGGGCAAGCGCCAAGAACAGGAGCGAGACCATGCCCACCGGACGGACGCTTTCCCCGCGCCCAAAATCGGCGCCATCCACATCCGGCGAGAAGGACAGCGCGCCCGCGAAACCTGCAAAGGGTTCGAGCAACGGCAACCTTCAGGACGCGTTTCTGAACCAGCTGCGCAAGAGCAAGGCCCCGATAACGATGTTTCTCGTCAAGGGCGTGAAGCTTCAAGGCATCGTCACCTGGTTCGATAATTTCTCGATCCTGCTTCGGCGCGATGGCCAGTCGCAGTTGGTCTACAAGCACGCGATCTCTACAATCATGCCGGGCGGTGGGATCGATCCGGATGAGTTCGATCAACGCGCTGGTAACCGCAAGCAGCGCCAGCTTCAGGACGTCTTCCTGAGCAAGGTCAGCGACGCGCAGGTGCAGGTGACGATGTTTCTCGTCAACGGCGTGATGCTGCAAGGGCGGATCGCGGCCTATGATCTGTTTTGCATGCTGCTGGAACGTGACGGTGCGGTACAGCTTGCCTACAAACACGCGGTCTCAACCATTCAGCCCGCCACCTTTGTCGATCTCAGCGAGGACGACGCGGACGATAGCAAGAACGAAGAGGACGACAACTGAGCTTCGACGATGACCTGATGGACGAAGTGACGCGCGGCGCGCGCGCGCTGGTTCTTGTCCCCGATATCAGGAGTTTGCGCTACGATCTCGATGCCGAAGACCGGCTCGCCGAGGCACAGGGGCTGGCGCTAGCGATTGGCGTGGTGCTCGCGCATTCTGCGGTGCTGCCGATCCGCCAGATGCAGTCTAACACTTTGTTTGGCTCGGGCCAGGTCGAGAACATCGCAACTTTGTGTGAGCAGCATGCCTGCGAGCTCGTGATCGTCGATGGCGCGCTGACGCCAATCCAGCAGCGCAATCTCGAAGACCGGCTCACGCGCAAGGTTATCGACCGCACCGGACTGATCCTCGAAATCTTTGGCGAGCGGGCTGCCACGGCGGAAGGGCGCCTGCAGGTCGAACTCGCGCATCTCGACTATCAGCAAAGCCGCCTCGTGCGCAGCTGGACCCACCTTGAACGCCAGCGCGGGGGCTTTGGCTTCCTGGGCGGGCCGGGCGAGACGCAGATCGAGGCCGACCGCCGGATGATCCGCCAGCGCATGGGTCGATTGCGGCGCGAACTCGAACAAGTGCGCAAGACCCGCACGCTGCATCGCGAACGGCGGGGAAGGGCGCCATGGCCGGTTATCGCTCTGGTCGGTTACACCAATGCGGGCAAGTCCACACTGTTCAATCGCCTCACCGGTGCAGATGTCATGGCCGAGGACCTGTTATTCGCAACCCTTGATCCGACCATGCGCGCGATCGGGCTGCCGGGTGTGGAAAAGGCGATCCTGTCGGACACGGTCGGCTTTATCTCGGACCTGCCGACCCAGCTTATCGCAGCCTTTCGCGCGACGCTGGAGGAGGTGACGGCTGCCGATATCATCTGCCATGTGCGTGATATGGCGAACCCGGCCCATGCCGCGCAAAAGCAACAGGTAATGGCCGTGCTCGCCGACCTCGACGTCATCGATCCGGAGACCGGGACTGGCGAAATCCCGATTTTGGAGATCTGGAACAAGGCCGACCTGGTCGACAAAGAGCGAATGAACGAGCTTCGTGAAGCAGCTGAGACCCAGGACGCGGTGCTCATCTCGGCGGCGACCGGCGCGGGTGTGGACGCGCTGGAAGAACGCATCGGCGACATGCTGACCGCGAAAGCGCGGGAGGTTACCGTGACATTGCCGGTCAGCGATGGCCGCCGCCTTGCCTGGCTCCACGCGCATGGCGAGGTCCTCATCGACGCGGAGGCGGGCGAGGGCGAAGACGGGCCGTTGCGGCGCCTGACCGTGCGGCTGAATCCGAAAGAGCTGGGGCAATACGCGCAACTCTAGCGCGAGGACCGCGTTTGTTCCGAGCGCTTTACCTTCTGCCAGAGTTGCTCCTGCGCTCCGAGCGAGCGGTCCGCGAAGTCTGGCCCGCCATCATCGCTCGCAAGCGCTTCCATCGCGCGAAAGCGGCGTTCGAACTTGGAATTGGCGGCCCGCAGCGCATCCTCCGCGGCAATGCCGTGCGCGCGCACATAATTCACGGCCGCGAACAAGAGATCGCCCGCTTCCTCCAGCTTTTCTTCTTCTGAGGAAGCAGTCTCAAGCTCCTCCATTTCCTCAATAATCTTGCTTCTAGAGCCCGCGGGATCGGGCCAGTCGAAGCCAGTGCGCGCGGCACGCTTTTGCAGCTTCTGAGCTCGCAATAAGGCCGGCAGGGCAAGGGCGACGCCGTCCACCGCGCTCGACGAGCCTTTCTCGGCCCGCTCGGCTTCCTTGAGCGCTTCCCAGCGCGTTTCGCCCATCGAGCCGCCTTCGCCGCCGAAAATATGCGGATGGCGCGCTTCCATCTTGTCGGCCACAGCGCGCGCGACATCAGGAAACGCGAACTCTCCTGCCTCTTGCGCCATACGCGCATGGAAGACGACCTGAAGGAGAAGGTCGCCAAGCTCTTCGCGAAGCTCTTCCATATCGCTGCGCGCAATGGCGTCGGCGACTTCGTAAGCTTCTTCGATCGTATAGGGCGCGATCGAGGCGAAGTCTTGCGCAAGATCCCATTCGCATCCGCGCTCGGGATCACGCAGCCGTGCCATGATTGCGATGAGACGGTCCATCGGATTGGACACTGGAGAGGTTGTCGCCACCGGGGCCGTTCGCTCAATCATCGCGGATGATAATATATATTATGTAAAATATGAGATGTGAGCATGTGGTGTCGGTCCGCCTGCCGTTCATGTGGGCAAACCCGCCCCAAACAGGTCTGCCAGCAGAAAAAGCCCTCCGAAAATCGCGGCCCATATCAGCACCAGTCGCAGAATGCGGTTCCATCCAAGCCGCATGCTGGCGATTGCGCTGCCAGCCAGAACCAGCCAGCCCAGCAGCGCCACTATCGAAATGATTGCCCCTTCGCTCATGCCGCCATCTCCAGTCCATCAAACCCCACGGTTACGAAATCGGGCACCTCGTCGACCAGGCTACGGTAATCCATGCTTTTGTCGAGATGGCTGAGCACGAGCCGCTTTGCGCCAGCACGCTCGCCAAGCTCGATCGCCATTGCGAGATGCGCGTGGGTTGGATGCGGTTCGCGGCGAAGGCAATCACTGACGAGAATGTCGACCCCGTCGAACAACGCCACCATATCTTCCGAAATCGCCGAAAAGTCAGTTGCATAGGCAATGGACTTGCCATCAGCTTCGAAGCGGTATCCGGTGGTTTCCCCCGGGCCGTGTGCCATCTGGCACCATTCGACGCCGAAGCCAGCGACGATTTTCAGTCGCTCCAAGGTCTCCAATTGGACGATGGTCGCATAACCGTCCTGTCCGGCAAAAACGTATCCGAAGCGCTGGCGCAGTCGCCGCACCGTCTCGGTCGAGGCGAAGCCCGGTATCGGCCCGCCGCGCCCGTAACGCATGCTGCGCAGATCATCGATGCCGTGGCAGTGATCAGCGTGGTCATGCGTCCAGAACACGCCGTCAATCCGTCCGATACGATTGGCGAGCAACTGGGCCCGGCAATCCGATGAGGTGTCGATCAGCAACCGCCTGCCTTCTGCGCTTTCGACCATGATCGAAACGCGCGTGCGCCGGTTGCGTGGCTCTTCGGGGTCACATGCGCCCCAATCGCCCGCGCCATCCTCGCCCCCGATCCGCGGAACGCCCGTCGATGTGCCCGAGCCGAGCATGATGAGCTTCACAGCTGCGCCTTTGTAAAGAGCCTCGCGAAATTCGCTGTCGTACTCTCGGCCAGGGCTTCGGGCGCGATCCCGCGCAAATCGGCGACAAAACGCGCCGTGTCCGCAACGAAAGCAGGCTCACACGGTCTGCCCCGATGCGGAACGGGCGCGAGAAACGGGCTGTCTGTTTCTACTAGCAACCGGTCTTCAGGAATGTCCTTGGCTGTTGCCTGCAAGTCCTTGGCATTCTTGAAAGTTACGATACCGGACAGCGAAATCGTGAGACCAAGGTCGAGCACCTTGCGTCCAAACTCGGCCGAAGCGGTGAAACAGTGGATCAGCGCCGGAAATACGCCCGCGTTCATCTCTTCGGCCAGGATTGCATAGGTATCGTCCTCGGCGTCGCGCGTATGGATGATGACCGGCAGGCCGGTTTCGCGCGCGACGTCGATATGAAGCCGGAACAGCCGCGCCTGCGTCTCGCGGTTCGAGTGTTCGTAATAATAGTCGAGCCCGGTTTCGCCGATGCCGATTGTGCGGGGATGCTCGGTCGCCTCGAACAACTGTTCGCGGGTCATGTCGTGATGATCGTCCGCGTTGTGCGGGTGGATGCCGACACTGGCAAAAACGCCTTCCTCGCGCATCGCGGTCTCGCGCACCGAATCCCATTCGGCGCGCTTGGTAGAGATATTGAGGAAGGCCCCCACCCCGGCCTCGCGCGCACGGTTCAACGCGCTGCCCTGATCTTCCACCAGACCCTCATATTCGAGGTGGCAGTGGCTATCGACCAGCATCACGCAGGTTCCTGCTTAGCCAGTTCGAGCCGCGGGAAGATCGGTGTAGGCGTGGCCAGACGCACACCGCCTTCGACCAGCCGTTCATACCAATGCGTATCGGATAACGCTGCAAAGTCGCGCTCGTCCGCAGGTACGCCCAACTGATCGAGCAGCGCGGCAGCTCTCTCCGGCACCACGGGCTGGATCGCGATTGCGAGGTCGCGCAGGGCGACAAAAAGCGTCAGCAGCACGATTTTCATGCGGTCGGGATCGGTCTTCTTGAGCGCCCACGGAGCTTGCTCATCGATATATTGATTGCAAGTATCGACCGCGCGAATCCACGCTTCGATCCCGCTGGAAAAGGCGAGCCGGTCAAACTCATGTGGTAAGACGTTGCGACATGCATCAGCTACGCCGCCCAGAAGCTTGTCATCTGCCGCATCGGTCTCGAACAGCTCCAATTGGCCTTCCATATTCTTCGCAATCATCGACAAGGTGCGCTGCGCCAGATTGCCGAACGCATTTGCCAGTTCGGCGTTGGCACGCGTCACGATCGCCTCGGGCGAATAGGAGCCGTCCTGCCCGAACGCGACTTCGCGCATGAGGAAATAACGCAAGGGATCGACCCCGAATTCATCGGCAAGCGCGATCGGATCGGTCACGTTGCCAAGCGACTTCGATTCCTTTTGCCCGCGGTTGAGCAGAAAGCCGTGGCCGAATACGGCCTTTGGCACCGGCAAACCGGCACTCATCAAAAAGGCGGGCCAGTAGATTGTGTGGAAGCGCACGATGTCCTTGCCGATGAGGTGCAGATCGGCGGGCCAGAAATCGCGCATCTTTCCGGTCTCGTCCGGGAAGCCAAGGCCCGTGAGATAATTCGTCAGCGCATCGACCCAGACATACATCACATGGTTGTCGCTGCCGGGAACGGGCACCCCCCAATCGAAGCTGGTGCGACTGACCGAAAGATCCTTCAGCCCCTGTTCGACGAACGCGATCATTTCGTTGCGGCGGCTGTCCGGTTCGAGAAAACCGGGCTTGCGCAACAGTTCGAGGATCGGCTGTTCGTATTTCGACAGACGGAAAAACCAGCTTTCCTCAACCGTCCATTCAACCGGCGTGCCTTGCGGCGACAATGTGGTCCCGCCCTGGCCTTCGGTCAGTTCGTTTTCGTCATAATAAGCCTCGTCGCGCACCGAGTACCAACCTTCGTAGCGGTCGAGATAGAGATCGCCCGCTGCCGACATGCGCTCCCAGATTGCCTGGCTGGCGCGATGGTGGTCGGGTTCGACCGTGCGTATGTAACGATCATACGAGATGTTGAGTTTATCGTCCATCTCACGGAAATAGCGGGACATTTCATCTGCGAGATCGCGCGGGGACCGGCCCTGTTCCTCGGCCTTTCGGGCCATTTTCAGGCCATGTTCGTCCGTGCCCGTCTGGAAGCGGACGCGTCGCCCGCGAAGGCGTTGAAACCGCGCGATGACATCGGCCGCAATCGCTTCATAAGCGTGGCCGATATGCGGCCGACCGTTGGGGTAGTTGATCGCGGTGGTGATGTAGAACGGCTTGGCCATAGCGGGTCACGCGCTAGCGGGCGCGGGCCCGGTGAGCAAGCCGCCCAGCTCCAGCGCGAGGAGCCCGGCGTCGTAATTGTAGGTCGGCGCCTCGCTGGATAGCTGGACGAGTTCGGCATGAATGTCGGCAAGCACAGCGGCATGCGCTGGATATTCGCTCCCCCGCGCCGCATCGGCGACGAGAGCCTGGGCAAGTTCGAAGACCGCCGCCATCCTTGCGCGATCGGCGCGCGGGCCAATGAGAGAGGCAAGTTCTCCGCGCAGTTCCATATTGCGATCGGGCCTGGCGATGAGGTTGCGGATCAGACCGGCGATCGGCGCCAGGTCCTGCGCAGCAAATTGCAGCGCGGCAGTGAAGGAACCTCCAGATGCCGCAATTGCCGCTGCGCGCGCCTCGGGCGTGGCGGTCGCGTCCGCCTGCTGCAACAGCCGATCAAGTTGATCTTCGGTGAGCGCCGGGAACCGCAGGATCCGGCAGCGCGAGCGGATCGTGGGCAACAGCCGCGCCGGCCGATGCGCGACCAGCAGGAAAAACGTGCCCGCCGGTGGTTCCTCCAGGCTCTTGAGCAGGGCGTTCGAAGCCGCCCGCTCCAGATCGTCAGCCGGATTGACTATGATGACGCGATGGCTGCCAAGGGTCGGCCGGGTAGTGAGGCGCGCCTGCATCGCACGGATCTGACTGACCCGGATCGAGCGCGCGCGGTCGAAATCCTTGCCCGCAGCAGCGGCGTCTTCTGCCTTCTTGTCCTTCGGCCCGTAAGTGAGCTCGAGGATATCGGGGTGCGCGCCCGCTACCGTCCCGGCCGCGCCGATCGCCACGAGTTCGCGCGCTGCGCAAAATGCGAAGTCCTTTTTGCCCACGCCAGCCTTGCCCGCAAGGAGCCAGCCATGATGCATCCGCATGCCCGCCATCGCGTTTCGCCATTGGCGCCAGGCTTCGACGTGGTTTGGCCAGTCGGGAGACGGAAGCTCGCTCACGCGGCGGTTTCTTCCAAAAACGGCGCCATTGCCCGCATCACGCGGTCATGCACGATGCCCACCGCGCCCTCGCCATCGACGATTGCGAATGCATCCGGGATTTCCCCGGCGAGCGCGCGGAAGCGTTCGGCAACGGCTGCGTGATAGGCCATGTCACGCGCGCCAATCGCATCGCTGTCATCGCCATCGCGAGCGGCGAGCCGTTCTGCGCGGACGATATCGGAGACTTCGAGAAGGATAACCAGATCCGGTCTCAAACCTTCACTGCCAAATTCATGAAGCGACAGGATCGCCGCGTCTCCCAAACCGCCAGCCCAGCCCTGATAGGCGCGGCTCGAATCGACAAAGCGATCGCTGACTACCCACGCGCCGCTGGCGAGCGCGGGGCGGATAAGGCGGGATGTATGATCTGCGCGTGCTGCGGCAAACAACAACGCCTCGGCGCGCGCCCCCCACCCCTCGCCCGGAGGCGCAAGTAAGAGCTGGCGGATTGCCTCCGCCCCCGGCGTGCCCCCTGGCTCTCGCGTGGTTTTGACGGACAGTCCATGGCCGCGCAAAGCTTCGACAAGCAGCCGAGCCTGCGTCGATTTGCCGCACCCCTCCCCGCCTTCAAAGGCGATGAAGCGCCCGCGCGGTGTCCCGTCCGCACCACTCACGCAAACCAGCCGATCACAGCGTTGACGATCCGTTCGAATACATTGGCTTGGCGAACCTGGCGCGCAGCGTGCAAGGGCACGCGGGCAGTGCTGATACCCTCTCCGGTGACTTCGAGATAAGCGACGATTTCGCCAGAGCCGATCGGCGCTTTCAGTGGCCCGTCATAGCGCACCGCGATATGCGGACTGGCTGCGCTGCCGCGTGGAATATTGATGTGGACTGGTCGATTAGCCTGAACTTCGAGTTCGCGCACCTCACCGCCCTGGACAGCGACGCGCGCAACCATCTCGCCAGCCTCGAACAGACGCACCTGCTCGAACGCGGCGAAACCCCATTCCATATAGGCCCGCGCCGCCCGATTGCGAAGATTGGCACGCGGCGCGCCCGCAATGACAAGCGCAAGGCGTTGTCCGTCGCGCGCCGCGGTGCCGAGATAGCCGAAGCCCGCTTCGTTCGTGTAGCCGGTCTTGATCCCGTCCGCCCCAAGCGTGCGCCCTATCAGCGGGTCGTGATTGTCCTGTTCAATCCCGTTGAAGCGAAAGCCGGAGCGGCCGATATAGCGCGCGAACTTGTGCGGGTGCCGGCTAACCAGCGCTTCAGCAAGTTTGACGAGGTCGCGCGCGCTGGTGAACGTGCCGCCATCGTCAGGCCAGCCATTGGGGGTGCCGAAATGGCTGTCGGTCATCCCCAGGGCGGCGGCGCGGGCGTTCATCCCGGCAGTCCATTGCGCGACCGAGCCTGCATGCGCCTCGGCCAGCATGACCGAGCCATCATTGGCCGAAACGTTCGCAATCCCCATCAACAAATCGTCCACCAGCACACGGTCATTTGCGCCGATGAACATGGTGGAACCCTTGCGGCTCCATTCGCGCCACGTATCAGCGCGCATCGTGGTAATCTGACCAGGCTTCAACGCGCCCTCTTCCATCAGCTCGAAAGCATGGAACAGCGTCATCGCCTTGGTGATGGAAGCGGGGACGAAGCGGCGATCCGCTTCGCGCGCATGAAGTATCTGCCCGTTGGTGAGATCGACGAGATATGCGATCGGGGCATCGAAGGGTGTGGGAACCGCCGGCTCGACCGCGTTCTGAGCGCGAGCCGGCATGGCGGCCGTCAGCGCCAGCATCGCCAGCATCGCGAAGATACCGATCCGCCGCGTGTGCATGCGAGACAACATTGCAGCTTTCATCCCGATCGCCCTATCGCGCCCGATCAGCGCTGGCGAGAGCACCAGGCCGTTCAGTTCACGATTTCATCAGCCAGCAGCCCGACGCTCATCGCGTAATAGTTCGAGCAATTGTATTCCAGGATCACGCGGTAATTGCCCGTCAGGAGCCAGGCGGGTTCACCCGGACCATCGGGCTGGAATAACGAGACCAGCGTATCGCCTGCCAAAGGACGCTGCGGCTGCACGCCCAGGGCGCGCCATTCGTCTACCGTCTTCCACTGGCTATGCCGTTCATGCACGCGCGAGCATACCGGCGCTTCTATTTCGGTACGGTAGGCATCCACGTCGAAGCCGCGTGGCACCGCGGCGCGCACACCCCAGGGTTGTCCGCTGCGCCATCCCGCATCGCGAAAATAATTCGCAATCGAGGCGAACGTATCCGCGCGATTGTTGAAGATATTCGCCCGTCCATCACCATCGCCATCGACCGCGAGGCGGAGGTAGACCGAGGGCAGAAATTGCGGATTGCCGAATGCGCCGGCGAAGCTGCCGACCAGCTCGTCGCGCGCATATCCCTTATCGGCGACCTTCATCAGCGCAATGAATTCGTCCGCAAAAAGCTCGCGCCGTCGCCCCTCCCACGCGAGGGTGGCAAGAGCGCGCGAGAGATCGAACCCGCCGCGAATCCGGCCATAACTCGTCTCATGCCCGAAAATCGCGACGATGATTTCAGGCGGCACGCCATAAGCGCGCGAAGCGGCGGTCAGCTCGGTGCGATTGTCGCGAAAGACGCGGCGGCCTCCACCGATACGCGCAGGGTTCACGTGAGTGGCGATATATGGCGCCATCGCCGGATAACCGCGCGAATTGGGGCGGCTCGGCTGCCCGCCATCGAGCGCGATGACCCGCTCATTGGGCGAAAGGTCGCTCGTCATGCGTTGGATCGTCGCCTCGCTCACACCCTCGGCGCGGGCGCGCGCTTTGAGCAACTCCAGGTACGCATCGAAGGCAATCCCGTCACGCGCACGCGCCTGCGCGGTCGCAGGGGTCGCCGGTGCGACGCTCGCTACGGCCAGCGAACCAAGGCTTAGAAGGGCGAGCGAGAGCAGCGGCGTTATGTTCATTGGGAACGCTTTCGCAGAAATAATGTGAATTGGCGGTTACCGAGACGAATCAAGCTCAGAACCAACGCGAGAGGGGCGTGACAACATCGCTCGGCCCCGCTAGCGCAACCGCAGCCGCGAGGACAGGTGGCAGAGCGGTTGAATGCACCGGTCTTGAAAACCGGCAAGGGTGCAAGCCCTTCGTGGGTTCGAATCCCACCCTGTCCGCCAGTCGCAGGGCGCTCAGTGGCCTTAATAGTGCAGCGCCCGTCCATAGGCATCCAACACGCTCTCATGCATCATTTCCGACAGGGTCGGATGCGGAAAGACGGTCTGCATCAGCTCGGCCTCGGTCGTCTCCAGCACCTTGCCGACGGTGTAACCCTGGATCAGCTCGGTGACTTCGGCGCCGACCATATGGGCGCCCAGCAGCTCACCAGTGCCCGAATCGAAGACGGTCTTGACGAAGCCCTCCGCTTCGCCAAGCGCGATGGCCTTGCCATTGCCGATGAACGGGAAGTTGCCGACCCGCACGTCATGTCCCGCCTCTTTCGCCGCCGCTTCGGTTAGCCCGACACTGGCGACCTGCGGGTGGCAATAGGTGCAACCGGGTATGGCGTTGCGGTCGAGCGGATGGGGTTCGACTTCGTTGTTACCAAGTTCTCGCGCGATCGCCTCGATACAGGTTACGCCTTCGTGGCTCGCCTTGTGTGCAAGCCAGGGTCCCGGCGTGCAATCGCCGATGGCCCAGAGCCCTTGCGTGCCGGTGCGGCCATACCCGTCGATCTGAATGAAGCCGCGGTCCATCGTCACATGTTCGTCGATCCCGATACCTTCGGTGTTGGCCTGAATGCCGATCGCGACGATGACGTGGGTAAAGCGCGTGGTCTCGCTCTTGCTATCCGCAATCTTGATCGTCGCCTCGACCCCCTCCGCATCGATTTCGAGCGCTTCTACACCCGCGCCGGTGCGGATCGCGATTCCCTGCTTTTCGAGCGACTTGGCGAGAAAGGCCGAGACCTCCGCATCCTCAACCGGCACGATGCGGTCCATCATTTCCACGACCGTCACATCGACGTCCATATCGTTGTAGAAGCTCGCGAATTCGATCCCGATCGCGCCCGATCCAATGACCAGCAGCTTCTGGGGCAATTCGGGCGGGACCATGGCGTGGCGATAGGTCCAGATGCGCTTTCCATCGGCGGGAGTGCCGGGCAGGTCGCGCGCGCGCGCGCCGGTTGCGAGGATGACATGGCGCGCTTCGAGCGTCTGTGTGCCGTCCTTGCCTTTCACTTCGAGCGTCGTGGGCGCGGTCAGCCGCCCCTCGCCCATATGCACGTCGATTTTGTTCTTCTTCATCAGATGCGCAACGCCCTGATTAAGCTGCTTTGCGACGCCGCGGCTGCGCTTCACGATCGCGTCGAGATCGGCCTCGATCGCGCCTGCGACCTTCAGGCCGTAATCGTTGGCATGGTCCATGAAATGCTTGATTTCGGCGGAGCGCAGCATCGCCTTGGTCGGGATGCAGCCCCAGTTGAGACAGATCCCGCCCAGTGTCTCGCGCTCGACGATTCCCGTCTTCAGACCAAGCTGCGCAGCACGGATCGCCGCGACATAGCCACCGGGTCCCGAGCCTAGGATGAGGACGTCGTAAGTAGCGGTCATAACGCAGTTTTTCCTTCGTCTAGGCTTTCACGAGCCGTTTTCTCGGATCAGATTGATGACCCAGATCCATCCGAAAAAAGCATAGGTGTTTGCCGCGATGAACGACGGCACGCCAAGCATGAGCACTACCAGTCGGTCGCCGATCGCATAACTTGCGAGCGTCATGACGATTGCGGACAGATTGGCCATCAGGAACAAGGTCTTGGGCGAATCGATCAGATGACGCCTCGCAAAAAAGAAGGTCAGCATCGCGACGGGCAAGCCGACCACATAACTTCCCAGAATCGCTATCGGCAGCATCCGGGTTGCCACGGCGAAGCGCGATTGCTGATCCATATCAAGGGTCCAGAACGCAGCGGCGGGTAACCATGCCGCAACTGCCGCGAAGAATGCGATCACCACGCCCTTCACGGCAATCTCCAGCATCACACCACCAACCCTATCGGCTGCTCGATGAGCTGCTTTATCGCTTCCATCAGCTGTGCCCCGTCCGCGCCGTCGATCGCGCGGTGGTCGAAGCTGCCGCTGGCGTGCAGCACGGTCGCAGGCACGATCGCGCCGTCGACAACGTAGGGCTGCTGCTGCCCCGCCCCGACCGCGAGGATCATGCCTTGCGGCGGATTGATGACCGCATCGAACTGCTTGATGCCGAACATGCCGAGATTGGAAAGCGAGGCGGTGCCGCCCTGATATTCGTGCGGCTGCAGCTTGCCCTCGCGCGCCTTCTCGGCGAGCGCTTTCATCTCGGCGGAGATTGCCGCGAGGCTTTTCACATTCGCATCGGTGATGATCGGCGTAATCAGGCCCGAAGGTGCTGCCACAGCCACCGAGATATCGGCGCGGGCATAGCGGCGCATCATATCGCCGTGGAAGCTCACATTGCATTGCGGCACGCGCATGAGCGCCTTGGCCAGCGCCTTGATCAGCATATCGTTGACCGAAAGCTTGATGCCATCACGCTCCAGCTCGGCGTTCAGTTGCCTGCGCAGATCAAGCAGCGCATCGAGCCGGACCTCGCTGGTGAGGTAATAATGCGGGACGGTCTGCTTGCTCTGCGTCAGGCGCCGGGCGATGACCTTGCGCACGCTGGAGAGCTTCTCTTCTTCATAAGGCGCCCCGCTATCTGTCGCCGCGCTCGCAGGCGTGCTTTTCGTCGTCTGCATCTTCGCCGCTTTGGCCACAGGTTGGTAGGCATCCACATCCGCCTTGATGATCCGGCCGCCCGGACCGCTTCCATCGACATCAGCAAGCATGATATCGCGGTCACCCGCCAACCTGCGCGCGAGGGGGGAAGCGATGATGCGATCATCGGCCCGTAATGGTACCGCAGAGCGGGTTGAAACCGGCGCGTCAGCGCCGTCCATCGCGCGTTCGATATCCGCCTTCACCACCTTGCCGCGCGGCCCGGTGCCGTCGATCCCGCCAAGATCAAGCTCATTTGCTTCGGCCAAGCGGCGGGCCACCGGTGTCGCTGTCTTGCCCTTACCATCAGGTTTGCTGTCCGATGCATTCATGCCCGCGTCTGGCTGAGGCTTCTCGCGAGGCTTTCGTTCCGGCTCATCTGCGGGTTCCGGCGCATCGATATCGCTCACATCTTCGCCCTCTTCGGCGAGCATCGCGATTACCGTGCCTACCGCTATGTTCTCCGTGCCCTCGGCGATGACGATTTGTGCGAGAACGCCTTCATCGACCGCCTCGAACTCCATCGTCGCCTTGTCGGTTTCGATTTCGGCCATGATGTCGCCCGCCGATACCTCATCGCCCACGCTTATGAGCCATTTGGACAGTGTGCCCTCCTCCATCGTTGGCGAGAGCGCGGGCATCTTGATTGCGATCGGCATCGAACTCGCTTCCTCGAAGCTGGCAGGTTTGCGTGTCGGTTAGGCCGAGCAAGGCCCCGCCGCAAGAGGGTGCGGGAACCAGCGATCCCGAAGCGCCCGCCCTTGCTTTGGCGAAGAATTAGGCGC
This sequence comes from Erythrobacter sp., assembly GCA_036353345.1. Lineage (GTDB taxonomy): Bacteria > Pseudomonadota > Alphaproteobacteria > Sphingomonadales > Sphingomonadaceae > Erythrobacter. The sequence goes on along the minus strand of JAZBPE010000121.1, from coordinate 20,583 downwards.
TAGTCCCAGCGCGGCAGGAAGGGAGACCCATGCGCACATTTCTGGTGATCGTCGATGAGAGCGACGAGGCGCGCGCCGCCCTGCGTTTTGCCGCCCGGCGCGCGGTTGCGGTAGAAGGTGCGGTGCATATCCTCGCTCCCGTCAACCAGCAGAATGTAAGCGCGTTCGGCGCGGTCCAGGCGACGATGGAACAAGAGGCGCACGACCGGGCTGAGATGCTCGCTCATGGTATTGCGGGCAACCTGCTGGCGGAAAGCGGCCTGATGCCGACGATATCGGTAAAGATTGGCAATTCGCAGCGGATCGTCTCGGATTTCCTTGAAAGCCATAAAGAGGTTGCGGCTTTGATCCTTGGCGCCGCGAAAGGCAGCGCTCCCGGCCCGCTTGTCACGCACTTCGCCGCCAATGCCGGCACGCTGCCCTGTCCGCTCTACATCATCCCGCAGGATTATGACGAAAAGGACAGCGCTCACGACGGGTAAGTTGACCTGCGCGCCCTCCGCCTCAAGTCAAGGTGCCGCGGATCGGGTAGTCGTTTTGAAGGACGTATTCGACCCCTTCCAAAAGCTGGTCGAGCGAGGGCCGCGTGAACGGCGCGTTCTGGACTTGTGCAAAGTAAAGGGTGCCGTCAGGCTTCACGAGAAAAAGGCCGGGTTCGCTGAAGATTTCCGGTTCGTCGGACCCTTCGCGCTTTTGCGAGATGTAAAGCCCCCATTCGCGCGCTTTGTCCTCGCTCATGTCATAGGCGAGCGGCACGTCGCCGGTGTTCCATTCCCTATCGACGACCATGGCGCGTTCTTCAGCGTCCATCGACACCGCGACCACGTTGATCCCGTGTTTGGTGAAGCGATCAAGCTTGCTGCCGAGCTCTTCAAGATAGCCCTTGCAGATCGGGCAGTGCTTGCCGCGATAGAACACGACCATCGTGAAGTTTTCCGGGTCCTGCTTGGCAAGATCGTATTGCGCATCGATCGTCAGTTCGAGGTCGAGCGATGGAACTTTCTGGCCGGGCTTCAGCATGGGGTTTTTCTCCTTCAGCCCTTCAATGAGCCTATCGCAGCCCCGTTCCTTCTATTTGCGTTTGCGACCCTGGTGGCGGATGTTTCCGGGGCGACCGCGCGGGCCGGTGCGATGCTTGCCCTTGGGCGCAGATTTTGAGGGACCACCTGCCGACCCCTTTGGCCCGCTTTGGGAACGGTCGCGCCTTTGCCCGCGCCGATCGATCGCGTCGGCATCGCTATCAGGTGGCACGAATTTGAGCGCGCCCGTCAGCGGATTGGCTTCGGCAAGCTTGAGCTTGAGCCGATCTCCCGACGCATAGGTCTGGCCGCTATCGGTGCCAACCAACGTCTGCGCGGCTTCATCGTGGCGGAAATATTCCGAACCAAGCGCTGAGATCGGCACGAGCCCGTCACCGCCCAGCCCCATGATAGTGGCGAAGAAACCGAAGCCCTGGACCCCGGTAATGCGCGTATCGAACGTCTCGCCCACCCGGCCCGAAAGCCACGCGGCGACATAACGGTCGATCGTATCGCGCTCCGCCTCCATCGCGCGGCGTTCGGTCTGGCTGATCGCGTCGGAGATCTCCTGAAGACTGGCGCGGTCCTTGTCCGAAAGGCCGGTGGTCGCGGGCAGATCATTCTTGGGCTCGGGCTGTTCGAGCCGGTAGGCATCGACCAGCGCGCGGTGCACCAGCAAGTCCGAATAACGGCGAATGGGCGAGGTGAAATGCGCATAGGAGCCAAGCGCAAGTCCGAAATGCCCGGAATTTGCAGGGCCATAATAGGCCTGCGTCTGGCTGCGAAGCACCGCTTCCATTATCTGAGCCTTTTCAGCGTCGTCCTTCACATCCTTAAGAATGCGGTTGAACAGTGTCGGCGTAACGACCTGACCCAGAGCCAGCTTCATGTCCAAAGTCTGAAGATAGTCGCGAAGGGCAATCAATTTCTCGCGACCTGGCACTTCGTGAACCCGGTAGACCACCGGCGCGTTCTTCGCTTCGAGCGCCTTGGCCGCCGCGACATTGGCGGCAATCATGAAATCCTCGACCACCCGGTGCGCATCAAGCCGTTCGCGCACCGCGATCTCTTCGATCTGCCCGTCTTCGTTCAGCACCACGCGGCGCTCCGGCAGGTCAAGATCAAGCGGATCGCGCGCCGCCCGTGCCTTCGCCAGCGCGCGCCATGCCTCCCATAAAAGCGCAAGATGTTGAGGCGGATCGCCGGCATCGATCGCCGCCTGCGCATCCTCATACGCGATATTATGGTGGATGCGCACAATCGCGCGGGTGAAGCGCTGCTTGGTCACCTTGCCCGCCGCATCGATGTGGAGATGGCAGACCATCGCCGCGCGCCGCTCATCCTCGACCAGTGAGCAGACATTGGCGGAGAGTAATTCGGGTAGCATCGGGACGACACGGTCCGGAAAATAAACCGAATTGCCGCGCTTTCTCGCCTCTCGATCGAGCGCGCTGCCGGGGCGTACGTAGAAAGACACATCAGCGATGGCGACCACCGCGCGAAAGCCTCCCTCCCCGTCCGCCTCGGCCCAGATCGCGTCGTCGTGGTCGCGCGCATCGACGGGGTCGATCGCAATAATCGGCAGGTGTGTGAGGTCCTCGCGCGCGTCATCCGACAGGGCCAGTTCCGCAGCCCTCTCAGCTTCGGCCAGCACTTCTTGTGGGAAAGTGTGCGGAATGCCGTGCTTGGCGATGGCGATCAGGCTGAAGCTTTTGGGTGCGAGCGGGTCCCCGATGACTTCGACGACGCGTACGCCGGCGCGCTCGGAGCGTCCGGTGCGCTCGCCGAGAACAAGCTGCCCTTCCTCTGCGCCCATAAGGTCGCCGATCGGGGAGGAACGACGGATACGCTTGTCCACCGGCGCAAGCCAGGCCTTGCCGCTGCCGTCGATCTCGACGACGCCCATCAGGCCTTCGGTGCGCGCGGGCCGCTTCTTCATCGGTCGGGCGACCCAACCGCGCTCCGTCTCCTCTGTTCGAGCAAGGATCCGGTCCCCGCGCTTGAGCGCCGGGGGGCGCGATTTCGATGTCCGGCCGCCCTGCCCCTTGAGCTCGCGCACCGTCACGCGCGGGGGCTCGTCCGGCGCGTCGGGAGCCCAGTTGTCGGGTACCGCAACCAGCTCACCCTCTTCGATTGCGACGATCCGCAGCACTGTCACCTTCGGGATGCCGCCCATGCGATGAAAGGCCGACTTCTTCCCGTCGATCAGCCCTTCTTCCGCCATATCCTTGAGCAGCCGCTTGAGCGCGATTTTCTCCTGCCCCTTGAGACCGAAATGGCGCGCGATCTCACGCTTGCCAGCGGGGGTGTCGGAACTCTGAATGAAGTCGAGCACCTGCTTTGCAGTGGGCAGACCGTGGGGTTGTGCTTTCGTCATGGCGCCCGCCCTAACCGCTCATGCAGGGGCTGTCGAAGGAAGGTTTGTCCGCATGTCTAGTAGGCGCGCGCGACCAGGATCCGTTCGACCGCCGGTTCTTCGGTGAAGATGCACACGCCAGAAACCGGCTCTGCATTTCTGGGCACGTTGCGGATGGTCAGCCTTTCGCCTTTAAGCTGTTCGACCACGCGCTCCAGTGCAGCGCCGCTCGGCTTGGCCCAATGCACCTCGACCCAGCCGGGATAGGGGCCAGCGTTCGCATAGTACTCCACGACTTCGTTCCATTGAGTCAGGCCGCGAGTGATATTCGCATCGCGGCGCGCCGCCGCTTCATCGAACAAGGATTGCTGAATGGTATCGAGCAGCCCGCCCGCTCCCGCAAGAAAGTCCGCGCGCTCGGTAAAAGCGGTGGCGAGTTTGCCGGTCTCGGTATTCCACAGCTTATCGCGGCGCAGCACGGCCACCTTACCTTCCGCCATGTCACGCGGGCCGATCTCGACGATCAGCGGAGCGCCCTTGCGCACCCAGTCCCAACGCTTTGCCGAAGCCTTGCCCGGCGAGCAATCGAGCAGCACGCGCACCCGTTCGCCCAACGCCTGCTGCCCGGCAAGGCCCGCTTTCAGTTCCTCGCAATAGGCGACGATCTCCGCATCTTCAGACCGGTCGCGCAGCATGGGGAGAATGATGATCTGATGCGGTGCGATAGCTGGCGGGACACGCAGTCCGTCATCGTCGCCGTGCGTCATCACCACCCCGCCCACAAGCCGGGTGGATGTGCCCCAGCTGGTCGTATGGCAGTGCTGCTGCGCGCCCTCGCGGTCCTGATATTGTATCCCCGCGGCGCGCGCGAAATTGGTGCCGAGATAGTGGCTGGTGCCCGCCTGAAGCGCCTTGCCATCCTGCATCATCGCCTCGATCGACCAGGTCTCATCCGCGCCCGGAAAGCGCTCGTTCTCCGGCTTCTCGCCTGCAATAACGGGGAGCGCCAGGTCCTCTTCGGCGCAGGCGCGGTACATTTCCAGCGCGCGATGCGTTTCGTCCAGCGCTTCCTCACGGGTCGCGTGGGCCGTGTGCCCCTCCTGCCATAAGAACTCGCTGGTCCGCAGGAACATGCGGGTGCGCATCTCCCAGCGCACGACATTGCTCCATTGGTTGAGCATCAGCGGTAGATCGCGCCAGCTCTGGATCCAGCGCGCCATCGCATCACCGATGATCGTCTCCGACGTCGGGCGCACGACCAGCGGTTCTTCGAGCCTGGCTTCGGGATCGGGGATCAGTTTGCCGTTACCGTCCGCTATCAGGCGGTGGTGCGTGACGACCGCCATCTCCTTGGCGAAGCCTTCAACATGGGCGGCCTCCCGCTCGAAATTGGCTAGCGGGATGAAGATCGGGAAATAGGCGTTTTGAACACCGGCTGCCTTGATCCGGTCATCCATCAGGCGCTGAATACGCTCCCAGATTCCATAGCCCCATGGCTTGATGACCATGCAGCCGCGCACCCCCGATTCCTCGGCAAGGTCCGCCGCGGCGATAACCTCCTGATACCATTTCGAAAAGTCGTCAGCGCGCTTGGTCGTAAGCGCGTGTCGGATATCAGCCACGCGAAAGTCCGCTTTCTAGGGTCTCGTCCAATAAGGCCGTGGTTCGTGGCGCTATTTGGCGAGATCGTCCAGTTTCTTCTGCATTGCGGCCATCTGCTCACGCAATGCGGCGATATCGTCCTTGGCCGGCGGCGGACTTGCGGGGCTGCGGGCAGGTGTGGTGGAGCCGGGCATGAAGGTCTCGGCAGCGGCGCGCATCATTGCCATATTGGTTTCATGAAGCGCGGCGAGCGGCCCTGCACTCATTCCCTTGTCGAAGGCTTCGCGGATCTTGGACTGGTTTGCCTGGAAGTTCTGCATGCTCGCTTCGAGGTAGGACGGCATCAGGCCCGGCATCGAACTGCCATACATGCCGATCAGTTGTCGCAAAAAGCTCACGGGAAGCATCTGCTCGCCATTCGCTTCTTCGTCCATGATGATCTGGGTCAGGATCGCATGCGTGATTTCATCGCCCGACTTGGCATCGAACACCTGAAAATCGATATTCTCGCGCACCATCGCCGCGATATCGTCAAGCGTGATGTAGCTGGATGTAGCGGTGTTGTAGAGCCGCCTGTTGGCGTACTTCTTGATGATGACCGCGCCGCGCGTTGCCTCATCCGATCCGTTGTCCTGTTTGCGTGGCATTTCATCTTCCCGAGTGAGCGACTTGTTTTGCAAAGTAGCACTTGCACAATGTGCAGTGCAACATGTTCGGATGCGCAAGTCTCATGGACGCAGGCGGCGGCCGATCGCGGTGAGAATTTCATATTGCGATAGAGCACTTTGCCGCGCAGCATCTGGCAAGTTGTACGGCACGCCGAGCCAAGTGCCCTCCCCCACTTCGCCCGCATTCGACAGGTCGACTACCACCATGTCCATCGAGACCTTGCCGAGCAGCTTCAAGTGCGTCTCGCCATGTTCGAGATAACCTTGCTGCCCGCGGGTCCGCGCGAAACCATCGGCATAGCCGAGCGACACCGTGCCGACACGCATCGCGCGCTCCGCGACGAACGCACCATTATAGCCGACCGCATCGCCGGGTTCGAGATCGCGGACCTGAATGACCTGAGCCTCGACATAGGCGACCTGTCGGATGTGATCGGCCAGTTCAGGTCGCTGGATCCCGCCGTAAAGGGCAAGGCCGGGCCGGGTGATATCGCACGCATAATCGGAACCGAGCGCGATCCCTGCGCTGTTCGCAAGGCTCGTGCGGCGGTGCGACACGCGCTTCACCGCTGCGAGAAAGGCGGCAAGTTGGCGCGCATTCATGTCGCGGTCCTCGTCAGCTGAAGAGAGATGCGACAGGAGCATGTCGATTTCGAGCGCCTCGATGGCCGGATCGCCTAGCGCATCGGCCGCAACGCCCAGGCGATTGATGCCGGTATCAATCATCAAGTGGCAGGTTCCCCCGCCGCCTGCTGTCCAGCGCCATGCCTGCGCCAACGAATTGATCACCGGTAGCGCGCCAACCGCCCTTGCATATCCGACATCCTGATTGTTCACCGGCCCGTGGAGAACCGCTATCTGCGCAGGCGGGACATGCCGCGCGACGTCGGCCACCTCGCTCCAATGCGCGACGAAGAACGCCGTGCAGCCCGCATCGCGCAGGACCGGAACGCAAGCGTCTACGCCAAGCCCATAGCAATTCGCCTTGACCGCGGCCCCCGCACTCGCCCTGCCGGACAGCGCATCGAGCGCGCGCCAGTTGCCGGCCAATGCCTCGGTATCGATCCGCAACCGCAGCGTGGGCGGCGGGGGTTCAGGCGTCATCGGCGAAGTCGCGCGGTGGGCCGCCTGGCAAGCCGAACCAGGCGACGATCACGCCGAAGGCGACTACGCCCCATGTGTACCAGAGGCCCGAATAGATATCGCCCGTGCTCGCGACGATCACCCCCGCGATGAGCGGCAGGAACCCGCCGAGATAGCCCGCACCGATATGATAGGGGATCGACATTGAGGAATAACGGATCTTGGCCGGGAACATCTCGGACAAGAGCGCTGCGACCGATCCGTAGGTCAACGCGGAAAGGAAGCCGAGGCCGAGCAGGATCGCGACGATCCCGATGATACTGGCAAGCGGCGGTTGTTGCGGGGTGAAGTCGAAGCCGCGCTCGCTCAAGGCAGCGCGGATCCCTTCGCTGCGTGCCGTTCCGGATGCCAGCCATTCGGGCGCTATCGCGATAGGAGTTGCAGCGGCGCTGAGCGACAAGGTGCCGCCCGGCGTCAGCGTATAGGGCACGCCTGCGGCGGTCAGCGTCTCCAGCACCTTGCCGCAATCGGTCTGCTCGCGATCGAACAATTCGGCGAAGGGATCGGTGACGCATTCAGGGCCGCTCACCACCACGGGGACGCGCTCCCCCGCCTCGGCGAGGCCGGGATTGGCGAGCGCGCCCATCCCCCAGAAGGCCGGGAACAGCAGCACGAGGGTGGCCAGCGCGCCGACGATGATCGGAAGCTTGCGCCCCACCCGGTCCGACCATTTGCCCACCACGATATAGAACGCCATCGAAAGTCCGCCCGCCACCAGCAGGATCAGCTCCACCGCGCGCGCGTCGACGTTCATAGGTCCGCGCAGGAATCCCATCGCGGAGAAGAAGGCGGTGTACCAGATCGTCGTCAAAATGCCGGTCACGCCGAACAGCGCGACGAAGATGCGGCGCTTGTTGCCGGGATAGGTGAAGCTTTCGATAAAGGGATTGCCCGCAGTCTCACCCGCCGCCTTCATCGCCTGGAAGACCGGGCTTTCGGACAGCATGAGGCGCATCCACAGCGATATGCCGAGCAAGAGGATCGAAAGCAGGAAGGGCACGCGCCAGCCCCAGGCGACGAAATCGTCTTCGGGAATGAGGAAGCGGCAGGCGAGCACGACGACGATCGAAAGGACGAAGCCACCGGCCACGCTCGCCTGAATGAAACTGGTGTAGAAGCCGCGCCGGTCGGGCGGCGCGTGCTCTGCGACATAGATCGCAGCTCCGCCATATTCGCCGCCCAGCGCAAGGCCCTGAATTACGCGCAGCAGGATAACGATGATCGGCGCGAGCACTCCAACCTGATCGACCGTGGGGATGAGGCCGACCCCGGCGGTCGCAATGCCCATCAGGGTTACGGTGACGAGGAAGGTGTATTTGCGCCCCAGTTTGTCGCCAAGAAAACCGAACAGGATCGCTCCGATGGGACGGAAGGCAAAGCCGACCGCGAAGGTGGACCAGACAAGGAGCAGGCCAAGGGTTGGATCATCGACGTCGTAAAACGCATCCTTCAGGATGTAGGCGAGCGTTCCGTAGATGAAGAAATCGTACCATTCGAACACTGTTCCTGCGCTCGATGCGCCGACGACGAGGCGGATTTCCTTTTTCGTCGGCTCCCTCGCGGCGAGCGCTACGGCTTCGCTGGTTCCCTTTATCGCGGCGGTGCTTGCTGACATATCGATCCCGAGCTGGCGTGCAGCCCCAAGGTCTAGCGCGGCCCGCTGTGCGAATAAAGCGCGCGCGCTGCCGCTCTCCACGCCAGCAGAAGCGCGCCGTGTCGGCCGGGTACGTCTCGGGCCGGTTCGAGAGCGGCGAAACCGGGCCAGTCGGGCAGCGGTGCATCGCCTCTCAACCACGCCTCGATAGCGCGCAAGTTGTCGGCCGATGTCTTTTTGTCGAGCCCCTGAGCGCCCGATGCGAGAATCGCCGCCGAGCTCTGGCCCACCGCGCATGCCGTGACCTGCATGCCGATCTGCGCGAGGCGTCCCGACGGATCGCAATCAATGCCGAGGATGATCGTGCTCCCGCAAGGCTGTGCGCGCTCTTCAACCCGGAGATCAAACGTTTTTGCAAGAGGGTACTTCGCCAGGCTCGCCGCGAGCGCTAGCATATCGGGGGTGTAGAGCGCCGCGCTGCGCACCGCGTTCATTCGCCCGCGGCCTCCGCATCTTCATTTTCAGCTTCATCGCGCAAGCGTGCGCGCCGTTCGTCAATCATAGCGACAAGCTCGCGAGAGAAGGAATCGGCGAACGGGTAGGTGCGCGCCTGTGTGACCCAGGTCGGACGCCCCTTGTAGCCCCAGGCGGTATCGAAACCCAGTACCAGCACCGCAAATGCGAAGACCGCGATGATCGCGCCTTTGAGCGTTCCGAAACCGAAACCAAGCACTCGGTCGATGGGTCCCAAGAGCGAGCCGCGCGCCGCCTCGCCCGCATTGTTCGCGATCACCTTCATCGCGGCATAGGGGATCAGCAACAATATTGAGAACGCAAGCAGGGATGTTGCCGGTTCGCTGTCGTAGTACATGCGCAGCTGCTCGGTCAGAGGTCCGTGGAGCGCGTAGACCGCGCATGCCGCAAGGATCCAGGCGGCAAGGCTCAGAACCTCTTGAACCACGCCGCGCATGAACCCGCCAATCGCCGCCACGCCGACGATGATGAAGATTATGATATCGAGACCAGCCATCTTGGAAATGCGGACTATTGTTTGCGCATCACCCGGTCAACGAGGTTCGCAAGCTGGCGCACAGGCGCGTAATCGAGTTTCGCCGATCCCGTCTTGGCACCGGCAGGCCCATAACCGCGCGTAAAACCCAGCTTTGCCGCTTCGCGAAGGCGCAGGTCGGCATGCGAAACCGGGCGTATCTCCCCTGCCAGACTGACTTCGCCGAACCACGCCGACTTGTCGGGTAGCGGGCGATCCGCGAGCGCAGAAACCAGCGCGGCGGCTACGGCTAGGTCAGCGGCCGGGTCCGACAACCGGTAGCCGCCAGCGATGTTGAGATAGACCTCCGCCGAGGAGAAATTAAGTCCGCAGCGCGATTCGAGCACGGCCAGCAGCATGGCAAGGCGGCCATTGTCCCATCCCACGACGGCGCGGCGCGGGGTCGCGCCCGATTGCAGCCGCACGATCAGCGCCTGAATCTCGATCAGGACCGGCCGAGTGCCTTCGAGCGCGGGGAACACCGCGCTTCCCGCCAACGGCTCGTCCCGGCCCGACAGGAACAGCATCGAAGGGTTCGAAACCTCTTCCAGCCCCTCGGTCGCCATGGCAAAAACACCGATCTCATCGACCGCGCCAAAGCGGTTCTTGAGCGCGCGCAGGATGCGGAACTGGTGGCTGCGTTCGCCTTCGAAACTCATGACGACATCGACCATGTGTTCGAGCACGCGCGGACCAGCTATGCTGCCGTCCTTGGTCACATGCCCGACCAGCACAAGCGCGCAGCCGCTCGCTTTGGCGTAGCGGATCAGCTCGAGAGCAGAGGAGCGCACTTGGCTGACGGTGCCCGGCGCGCCCTCGATTGTGTCGGAATGCATGGTCTGGATCGAATCGATTACCAGCAGCCCTGGCGGGTCCTCGCGTCCCAGAGTGGTGAGAATATCGCGCACCGAGGTTTCCGACGCAAGCCGGATCGGCGCGTCCGCGATACCCAGGCGCTGGGCGCGCAAACGCACCTGTCCCGCAGCCTCCTCCCCGCTGACATAGACAACATCGGACCCGCTGCGCGCGACATTCGCGGCCGCCTGAAGCAGCAGGGTCGATTTTCCGATCCCCGGATCGCCGCCCATGAGGATTGCGGAGCCCGGCACGATGCCGCCACCCAGGGCCCGGTCAAACTCGGCCAGCCCGCTCGATTTGCGCACCGGTAGCTCGGCCGGGCGATTGAGCGGCACAAAGGTCAGGGACTGCCCGCCGCGCGACAAATCGTGCTTTTGCGAAAAAACCGTCGCCGGTGCCTCTTCGGCCAGTGTGTTCCATTCACCGCATTCGGGGCACTGGCCCTGCCAGCGAACGCTCACGCTGCCGCAATTCGCGCATACATATCGCCGCTTTGCCTTTGCCACCTCGACCGTCTCCCTAGCGCGCGCCTCTATCGAGAACAGATGCGACCCGCAATTGCATGTTCACCCGTCCATGCGCATGAGGCACGGATCATGCGCCAGAAGGAACTGAGACTTGCCCTCGTCTGCTATGGCGGCGTCAGCCTCGCCGTTTACATGCATGGCGTAACCAAGGAGGTCTGGCACCTTGCACGCGCAAGCCAGGCTTTTCATGCCGGCAAGGGCACAGAGCTTGATGGCGTCGCGGCTGTCTATCGCGATTTCCTTGCGCGGATCGAGGGCGAGCATGCGCTGCGCCTGCGGGTGCTCCCGGACATCCTGACCGGAGCAAGCGCGGGCGGCATCAATGCGATATTCCTCGCGCATGCCATCCAGTCCGGCCAATCGCTGGAGCCCTTGACCGACCTGTGGCTGGAAAATGCCGATGTCGAGAAGCTGACCGCGCCCGAGGCCGAACCGATGTGGCGCTTTGCGAAGATCTGGGCGCAGCCGATCGCCGAGTGGTTTCTGAAACGTCCGGGCAATGCGGTGAGCGCCAGCGTCGCGCCCGAAACGCGGGCCGAGGTGCGCCACAAGGTTTCCCGCTTCGTACGCGGCCGATGGTTCCACCCGCCTTTTTCCGGCGCTCGCTTTTCGTCGATGCTGCTCGACGCGTTCGACCATATGGCCGCCCAGGAAGCCGGCCCCGCGCTTCTGCCGCCGCGCCATCCGGTCGATCTGTTCGTCACCGCCACCGACTTTCGCGGCCATGCCGAGCGTTTGCGCCTGCATTCGCCACCCGTTGTCGAAGAGACCGAGCATCGTATGCCGATCGCCTTCCGCGCCATCATCGGCGAGAATGCGCCCGCTGCGCTTGCCGATCCGCTCGAACTGGTGCTGGCCGCGCGCGCGACTGCAAGTTTCCCGGGCGCTTTTCCACCATTGATGCTCGCCGAGATCGACGCGCTCGCGCGCGACAACGAACGCGACTGGCCGACCCGCAGCGAATTTGTCGCGCGCACCATGCCCGTTCACCTAAGGGAGGATCAGCTCGACGACGTCGCGCTGATTGACGGTTCGGTACTGGTCAACAAACCCTTCGCTGCTGCACTCGAGGCGATTGCGGGGCGCAGTTCGCAGCGCGAAGTCGATCGGCGGTTCGTGTATATCGATCCTCGCCCCGAACGCGGAAAGGACACTCCCGGCGCGAATGGTGCCGGGCCCCGCCCGATCGGATTCTTCGGGACAATCTTTGGCTCGCTTTCGACGATCCCGCGTGAACAACCGATCCGCGATGATCTGGAGCGGATCGAACGCCAGTCTCAGGAAGCCGAGCGCCTGCGCCGCATCGTCATGGGACTGCGCCCGGAAATCGATCGTGCGGTGGAGAAGCTGTTTGGACGCACGTTGTTTCTCGACCGCCCGACGCCGCGCCGGCTCGCGAACTGGCGCGCCCGGGCGCAGCAGGCCGCGGCGGAGGGAGCGGGCTATGCCTTCGGCTCTTATGCCCAGACAAAGTTTGCCGGGATTATCGAGCGGCTTGCCGACCTTGTCCTTGCCGCAACCCCCAGCCTCGCTTTGCCTGACAGAACACCCATTGCAGAAGCCTTTCGCGAGGAACTGGCGCGCCGGGGCATCGACACGCTGACGCAGGAAAGCGGCGGCGCAAGTGCAGAAGCGATTAACTTCTTCCGCGCACACGATATCGGGTTTCGCATGCGGCGGCTGCAATTGCTGGCACGGCGTCTGTCGCGCGACTGGGAGGTCGATCCGGATATTCCCGACAACGCCCTGGACGAAGCGCGCGCGCGCATTTTCGACATTCTGGCGCTCTATCGCGGCGCCGACGATGCCGCGGTACTCAGGGAGGACCTGGCCGCGCTTTTCCAGCGGGTGCTTGGCGAACCGGGGGCGGTGCTCGATGCGCTCGCGAACCGACGCCTCTTGCCCGAGACGGACGAGATGGCCGAAGTGTTGCTCGCCAGCGCGCTTGAAGACATGCCGCGCAATCTGAAACGCAGGATGCTGCTGACATATCTCGGCTTCCCGTTCTACGATGTGGCAACCTTGCCGCTGCTCCAGAGCGAGCGGCTCGATGAATATAATCCGGTGAAGATCGACCGCATCTCTCCCGAAGATGCGCTGTCGATCCGCGAAGGTGGCACGCGTGCGACCTTGAAGGGAATCGAATTCTACAATTTCGGGGCGTTCTTCAGCCGCGCCTATCGCGAGAACGATTATCTGTGGGGGCGGCTGCACGGGGCCGAGCGGATGATTGATCTGGTTGCATCGACGCTAGAGGACGAAGTGATGCCCAAGATCTTGCGCGAAACGAAGCGCGCGGCTTTCCTGGCGATCCTCAATGAGGAATATCAGGCCAAACGCTGCACCAGTGGCTTGTTGCGAAGCGTCTGGCGCGAAGTCGAGGAGCGACTTGGATCCAGCAACGCGACCTGAGCGCGGCCTAGGTCCCGAACGCATCCTTCAGCTTGCTGAAGAAACTGCGGCTTTCGGGGCATTCCTCACCGGTCTCGGTCCCGCGAAATTCTTCCAGGATCTCACGCTGGCGGCGGCTGAGCTTGGTCGGCGTTTCCACCGCGATCTCGACCACCATATCGCCGCGTCCGCGCCCTTGCAGCACCGGCATCCCGGCGCCGCGTACGCGCAGCTGCTTGCCGGACTGAATGCCCGCTGGAATGTCGAGCGTGTTGGTGCTGCCGTCAAGATCGGGGATATCGACACTCCCGCCCAATGCGGCGACGGTAAAGCTTACCGGCACGCGCGCTGCCAGCGTGGTGCCTTCGCGTTCGAACAGCGCATGCGGCTTGACGTGGACAAAGATGTAAAGATCGCCTGCCGGAGCGCTCCGCGCGCCCGCCTCCCCCTTGCCGGAAAGGCGAATGCGGGTGCCGGTATCGACGCCCGGCGGAATGTCGAGCGCGATGGTTTCGGTCCGGTCCACCCGGCCTTCACCCTGACACACATCACAAGGGTCTTCGAGAACGTGGCCCCGCCCGCTGCAGGTCGGACAAGGGCGCTCGACCACGAACAGACCCTGCTTGGCGCGAACGGCACCATGGCCGTTACAGGTGTGGCACATTCGCTCCGACGTGCCGGGCGTGGCGCCGGACCCTTCGCACGTATCACACCGCCGCGAGACTTCGACTTCGATCTCGGTCGATTTGCCGTGGAAGGCGTCTTCGAGCGAGACTTCCATGTCGTAGCGAAGGTCCGCGCCGCGTCGCGCCTGCGTGCGTGCACCGCCCATCGGACCGGCGCCGCCGAACGCGCTGCCGAAAATGGTCTCGAAAATGTCTCCGATGTCAGCGAAGTCGCCGGGTCGCCCGCCGCTAGCGCCGCCATTCATGCCCTGAGTAAAGGCCTCATGGCCGAAGCGGTCATAGGCCGCGCGTTTTTGCGGATCCTTCAGGCATTCATATGCGGCGTTGCAAAGCTTGAACTTCGCCTCGGCCTCCGCATCGCCGGGATTGCGGTCGGGATGCCACTTCATCGCAAGCTTGCGATAGGCGGACTTGATGGTTCCGCCATCCGCGTCGCGCGCAACGCCAAGGGTTTCGTAAAAATCGATCTGGGTCTGAGCCATTGAACTTGCGGTCCTCATAAACAACCGGCCCCGCCGAAGCGCATCGACGCGTCGGCGGGGCGGATCATCGCATCAGGACATCAGCCCTTGTTGTCTTCGTCGACCTCGGAGAATTCGGCGTCCACGACGTCCTCGTCCTGGGCCTCTTCGCCGGAAGCGGCGTTTTCGCCTGCGCCACCGCCTGCTGGCGCCGCGTTGTCCTGCTCCTGCTTGTAGATCTGCTCGCCCATCTTCATCGCAGCTTGCGTGAGTGCCTGCGACTTGGCGTTGATCTCTTCTGCTTCACCGCCTTCGAGCGCGGTCTTGGTCGCAGCGATCGCTTCCTCGACTTCGGTCTTGGTCGCATCGTCGATCTTGTCACCGTTTTCGGCGAGCTGCTTTTCGGTCGCATGGACGAGGCTGTCCGCCTGGTTGCGCGCTTCCGCACTTTCGCGGCGCTTCTTGTCCTCATCGGCGAACTTCTCCGCATCCTGGACCATCTGATCGATATCGCTGTCGTTCAAGCCGCCCGACGCCTGGATCTTGATCGTCTGCTCCTTGCCCGTGCCCTTGTCCTTCGCTGCGACCGATACGATGCCGTTGGCGTCGATATCGAACGTAACCTCGATCTGAGGCACACCGCGCGGTGCAGGCGGGATGCCGACGAGGTCGAAATTGCCCAGCAGCTTGTTGTCCGCGGCCATCTCGCGCTCGCCCTGGAAGACCTTGATGGTAACCGCGTTCTGATTGTCTTCGGCAGTGGAGTAGGTCTGGGTCTTCTTGGTCGGGATCGTCGTGTTGCGATCGATCATGCGGGTGAAGACCCCGCCCAGTGTCTCGATGCCGAGCGACAGGGGCGTCACGTCGAGCAGCAGCACATCCTTGACGTCGCCCTGCAGGACACCCGCCTGGATCGCGGCACCCATGGCCACGACTTCGTCGGGGTTGACGCCGGTATGCGGTTTCGTCCCGAAGAACTTCTCCACCACTTCGCGAACGCGCGGCATGCGGGTCATCCCGCCGACCAGGATCACTTCGTCGATGTCGTCCTTGGAAACGCCCGCATCTTCGAGCGCTTTCTTGCACGGCGCTAGGGTCCGGTCGATCAGGTCGCCGACCATCTTCTCCAGATCGGAACGGCTGATCGTCTCGACCAGGTGAAGCGGAGTGGATGAGCCACCTTCCATACGCGCGGTAATGAAGGGCAGGTTCACTTCGGTCGTGGCAGAGCTAGACAGCTCGATCTTCGCCTTTTCGGCCGCTTCCTTCAGACGCTGGAGCGCAAGCTTGTCGCTGCGCAGGTCCATGTTTTCCTTCTTCTTGAAAGCGTCGGCGAGATGTTCGACGATCGCATTGTCGAAATCCTCACCACCGAGGAAAGTATCGCCATTGGTCGACTTCACCTCGAACACACCGTCGCCAATCTCGAGGATCGAGACGTCGAACGTGCCCCCGCCAAGGTCATAGACGGCGATAGTCTTGCCGTCTTCCTTGTCCATGCCATAAGCGAGAGCAGCCGCCGTTGGCTCGTTGATGATCCGCAGCACTTCGAGTCCGGCGATCTGGCCGGCATCCTTGGTTGCCTGCCGCTGGGCGTCGTTGAAGTATGCAGGGACCGTGATCACGGCCTGCTTCACGTCTTCGCCCAGATAGCTCTCAGCTGTTTCCTTCATCTTCTGCAGGATGAAGGCGGAGATCTGAGAGGGACTGTATTCTTCGCCGCCCGCTTCAACCCAGGCGTCGCCGTTCTTGCCCTTGACGATATCGTAGGGAACAAGCTCCATGTCCTTCTTGGTCATGGGATCATCAAACCGGCGCCCGATCAAGCGCTTGATCGCGAACAGCGTGTTGTCGGGATTGGTCACGGCCTGACGCTTGGCCGGCTGACCGATCAGTCGTTCGCCATCCTTGGTGAACGCGACGATCGACGGCGTCGTGCGCGCGCCTTCCGAATTTTCGATTACCTTGGGCTTGCCGCCGTCCATTACCGCGACGCAGCTATTGGTGGTGCCAAGGTCGATACCGATTACTTTACCCATGTTTTCCCCATCCTGGTGGTCTTTGGACGCCGCACTGTCGCGCTTCCCGATCGTGTCGGCAAAGCGTCTCGGCGGCTCGAATGTAAACGCGATATAGGAGCGGTTTTGCTTGGCACAAGTGACGCTTCCCCCTAGTTTTCAGCACTGACTGAGCGGCTATAACGCCGTGGTTTTCTAAGCGAAGATGGGGCTTTTCATGACACTGAGGACACAATCGATCACCACGCTCGGCGTGGCTGCGCTCCTGCTGGCGGGCTGCGCCGAAGAGGCCGAGGCGCCTGCGCCGCCCGAAGGCACGGTGCCCGGTCTCGTGATCAGCGATGCACGGCTCGTGCTCCCACCCGTTTCAGGCAATCCGGCAGCGATCTATTTCGACGTCGACTATAGCGCCCCGCGCGGCATTTCGATCAGCGGAGCCGAAGTCGAGGGAGCGACTTCTGCGGAAGTCCACGATATGATGGAATACGATTTCGAAATGGTCATGGCCGAAGCGGGTCCGATCGCGCTGACTGAGGGCACCAAGATCAGTTTCGAGCCGGGAGGGCTGCACGTCATGGCTTTCGAATTGGGCGACGCTTACGAACCGGGCGATACCGCCGAGGTGACGCTCAAGATATCGGGCGGTGCGCGCCACATATTCGAAGCCGAAGTCCGCGCCGCCGGGGAAGAGCGCTGAGCGAGCGCGCGCCCGCCCCGTCCTCAGCAAAGTCCGTGAAAACGTCCATTCCCGCCTGCCCGGTCGGTGGCGAACGGCATCTGACTACGGGCGAGGTGCGGATCGCGCGGACCGTTTTTGGAGAGGCGATCGATTATTCCGGCGTCCTCATCAAGCGTCGCCGCTGGTTCCCCTTTCAGCCGAAGAACACCACGATGGCGCCGCAAGGCCACTTGCATTTCCACCCCAAGGGCGAGGCCTATTGCGACGATTTTGCCGACACGAGCATCCTGCGCCAGGGACTGCTTATCCACGAGCTGACGCATGTGTGGCAGACCCAGACCCGCGGAGGCTGGTATCTCGTCCTAAACCGCCACCCCTTCTGCCGCTACGATTATGCACTGAAGCCCGGTCGTCCGTTCAAGTCCTACGGGATCGAGCAACAGGCCGAGATCGTGAAACACGCTTTCTGGCTGCGGCACGGGGTCAAGATCGCAGGCGTTGAATCGAAGGACGCGTATGAAGTGCTGGTGCGGTTCAAGGGGGCTACGATATAGCGCGCGCTCACTCCGGCTTCTTCGCCACACCCACCATCGCGGGGCGCAGCAAGCGATCCTTGATCATCCAGCCAGACTGCATCTCTTGCACCACCGTGCCGGGTTCGTGCTCGGTGCTGGGTATTTCGATCATCGCCTGGTGCTGGTTGGGGTCGAGAGGCAGGCCCTTGGCCGCCACGCGTTCGATGCCGTGCTGCTTGAAGACCTTCTCGAGCTCACGCTGGGTGGCTTCGAGGCCTGTCACCAGCCCCTTCATCGTCTCGTCCTGGCGCAAGGCATCGGGGATCGCTTCGACCGCGCGCGACAGATTGTCCCACACGCTCAGGATATCACGGGCAAAGCCGGTTGCGGCGTAGTTGCGCGCGTCGGCCACGTCCTTCTCCATCCGGCGACGCACATTCTGCGCTTCGGCCTTGGCGTAAAGCACTTCCTGCCTGGCCTCTTCGAGATCGTTGCGCAGTGCCGCCAGCGCCTCGCCGATGTCAGCGTCGTCCGTGTCGGATTCGCCGGGCGCTTCAAGCTCGCCCTCATCGTCGAGGAATTTGTCAGGCACGCCTTTCAGTTCTTCCTGCGCCGCGGCGTCGGCCTGCGGCTTGTCGTTTTCCATCATATGCGTCTGGTCATCCGTTCAAGCGGTGAAGCTGCCCGAGGGTTCGCGAGAGCGATCGGGCGGTGAGGTCCACCATGGGGACCACGCGCGCGTAATTCAACCGTGTCGGGCCGATCACGCCAAGCACTCCGACGACCCGCCCCTCGCGGTCACGATAGGGCGACGCGACGATTGCGGATCCCGAAAGACCGAACAGGCGGTTTTCGCTGCCGATGAAAATACGCGTCGCTTCGGCATCGCGCGCGCTATCGAGCAATTGCGCCACAGGTTGTATATCTTCCAGATCATCGAGGAGCGAACGCACCCGTTCGATATCGTCGAGCGCGCTTTCATCAAGCAGGTTCGCGGCGCCGCGCACGATGAGGACCGGCCGCTGTTCGGCATCGCGGCTCCAAACGGCAAGGCCGCGCTCGACCAGATTCCGACTCGCCTCGTCAAGCTCGGAACGTCCGGCGGCAAGTTCGGCCGCCATGGTTTGCGCCGCCATCGCCAGCGTGCGCCCGGCGAGCCGCGCAGTAATATAGTTGCTCGCCGCTTCGAGCGCCGCGGGGCTGGCCATCCCCGCATCGAGCTCGATCACCCGGTTTTCCACCCCGCCATCCTCGGCAACCAGTACCGCAAGCGCGCGCGTATCACCGAGCGGTACCAGGCTGAACTGCGCGATCGCCGCCTCGCGCGTCGGTACCATCACCATGCCCGCAGCGCCCGAAAGCTCCGACAATAGCGCGCTGGTCTCATTGAGCGCCTGTTCGACGGGACCTCCGCTGGCAAGCCGCGCTTCGATCTGAGCGCGCTCATCCTCGGTCGGTTCGGCCACGCGCATCATGCCATCGACGAACAGGCGCAGCCCGGCATCGGTCGGCATCCGCCCCGCGCTGGTATGTGGTGCGGCGAGAAGCCCGAGGCGTTCCAGATCGGCGAGGACACTGCGGATCGAGGCGGGCGACAGGTTCAGCACGCCATCCGCCGCCAGCGTCTTTGAACCGACCGGGTGGCCGTCTTCCAGATAGCCTTCGACCACGCGCCGGAAAATCTCGCGCGCGCGTTCGCTCATTTCGTGGATCGGGGGCGATGCCATCGCAACCCCTTATCGCGCTTTGTCGCGCTGCCCAAGCTTGTCGAAGCGACGATTGTCCTCCAAGCGGCGCTGAACGTCGCCCCCAGACTCTCGCGGACCAATAAAAAGGACCTTCGCTTGACCAGACCATCCTCCCGCGCATCCGACGAAATGCGCGCTATTTCGATCGAGACCGGCTTCACCAAGCACGCCGAAGGGTCGTGCCTCATCAGCTTTGGCGATACCCGCGTGCTGTGCACCGCCAGCGTTGAGAAAGGCGTCCCGCCGTGGATGCGCGGCAAGGGCGAAGGCTGGGTGACGGGCGAATATTCGATGCTTCCGCGCGCGACGCACACGCGCGGCAGCCGCGAGGCGGCACGGGGCAAGCAATCGGGACGAACGCAGGAAATTCAGCGGCTGATCGGACGATCCTTGCGTGCCGTCGTCGATCTGGAGAAGCTTGGAGAACGTCAGATTACCCTCGATTGCGATGTCATCCAGGCCGATGGCGGCACTCGCACCGCCGCGATCTCTGGCGCCTGGGTGGCGCTGCGGATTGCGATCGACAAGCTCATTGCCGCAGGCGAAATCGCCGCCGATCCCATCACCGCGCAGGTCGCCGCGGTCTCTTGCGGTATCTATAAGGGCACTCCGGTGCTCGACCTCGATTACGACGAGGATTCCAACGCCGATGCCGATGCGAATTTCGTCCTGATCGATGGCGACCGCATCGCCGAAGTCCAGGCAACGGCTGAAGGTGCGACCTTTGACGAGGAAGGCTTGCTGCGACTCCTGCGCCTCGCCCGTATCGGCTGCAACCGCATCTTCGACGCGCAGCGCGAAGCGGTAAAATGACGCGGCGGCTCGGCAGCGGCTCGCTGGTGATTGCGACCCATAATGCGGGTAAGCTGAAGGAAATTTCCGCGCTGCTCGAGCCCTACGGGATGACGTGCCTCTCCGCCGGGTCGCTCGGCCTGCCCGAGCCTGCCGAGACCGGAACGACGTTTGCACATAACGCGCTTCTTAAGGCGAGAAGCGCTGCCGAGGCCTCAGGTCTCGCAGCGCTCGCCGACGATAGCGGTCTCAGCGTCGCCGCACTCGACGGGCGGCCGGGGGTCTACACCGCCGACTGGGCCGAGCGTCAATGGTTCGAGGGCGAGCCGGGCCGCGACTGGTTCATGGCGATGGGCAAGGTCGAGGGGATGCTGCAGGAGCGCGGACCCGAGATCGATCGTGCCGCTTCCTTCCACTGCGTGCTAGCACTCGCCTGGCCCGGGGGCGAGGAAGCGGTATATGAGGGGCGCTGCGAAGG